>NZ_JAOS01000041.1:0-2563 GCF_000523975.1 Mycobacterium sp. MAC_080597_8934 | reverse complement strand
ACTATCCGTTAACCGGCTCTCCGGGGACACGGTTCGGGCTGCAGCGTGAGGTTCACGCACAAGCGCTGAGCACGGATGGATGCTGTCTGCATCTCGGTGGGGGAAGGCGGAGCGGCGATGCGGGTACTCAAGAGCGACAGCGGATATGTCCTGGAGGGCGACTGGGACGGGCAGGACGCGGTGAACGCGTTTCTCAACCATTTGGCGGGACGGGGGTTCAGCGCGGCCACGGTGCGGGCCTACGCATTCGACGTCGCCAATTTGAGCCGGTTCCTCGTCCAGCAAGCGGTCGGGCTCGCCGCGGTCGATGCGCCGTTGGTGTTCGACTGGATCGACTGGCAAGGCGTCCGCCGAACGGACCAGCCCACCGGCGGTCACCGCTCGTCGACCCCGCCGGCAGCTTCGACGGTGAACCGCCGGGTCGCGGCAGTGCGCGCGTTATTCGAGTATCTGGTGATGACCGGTGTCTGCACCGACAATCCGGTGCCGTCGCCGCGGCGGGGACAGGGGCTGCGCCAGTCGCAGCGGGGGTTGCTCGGTCATCTGGGTCCCGGGCGTGCACGCAGTGGCGGTAGGTTGGTGCGTCAGCCGCAGCGTCTTCCGGAATCGTTGTCCACCAACGATGTCGACGCGTTCCTGGCGACACTGGCAACGCACCGGGACCGGGCGATGGTGCTGGTGATGCTACTCGGAGGGCTGCGTTCGGCCGAGGCGCGTGGCCTGCTGCTCGCCGACGTCGATATGGGCCGGCGCCGGCTTCGGGTGATCGGCAAGGGCGGCAAGGAACGTCATGTCCCGGTCGATGCGGCGTTCTTCACCGAGCTCGCCGCCTACCTGCGATGGGAGCGGCCGCCGGGGTTGGCGACGCCGCAGTGCTTCGTAGTGCTGCGCGGCCCGACGACCGGTGCACCGGTCAGCGAGGCCGGGCTGCGCAGCCTGTTCCGTCGGCACCGGGAGACCTCTGGCGCCACAAGAGTCCGCCCGCACCGTTTACGGCATACCTACGGCACCGAATTGTCGGCGGCCGGAATCGATCTGCTGGCGTTGCGGGCGTTGATGGGGCATGTCTCGCCGGAGACCACGGCCCGCTACGTGCATTTGTCGATCGAGCAGCTCGCCGCCGAATACGGTGCTGCTCGTGCGACGTTGGCCGGAGCCCGGCAGTGACCACGGTGTTGGTCGGCCAACCCGTAGGCGCCGACGAGGTGGTGGCGGATTATCTCGACCACGTCGCCACCCTGGGTTTGAGCGGGCGGGCGGTACGCGACCGGATTCGGATCGCTCGCGACTTCACCGCACGCCACCGCGACCTGCACGCCTGGATGACGCTGCCGGCAGCCGAGCGGATCGCCGAGATACGGGACACCGGGGCGTGGCCGCTGATCTGTCACACGATCGGCACCGGCCGGTTACGGCTGGACGTCGAGCTGGCCGCGGTCAAACAGTTGACCGGCTGGCCGCGCAGTGGAGGACCGGGATCCGAGCGGATTCGCCGCGTTGCGGAATGCGGGAATTCGGTTGGGCTGGAGGAGTTCCTGGGTCGAGACGGTCCTCGGCGAATGTCTGGCGGTAGTGCTGGCACACCACGGCGGAATGGTCGCCGACCTGACCGGCGACGCGCTCGACGACTTCGACGCCGCGCTGTCACGTACCGTGGTGCCGCCATCGTCGCGGCGGCATACAGGGGCGGCTGGCCAGCCTGCGGCAGCTGTTGTTCGAGACCGCGGTCATCGACACCGCGCCGAAACGCCGGCGGTGGGCCCGTAGCCTCGAGCAGCGCTTCACCGAGGTGGAGATGCCCGACCCGATCCGTCAGACGTTGCTGCGCTACATCGGCGTGCGCGCGGCGGTGCTGCGGCCCAAATCGGTCGAGTCGCTGATCAACGACCTGCTGCCCTTCGCCGAATACCTCACCGCTCACCATCCCGACGTCATCAGCCTGCGTGAACTCGACCGGAGCTGCATCGAGGGCTACCTGAAATGGAATCGCACCCGGGGCTGGCGTGGTCAGCGCGCCGCCGCGGGCGCCGGGCGCACCGTCTCGGCCGCGGTGGCCCAGTCGGCAGTGCTCAGTCTGCGCAACCTGCTCGACGACATCACCGCCTGGGGCTGGGCGCAGGCCCCACCACGGCGGTTGGTATTCGCCGCCGACGTCCCCAAACTCGACCAGCCGTTGCCACGCGCGCTAGCACCCGATGTGGACGCGGCAGTGATGAACGCCGTTGCCCACCTGCAGGATCCGTTCGCCCGCATCGGCCTGACCGTGCTGCGTGGTGCCGGCCTGCGGGCGGGGAACTGCTCGACCTCGAACTGGGCAGCATCATCGACTACGGACCGGCCGGAACCTGGCTGAAGGTGCCACTGGGCAAGCTCGCCACCGAACGCATGGTCCCGCTCTCCGCCGCGACCCTCGCCGCGCTCGACGAGTGGGTCGCCCTCCGCGGCACGCACCGGCCGCTGCCGCACCCACGCACCGGCGTGCTCACCGACTTTCTGTTCACCCGGCACGGACGCCGCCTGGGCTACACCCGGCTGCGCAACGGGCTGCTCACCGCCGCTGAAT
>NZ_JAOS01000040.1:0-3768 GCF_000523975.1 Mycobacterium sp. MAC_080597_8934 | reverse complement strand
AATCCCGCGGTCTGGCCGGAGTCCAACTGGTCATCTCCGATGCCCATGCCGGACTGCGCAGTGCCATTGACGCCGTGCTGATCGGGGCCGCCTGGCAGCGGTGTCGAGTGCACTTCCTGCGCAACGTGCTCGCCCAAGTGCCCAAGGGCTCCGCAGAGATGGTCGCCGCCGCGATCCGCACCGTCTTCGCCCAGCCAGACGCCGAGCACGTGCGCGAACAACTCGACACCATCGCCGGCATGCTCGGCCGCCAGTTCCCCAAGGTCGAAACCATGTTGCGCGAGGCCGCCGCCGACATCACCGCCTTCGCCGACTTCCCGGTGGCCCACTGGAAAAAGATCTGGTCAACCAACCCACTATCCGTTAACCGGCTCTCCGGGGACACGGTTCGGGCTGCAGCGTGAGGTTCACGCACAAGCGCTGAGCACGGATGGATGCTGTCTGCATCTCGGTGGGGGAAGGCGGAGCGGCGATGCGGGTACTCAAGAGCGACAGCGGATATGTCCTGGAGGGCGACTGGGACGGGCAGGACGCGGTGAACGCGTTTCTCAACCATTTGGCGGGACGGGGGTTCAGCGCGGCCACGGTGCGGGCCTACGCATTCGACGTCGCCAATTTGAGCCGGTTCCTCGTCCAGCAAGCGGTCGGGCTCGCCGCGGTCGATGCGCCGTTGGTGTTCGACTGGATCGACTGGCAAGGCGTCCGCCGAACGGACCAGCCCACCGGCGGTCACCGCTCGTCGACCCCGCCGGCAGCTTCGACGGTGAACCGCCGGGTCGCGGCAGTGCGCGCGTTATTCGAGTATCTGGTGATGACCGGTGTCTGCACCGACAATCCGGTGCCGTCGCCGCGGCGGGACAGGGCTGCGCCAGTCGCAGCGGGGGTTGCTCGGTCATCTGGGTCCCGGGCGTGCACGCAGTGGCGGTAGGTTGGTGCGTCAGCCGCAGCGTCTTCCGGAATCGTTGTCCACCAACGATGTCGACGCGTTCCTGGCGACACTGGCAACGCACCGGGACCGGGCGATGGTGCTGGTGATGCTACTCGGAGGGCTGCGTTCGGCCGAGGCGCGTGGCCTGCTGCTCGCCGACGTCGATATGGGCCGGCGCCGGCTTCGGGTGATCGGCAAGGGCGGCAAGGAACGTCATGTCCCGGTCGATGCGGCGTTCTTCACCGAGCTCGCCGCCTACCTGCGATGGGAGCGGCCGCCGGGGTTGGCGACGCCGCAGTGCTTCGTAGTGCTGCGCGGCCGACGACCGGTGCACCGGTCAGCGAGGCCGGGCTGCGCAGCCTGTTCCGTCGGCACCGGGAGACCTCTGGCGCCACAAGAGTCCGCCGCACCGTTTACGGCATACCTACGGCACCGAATTGTCGGCGGCCGGAATCGATCTGCTGGCGTTGCGGGCGTTGATGGGGCATGTCTCGCCGGAGACCACGGCCGCTACGTGCATTTGTCGATCGAGCAGCTCGCCGCCGAATACGGTGCTGCTCGTGCGACGTTGGCCGAGCCCGGCAGTGACCACGGTGTTGGTCGGCCAACCCGTAGGCGCCGACGAGGTGGTGGCGGATTATCTCGACCACGTCGCCACCCTGGGTTTGAGCGGCGGGCGGTACGCGACCGGATTCGGATCGCTCGCGACTTCACCGCACGCCACCGCGACCTGCACGCCTGGATGACGCTGCCGGCAGCCGAGCGGATCGCCGAGATACGGGACACCGGGCGTGGCCGCTGATCTGTCACACGATCGGCACCGGCCGGTTACGGCTGGACGTCGAGCTGGCCGCGGTCAAACAGTTGACCGGGCTGGGCCGCGCAGTGGAGGACCGGGATCCGAGCGGATTCGCCGCGTTGCGGAATGCGGGAATTCGGTTGGGCTGGAGGAGTTCCTGGTCGAGACGGTCCTCGGCGAATGTCTGGCGGTAGTGCTGGCACACCACGGCGGAATGGTCGCCGACCTGACCGGCGACGCGCTCGACGACTTCGACGCCGCGCTGTCACGTACCGTGGTGCCGCCATCGTCGCGGCGGGCATACAGGGGGCGGCTGGCCAGCCTGCGGCAGCTGTTGTTCGAGACCGCGGTCATCGACACCGCGCCGAAACGCCGGCGGTGGGCCCGTAGCCTCGAGCAGCGCTTCACCGAGGTGGAGATGCCCGACCCGATCCGTCAGACGTTGCTGCGCTACATCGGCGTGCGCGCGGCGGTGCTGCGGCCCAAATCGGTCGAGTCGCTGATCAACGACCTGCTGCCCTTCGCCGAATACCTCACCGCTCACCATCCCGACGTCATCAGCCTGCGTGAACTCGACCGGAGCTGCATCGAGGGCTACCTGAAATGGAATCGCACCCGGGCTGGCGTGGTCAGCGCGCCGCCGCGGCGCCGGCGCACCGTCTCGGCCGCGGTGGCCCAGTCGGCAGTGCTCAGTCTGCGCAACCTGCTCGACGACATCACCGCCTGGGGCTGGGCGCAGGCCCCACCACGGCGGTTGGTATTCGCCGCCGACGTCCCCAAACTCGACCAGCCGTTGCCACGCGCGCTAGCACCCGATGTGGACGCGGCAGTGATGAACGCCGTTGCCCACCTGCAGGATCCGTTCGCCCGCATCGGCCTGACCGTGCTGCGTGGTGCCGGCCTGCGGGCGGGGAACTGCTCGACCTCGAACTGGGCAGCATCATCGACTACGGACCGGCCGGAACCTGGCTGAAGGTGCCACTGGGCAAGCTCGCCACCGAACGCATGGTCCCGCTCTCCGCCGCGACCCTCGCCGCGCTCGACGAGTGGGTCGCCCTCCGCGGCACGCACCGGCCGCTGCCGCACCCACGCACCGGCGTGCTCACCGACTTTCTGTTCACCCGGCACGGACGCCGCCTGGGCTACACCCGGCTGCGCAACGGGCTGCTCACCGCCGCTGAATCCGCCGGGTTGCACCGTCCCGACGGCGGCGTCCTGATGGTCACTCCACATCAGTTGCGCCACACCTGGGCCACCGAACTCGCCAACGCCGGGATGAGTCTGCAGGCCTTGATGTCCTTACTCGGGCACGTCACTCCACAAATGACGATCCGCTACGCCACCCTGGCCTCGCCCACCCTGCGCGCGGCCTACGACGAAGCGATGGGCAAGATGCGCCGCCAGTTCACCCTCACCCCGGTCGGCAAACCGATCCTGCCCGACAAGGTCGGCTGGCTGCACAGTGAAATGCTGAAAACCCGCGTTGCACACGGATACTGCGCTCGCCACGAATCCGCGGGCGCGTGCCCTTATGCCAACATCTGCGAAACCTGCGACAACTACGTCACCGCCCCGAATTCCGCGACACGCTCACCGACCAACTCGCCGACGTCCAGGCCTCAGAACCGACGCCGAGTGCCGCGGCTGGACCGACGAAGCCGCCGCCACGACCGCGTCGCCCACGCCCTTACCGACCACCTCCAGCGCCTCGATCGATGAACATCCCACCCCGACGGGTTGACCCGCCCCCGAGGGCCGGATAAAAGAACGACTCAACAAGGAAATCCGCCGGCGCACCGACGTCGTCGGAATCTTCCCCGACCGCAACGCCCTAATCCGCCTCGTCGGCGCGGTGCTGGCCGAACAACACGACGAATGGGCCGAATCCCGCCGCTACCTCGGCCTCGACGTCCTCAGCAAATCCCGCGCCGACCACACGCCATCAACAGAACAGGAGGACACCCCGGCGGCACTGACCGCCTAAACCACCAAGTCGAAGAATCACACGACGACGTCGTACACCACGTCCCTGGACTTGACC
>NZ_JAOS01000039.1:0-8845 GCF_000523975.1 Mycobacterium sp. MAC_080597_8934 | reverse complement strand
GGTGGCCCACTGGAAAAAGATCTGGTCAACCAACCCACTATCCGTTAACCGGCTCTCCGGGGACACGGTTCGGGCTGCAGCGTGAGGTTCACGCACAAGCGCTGAGCACGGATGGATGCTGTCTGCATCTCGGTGGGGGAAGGCGGAGCGGCGATGCGGGTACTCAAGAGCGACAGCGGATATGTCCTGGAGGGCGACTGGGACGGGCAGGACGCGGTGAACGCGTTTCTCAACCATTTGGCGGGACGGGGGTTCAGCGCGGCCACGGTGCGGGCCTACGCATTCGACGTCGCCAATTTGAGCCGGTTCCTCGTCCAGCAAGCGGTCGGGCTCGCCGCGGTCGATGCGCCGTTGGTGTTCGACTGGATCGACTGGCAAGGCGTCCGCCGAACGGACCAGCCCACCGGCGGTCACCGCTCGTCGACCCCGCCGGCAGCTTCGACGGTGAACCGCCGGGTCGCGGCAGTGCGCGCGTTATTCGAGTATCTGGTGATGACCGGTGTCTGCACCGACAATCCGGTGCCGTCGCCGCGGCGGGGACAGGGGCTGCGCCAGTCGCAGCGGGGGTTGCTCGGTCATCTGGGTCCCGGGCGTGCACGCAGTGGCGGTAGGTTGGTGCGTCAGCCGCAGCGTCTTCCGGAATCGTTGTCCACCAACGATGTCGACGCGTTCCTGGCGACACTGGCAACGCACCGGGACCGGGCGATGGTGCTGGTGATGCTACTCGGAGGGCTGCGTTCGGCCGAGGCGCGTGGCCTGCTGCTCGCCGACGTCGATATGGGCCGGCGCCGGCTTCGGGTGATCGGCAAGGGCGGCAAGGAACGTCATGTCCCGGTCGATGCGGCGTTCTTCACCGAGCTCGCCGCCTACCTGCGATGGGAGCGGCCGCCGGGGTTGGCGACGCCGCAGTGCTTCGTAGTGCTGCGCGGCCGACGACCGGTGCACCGGTCAGCGAGGCCGGGCTGCGCAGCCTGTTCCGTCGGCACCGGGAGACCTCTGGCGCCACAAGAGTCCGCCCGCACCGTTTACGGCATACCTACGGCACCGAATTGTCGGCGGCCGGAATCGATCTGCTGGCGTTGCGGGCGTTGATGGGGCATGTCTCGCCGGAGACCACGGCCCGCTACGTGCATTTGTCGATCGAGCAGCTCGCCGCCGAATACGGTGCTGCTCGTGCGACGTTGGCCGGAGCCCGGCAGTGACCACGGTGTTGGTCGGCCAACCCGTAGGCGCCGACGAGGTGGTGGCGGATTATCTCGACCACGTCGCCACCCTGGGTTTGAGCGGGCGGGCGGTACGCGACCGGATTCGGATCGCTCGCGACTTCACCGCACGCCACCGCGACCTGCACGCCTGGATGACGCTGCCGGCAGCCGAGCGGATCGCCGAGATACGGGACACCGGGGCGTGGCCGCTGATCTGTCACACGATCGGCACCGGCCGGTTACGGCTGGACGTCGAGCTGGCCGCGGTCAAACAGTTGACCGGGCTGGGCCGCGCAGTGGAGGACCGGGATCCGAGCGGATTCGCCGCGTTGCGGAATGCGGGAATTCGGTTGGGCTGGAGGAGTTCCTGGGTCGAGACGGTCCTCGGCGAATGTCTGGCGGTAGTGCTGGCACACCACGGCGGAATGGTCGCCGACCTGACCGGCGACGCGCTCGACGACTTCGACGCCGCGCTGTCACGTACCGTGGTGCCGCCATCGTCGCGGCGGGCATACAGGGGGCGGCTGGCCAGCCTGCGGCAGCTGTTGTTCGAGACCGCGGTCATCGACACCGCGCCGAAACGCCGGCGGTGGGCCCGTAGCCTCGAGCAGCGCTTCACCGAGGTGGAGATGCCCGACCCGATCCGTCAGACGTTGCTGCGCTACATCGGCGTGCGCGCGGCGGTGCTGCGGCCCAAATCGGTCGAGTCGCTGATCAACGACCTGCTGCCCTTCGCCGAATACCTCACCGCTCACCATCCCGACGTCATCAGCCTGCGTGAACTCGACCGGAGCTGCATCGAGGGCTACCTGAAATGGAATCGCACCCGGGGCTGGCGTGGTCAGCGCGCCGCCGCGGGCGCCGGGCGCACCGTCTCGGCCGCGGTGGCCCAGTCGGCAGTGCTCAGTCTGCGCAACCTGCTCGACGACATCACCGCCTGGGGCTGGGCGCAGGCCCCACCACGGCGGTTGGTATTCGCCGCCGACGTCCCCAAACTCGACCAGCCGTTGCCACGCGCGCTAGCACCCGATGTGGACGCGGCAGTGATGAACGCCGTTGCCCACCTGCAGGATCCGTTCGCCCGCATCGGCCTGACCGTGCTGCGTGGTGCCGGCCTGCGGGCGGGGGAACTGCTCGACCTCGAACTGGGCAGCATCATCGACTACGGACCGGCCGGAACCTGGCTGAAGGTGCCACTGGGCAAGCTCGCCACCGAACGCATGGTCCCGCTCTCCGCCGCGACCCTCGCCGCGCTCGACGAGTGGGTCGCCCTCCGCGGCACGCACCGGCCGCTGCCGCACCCACGCACCGGCGTGCTCACCGACTTTCTGTTCACCCGGCACGGACGCCGCCTGGGCTACACCCGGCTGCGCAACGGGCTGCTCACCGCCGCTGAATCCGCCGGGTTGCACCGTCCCGACGGCGGCGTCCTGATGGTCACTCCACATCAGTTGCGCCACACCTGGGCCACCGAACTCGCCAACGCCGGGATGAGTCTGCAGGCCTTGATGTCCTTACTCGGGCACGTCACTCCACAAATGACGATCCGCTACGCCACCCTGGCCTCGCCCACCCTGCGCGCGGCCTACGACGAAGCGATGGGCAAGATGCGCCGCCAGTTCACCCTCACCCCGGTCGGCAAACCGATCCTGCCCGACAAGGTCGGCTGGCTGCACAGTGAAATGCTGAAAACCCGCGTTGCACACGGATACTGCGCTCGCCACGAATCCGCGGGCGCGTGCCCTTATGCCAACATCTGCGAAACCTGCGACAACTACGTCACCGCCCCCGAATTCCGCGACACGCTCACCGACCAACTCGCCGACGTCCAGGCCCTCAGAACCGACGCCGAGTGCCGCGGCTGGACCGACGAAGCCGCCCGCCACGACCGCGTCGCCCACGCCCTTACCGACCACCTCCAGCGCCTCGATCGATGAACATCCCACCCCGACGGGTTGACCCGCCCCCGAGGGCCGGATAAAAGAACGACTCAACAAGGAAATCCGCCGGCGCACCGACGTCGTCGGAATCTTCCCCGACCGCAACGCCCTAATCCGCCTCGTCGGCGCGGTGCTGGCCGAACAACACGACGAATGGGCCGAATCCCGCCGCTACCTCGGCCTCGACGTCCTCAGCAAATCCCGCGCCGACCACACGCCATCAACAGAACAGGAGGACACCCCGGCGGCACTGACCGCCTAAACCACCAAGTCGAAGAATCACACGACGACGTCGTACACCACGTCCCTGGACTTGACCTTCTCCCCTGCCGCGTAACACTCGGAAAGATGGCAAACGACATGTGCCACAGTCGGGAGCAGGCGGAGCAGGTCAAGGCTAGGTTGGCCGAGTGGCTGGCGCCACCAATGGTCGGGACGACGGCACTGACTGAGCGGCACCGCCCGCAGACCGCCGGCATCAAGCGAATGGCTCGGCCGTATAACCACGCGCTGACCGTCGCATATCTCTGCCCCACCTGTGAGAATTGAGCTGACAAGGCAGCTAGAGACGGATAGGTCCCTTTGTGAGCACCGATGGCCGCGAGCCTGACGACGAGGCCGGCGCGGAGTTCCTGAACGGCTTCGTCGATAGGTTGATTCTCGGGGGCGGGCGTGTGGACATGGGCCGCCGGCGCTCCGAACCAGTTGCGCCACCATAGCATGTAGTACAACTATGTAGTACATTATTGGTATGAGTGAAGTACCTCTCCGAATGCTCAACCAAGAGACGGCAAAGGTCTTGGCCCGCGTCAAGCGTGGCGAAGAGATCACGCTTACTGAGCGCGGGGAAGTCATCGCCCGAATAATCCCCGCTACCGCCGGCCCACTGGATGCGTTGATCACTGCCGGCAGAGTGCAACCGGCGACGCTGGCCGGCCCAGCCCCGCGGCCGACCGTTCCGATGCACGACAATCTCGACGCCGGCGCGCTATTGCAACGTCTGCGCGCCGAGGAAAGGTATTAGCCGGTGATCTACCTGGATACCTCGGCTCTGGTCAAGCTGATCCGGATCGAAGTCGAATCTGATGCTCTAGCTGACTGGCTCGATGAACGCACCGAAACACGTTGGATAACATCTGCCTTGGCTGAAGTGGAGCTCCCCAGAGCCATCCGCGCAGTCGCCCCAAATGGCTTATCTGCTGTCCCCTCTGTGCTGGCCAGACTGGATCGGTTCGAAATCGACCAGGTCATCCGCGCCACCGCGGCCGCCTACCCCGATCCGGCGCTGCGCTCGCTCGATGCGATACACCTGGCCACCGCTCAAATCGCCGCATCCACAGCACCATTGACCGCCATGGTCGCCTATGACAGTCGACTCAGCGACGCCGCCCGTGCCCTCGGGATAACGATTGTCACACCTGGAAGAAACTCATGAACGGCTCAGGAGGAGAACACATGTCAGCACGTTTCTATGATGAGACCGTTTTTCAAGCGTGGCAGCGCGGTGTAGAGATCGCCGGTCCCCGATGGTTCGCCGACGGCCAGACTTCCCCGGACAGCGCGACCAGCAAGTGGGATCTCTCGCCGAGGGTCGACGAGATCCGATCAGCTATCGGATGGCTGTCCTCGGGCGAAGCGATGTTCCTTGCGGCGATGGTGAGCTTTTACAACTCTGAGCCCGGCGGCGAACTCTTGCGATCACTTGGCGCAAATGGCCTCAGCGACATTGCTGCCAGCCTCGACGAATCACGCCGACAAGTCATCGCCGACCTGCCCCTTGCCTACGCCGGCTGGTGAAAACCTCGCCGGCCGTCACTCCCACGGCTTCCCGCTACAACCCGCCGCAAAGGACAACCCATGGCTGACCTGCCAACTCGTCCCGAACTATTCGAGAACGCCCGCGCCTGCATCGACGAAGTGAGATCAGCGCTCAGCGCGGCGCGCGACTGGCTGCGCTCGGACTGGCAGCTCCTGGGCACACCACTGACTAAGGAGGCCGGCCAAGCTCGGGTGGCCATTTTGGAATCGATCGGCGAGGCCAAGGACCTCATCGACGCGATGAAGCGCACTGCAGCCTCGATGAAGCGGCGCAGCACGGCGTTGCGAGCGCGCGGCAGAAACGCCAGGCGACCGCGCTGTCTGGTGCGCCGCGCAGCGCGATGAACCGCCCGCCTTGCCCGCCGCGACCCGTTGCCGACCTGGTGGCCGGATGTGAACGGGCGCTGGCTCGAAGATGGTGGAAGATGGTGACCGCAAGACATCGTGCGTTGCGTGGTGGACCGCCCGTCACGCCTCAATCACGAACTTTGCGACTGGGCGCGCGCACCAACACTTCATGCTCGGCATCATGGGTGGCCGCTTCAGGCGCCAGGCGTGTTCGGCAGCCGACCGTCATACCCGCCGACGAGCGGTCGCCCGGCCACGATGTGCGCGACTCGGGCGACCGGTCCCAATCACCAAGCAAACGTCCTCTCCCGAGGCTTCGGGGTGCGTCATCCGCTTGCCCCGCATGTCGACATCCGTTGCTGCGCGGCTAGCGGCCACGCCAGTCAAATGTCGATTCCCGCTGCGGTGCCTACCTCAAAATCCCGGCAATCCCGGCAGGGTGAAACCACCGCCCGCGCCGGTGGAAGCGCCGCTCCCAGCGCCGCCGGACCGGTCAAACCGCCCGACGTGCCAGTACCGAAGCCGCCGCCATTGTCGTTGAAAGCACCGGACCCGCCGGTCGACGCCCTGCCCCCACCGATCGGGGTGGACACTCCACCAGACCCGCCGCCCCCAACTGTGATCCCTGGGTCTGGCTCATCCGCCCAGGCAGCGCCCGCGCTGGCTATCGGGATGAGCCCGGCGGCCAAAGCTGCACCTGCGGCCATGCCGAGCTTGATCGTGATACCGCGGCGTCGTGTCTTGCAAGTCATGTTCCCCTCCGAATTCATGGATCATTAGATGATCGCGTTATGATCGGCGCACTTGTCGTGCGTTGCACAGTCACTTAGGTGGTAATGGGGCTCACCTCCATTCCCACAACTGGATTCCCACAACTGGTGATAGCAATGCCACCAGCTGTATGAACTTTGGCTATGCAATGCAGCTTAGCTACTACAGAAAGTGAGCGTCAAGCCAATTGGGCTACCTTGTTTGCAAAGTGATTCATATTCATAAATTCAGTGTTTCAGTAGACACTGACTTCCACACCTACAATCGTATATTGCAGCAGTTCAACAACCATGTACTGGTGTACTGACATGCGCCAATTCGCGTCTGCGTACTTACTGATATCGAGCACAACGTGAATCATTCAGGCCAGAGTCTGACTTGATTACGATTATCAGAGTTTCAAGGTGCCAGCAAACTAGACTTACTCGGTTGGTGCCCGATATCTGCAGAAACCTTTCTTCCTAGAATTCAGTATCGCTGTTGGCCAAAAATCGCTCCCTGCGTAGTCCGATCAGCAGTCACACCTCGCCGCGTGCACCTAGACCGTCCCCAACACAGGGCCTCAGCAGACGCCCGCCGGCAACTCATCGCCGACGACGCGCGAGGGGTGCCGCGCCTCACCTTGGGCCCAAGTGCAGGACCCCTCATTGATCCGCGTACTGATATGCAGATCTACTGAAACGCACCCGAAGAGGGGATCGCCGCAATGAGCACCGGCCGCAGCCGCATCGAATCGAGCGCCGCACCGTCCCACAGAAACACCGCGGCTGCCACCCCGCCCTCACCTACAGGCACCGGGCCGACCGAACGCCTCATGACCATCCGGTAGACAGGCGACCAACGAACACGCCGAACCGTCGACCTATCACTTGGCACACACCCGGGTCTTGACATCTGGCAGCGAGATGCCGCCGACCGCCTCGGACTCGCAGGATGCAGGCGGAAATAACCGGATTCTTCTCTGGACAAGCTCGACGCAATCCACGCCGTCCTGCATCGCTTCCCCGTGTACAAGCCGATCATCGCCGCGGTCAACGGCACTTGCGTGGCGGGCGGATTCGAGATGTTGAGCTCCACCGACATCCGAGTGGCCGTGCCCGACGCACGATTCGCGGTGATGGAGCCGAAGCGCGGTCTTTTCGCAGTGTCTTGCCCGTGAGGACACTCGCGGCGGCAAGGGCACCGCCGATCGTGACGTAATGACTTAGGGCCGGTCCACGCGGCAGAGGTGTGAGGTGTTGACGACGGGGTGGGTTCTACTCAACGTCGCAACACCGACGGATCACTCGAGACTAACAGGGCAGCGAATAGATCGGCGGGGCAACGGTCTTGGAGGACTATGCGGGGGCGATGGTTGAGTTCGTGTTCGACGGCCAACAACTGCTCCGGCGGGTGGCTGATGAGGGTGACGCCCTTCGGGAAGTAGTCGCGCAGCAGTCCGTTGGTGTTCTCGTTCGTGCCGCGTTGCCAGGGTGATCTGGAGTCGCAGAAGTAGACGGGCGCGCCGAGCTTGTCGGTGGTGGCAAGGTGGCGCGCCATCTCGGTGCCCTGGTCCCAGGTGATCGACCGCATCAGCGTGGGTGGCAGATCCTTCATGCGGGCCACCAAGGCCGCGTGCAGGGAGTCGGCGTCACTGCGAGGCAGATGCACCAACCGCAGCATCCGGGTCTGGCGTTCGACCAGAGTGCCGATCGCCGAGAGGTGGTTATTACCGATGATGTAGGGGTCGGACCGGGGCGCGGTGCCGGGATTGCTCCTGGCCCGTTTCCCCGGCCCGCCCTCCGCACCGGACGTGCGACTCTCGTCGCATCCGGCGCTCCACGGACTGCCACCGTTATGCGGGGACCGAGGTCGCCGCTGTGCTGGTCCACGGTGTGGGGATGTTGCTCGCCCGCCACCGATACCGAGTGATCGGAACGGTGGTGGTATCGAACATGACGATCCCATTCTCTTGCGGACGATTGCCTGGCCTTCCGGTCAGGAACCGCCGGTAGAGCTCCGCCCACGTGATCCGCTTGTGCCGTTTGAGCAGCCACTGGGTGACCCGATGCCAGGCAAAGGAATCGAGGTATCCGAAGGTTGCCTTCGACACACCGTGACGGAAATACGCACACCATCCTCGGAGCACCGGGTTGAGGCGTCCGAGGAGATCAGCAAGGCCATGATGACGTGCCTTCTTGGTCAGCGCCCGCACCTTCGTCATGATCGAAAGCAGCGCCTTCTTCGACGGGTAGGTGTAGACAGCTGCCTTGTTCGTGCCCTTCTTGCGGCGCCGCTGGATGCGGAATCCGAGAAAGTCGAACCCCTCGTCGAGGTGGCATACCTGGGTCTTCTCCACGGATAGCCGTAGCCCCAGTGGGGCAATGACATCCGCGACTTCGTCCCATAATGCGTCCGCGTGCGCTTTGGTTCCGGCCACCATGATCACGAAATCGTCGGCATAGCGGACGATCCGATAGGTGGCCCCGCCACGTTTGCGATGGGCATCTCGCCGCTGAGATGTCCGATGGGCATCCCATTTCACACGGAAATGTGCGTCCAACACCGTCAGAGCGATGTTGGCCAGCAGCGGTGAGAGTATGCCACCCTGGGGTGTGCCGGTATCAGATTCCCTGACCGTTCCGTCGCCAGACATGATGCCCGCCTTCAGGAATGCCTTGATCAGGGCCAGGACCCGCTTGTCGACGATCCGCGTGCGTACTCGTTCCATGATGGCGGAGTGAGCCAGTTCGTCGAAACACGCCGCGATGTCAGCCTCGAAGA
>NZ_JAOS01000038.1:0-4241 GCF_000523975.1 Mycobacterium sp. MAC_080597_8934 | reverse complement strand
CCAAAAATCGCTCCCTGCGTAGTCCGATCAGCAGTCACACCTCGCCGCGTGCACCTAGACCGTCCCCAACACAGGGCCTCAGCAGACGCCCGCCGGCAACTCATCGCCGACGACGCGCGAGGGGTGCCGCGCCTCACCTTGGGCCCAAGTGCAGGACCCCTCATTGATCCGCGTACTGATATGCAGATCTACTGAAACGCACCCGAAGAGGGGATCGCCGCAATGAGCACCGGCCGCAGCCGCATCGAATCGAGCGCCGCACCGTCCCACAGAAACACCGCGGCTGCCACCCCGCCCTCACCTACAGGCACCGGGCCGACCGAACGCCTCATGACCATCCGGTAGACAGGCGACCAACGAACACGCCGAACCGTCGACCTATCACTTGGCACACACCCGGGTCTTGACATCTGGCAGCGAGATGCCGCCGACCGCCTCGGACTCGCAGGATGCAGGCGGAAATAACCGGATTCTTCTCTGGACAAGCTCGACGCAATCCACGCCGTCCTGCATCGCTTCCCCGTGTACAAGCCGATCATCGCCGCGGTCAACGGCACTTGCGTGGCGGGCGGATTCGAGATGTTGAGCTCCACCGACATCCGAGTGGCCGTGCCCGACGCACGATTCGCGGTGATGGAGCCGAAGCGCGGTCTTTTCGCAGTGTCTTGCCCGTGAGGACACTCGCGGCGGCAAGGGCACCGCCGATCGTGACGTAATGACTTAGGGCCGGTCCACGCGGCAGAGGTGTGAGGTGTTGACGACGGGGTGGGTTCTACTCAACGTCGCAACACCGACGGATCACTCGAGACTAACAGGGCAGCGAATAGATCGGCGGGGCAACGGTCTTGGAGGACTATGCGGGGGCGATGGTTGAGTTCGTGTTCGACGGCCAACAACTGCTCCGGCGGGTGGCTGATGAGGGTGACGCCCTTCGGGAAGTAGTCGCGCAGCAGTCCGTTGGTGTTCTCGTTCGTGCCGCGTTGCCAGGGTGATCTGGAGTCGCAGAAGTAGACGGGCGCGCCGAGCTTGTCGGTGGTGGCAAGGTGGCGCGCCATCTCGGTGCCCTGGTCCCAGGTGATCGACCGCATCAGCGTGGGTGGCAGATCCTTCATGCGGGCCACCAAGGCCGCGTGCAGGGAGTCGGCGTCACTGCGAGGCAGATGCACCAACCGCAGCATCCGGGTCTGGCGTTCGACCAGAGTGCCGATCGCCGAGAGGTGGTTATTACCGATGATGTAGGGGTCGGACCGGGGCGCGGTGCCGGGATTGCTCCTGGCCCGTTTCCCCGGCCCGCCCTCCGCACCGGACGTGCGACTCTCGTCGCATCCGGCGCTCCACGGACTGCCACCGTTATGCGGGGACCGAGGTCGCCGCTGTGCTGGTCCACGGTGTGGGGATGTTGCTCGCCCGCCACCGATACCGAGTGATCGGAACGGTGGTGGTATCGAACATGACGATCCCATTCTCTTGCGGACGATTGCCTGGCCTTCCGGTCAGGAACCGCCGGTAGAGCTCCGCCCACGTGATCCGCTTGTGCCGTTTGAGCAGCCACTGGGTGACCCGATGCCAGGCAAAGGAATCGAGGTATCCGAAGGTTGCCTTCGACACACCGTGACGGAAATACGCACACCATCCTCGGAGCACCGGGTTGAGGCGTCCGAGGAGATCAGCAAGGCCATGATGACGTGCCTTCTTGGTCAGCGCCCGCACCTTCGTCATGATCGAAAGCAGCGCCTTCTTCGACGGGTAGGTGTAGACAGCTGCCTTGTTCGTGCCCTTCTTGCGGCGCCGCTGGATGCGGAATCCGAGAAAGTCGAACCCCTCGTCGAGGTGGCATACCTGGGTCTTCTCCACGGATAGCCGTAGCCCCAGTGGGGCAATGACATCCGCGACTTCGTCCCATAATGCGTCCGCGTGCGCTTTGGTTCCGGCCACCATGATCACGAAATCGTCGGCATAGCGGACGATCCGATAGGTGGCCCCGCCACGTTTGCGATGGGCATCTCGCCGCTGAGATGTCCGATGGGCATCCCATTTCACACGGAAATGTGCGTCCAACACCGTCAGAGCGATGTTGGCCAGCAGCGGTGAGAGTATGCCACCCTGGGGTGTGCCGGTATCAGATTCCCTGACCGTTCCGTCGCCAGACATGATGCCCGCCTTCAGGAATGCCTTGATCAGGGCCAGGACCCGCTTGTCGACGATCCGCGTGCGTACTCGTTCCATGATGGCGGAGTGAGCCAGTTCGTCGAAACACGCCGCGATGTCAGCCTCGAAGACCCAGTGATAGTTCCGGGTCCCCAAAGCATGTATCTCGGCGATCGCGTCCTGAGCGCGACGTCGGGGACGGAAACCGTAACTGACCGGCTCGAAATCCGCCTCGAAGATCGGCTCCAACACCAACAGCAACGACGCTTGAACCGTGCGGTCCATCGCCGTGGGAATACCGAGCCGCCTGAGTTTGCTGCTCCCTGGTTTGGGAATGAGTATCTCCCGCACCGGAAGTGGAGCAAATGTCCGTGCCTTCAGTTCGGTTCGAACGTGGCTCAGGAACGCCACCGTCTCGGCATCTCCGGTTATGGACGCAGGAGTCAGCCGGTCGACACCGGCTGAGCGTGCGCCCTTGTTGCCCCGCACCCGTTCCCACGCGACGGTGAGAAAGTCCGGGTGGTGGACGAGGTTGAACACATCATCAAAGCGGCGGTCGGAATCTTCGACCGCCCAGTGGTGCAGCTTGCGTTGCATCTGTCGTACCTGCCATGCCGCCTGATCGGGATCGGGCCATGACAGCTCACCGGTATTCACCAGTGCCTCCGTTCGTGTCGTGTTCGCTGCATCAATTCCGCTGGGGCCCTTCGCCATGCACGAGGCTTTCCCCCGCTCGGACTACTACGGCCCCTCCGCCCCACCGCGTGGCCATCGACAGACGACGCGTCAACCCGGATTCGGCGCCCTCGGCTGAGGACGACGACACGGGAGCCTCGCGATGGTTCCCACGTTCACTGCTGACCGCTCGAGGAGGGAGGTGCCCAGCTATGCCCCTGCGATATCGCCACGGCTACGCCGCAGGCATTCACCGTGGCCTCCAGCGGCAGCGACCTAAACCGCAGCCGGAGTTCCCAACACCGAGACGCCAGTGGTGTTGGTGCGCATCGCAGACCAGCCCGAATCCACCGGGTTAGAGCTGGCGGGAGACTTGAGAGGCGTTAAAACACTGGTTCCTCGCGTACACCTTCTCCTCATGCTTGGCCGGACCCAGGCCATCCGGTAGTGCCGGCCTGTCCCGTCGTTGTCGGGGCTGCTTACCACCCTCGCCGGCGTCTCCCGGTCCAGGCTGCCCCCAGCTTCGTTACGCTGCTGCGACAGCACAACGGCGCAGGTCTCTCACCTCCGCTCGGTCACACAGCGCCTCGTGGCGCACAAGGTCGCCTTCCCAGTGGCCGGCTTCAGACCGGTCGACAGCCGAGAAGGACCGGTCGTGGATGGTGAGCATCGGCTGCTGGAACCGCGGCCGCCGGCAACTCTGGCGGTGATGCGCTCGGCGGTGATCTCGACCGGTGCGCAGCGGTGAGCGTCGGTGCGGCGCTAATCGCGAGGGCCGCATGAAACGTGAATTCGGTTGATAGACAGCTTGATAGATGCTTTCGTGGCATAACCACATCGATGAATCATCGGGGAAGCGGTGGCGGAGGTGACGGCTGATCTGTTGGGGGCTCCAACGCTGAAGAAGCAGCTCGGCGACCGCGTTACCGAGCTGGTCGTTGGTGTCGACCCGACGGCGGTGGTGACGTGCTCGTCGCGCGGTGGCTCGCCGGTGGGCATCGAAGGGCTGATATCCGCGGCCGGCTGGTGCGTTGCGCCGTAGCTCCCTCGAAATCGTCGACGGCGCTCGACCGAGTCGGGTGGCGATCGTCCGCACCCTCAGCCCTGAGTGATGCAGATCGGCGATCTCGATGCGCTCGTCCTGGGACAGGTATCGCGTGCTGATCTGGCGGACCGCTAGTCGATCTAGCGGCGGGACGAACCCGACCGCGACGCCGTTGCGGTAGGTCTTGTAACCGCGTGTCCAGTTCGTCGCAGCGGACCGGGACACACCGACTTCGCGGGCCGCGGCCCGCACGCTCCACCCGCGAGCCCGCAACTCCATGAACCGCTGACGCTTGGCCGACTGCGGACGACGTCCCGGCCCATTCTTCACCGACGCGACGATGCCAACACAACCTCCAGAATCTAGAGAAGTG
>NZ_JAOS01000037.1:0-23145 GCF_000523975.1 Mycobacterium sp. MAC_080597_8934 | reverse complement strand
CGTTTGCGATGGGCATCTCGCCGCTGAGATGTCCGATGGGCATCCCATTTCACACGGAAATGTGCGTCCAACACCGTCAGAGCGATGTTGGCCAGCAGCGGTGAGAGTATGCCACCCTGGGGTGTGCCGGTATCAGATTCCCTGACCGTTCCGTCGCCAGACATGATGCCCGCCTTCAGGAATGCCTTGATCAGGGCCAGGACCCGCTTGTCGACGATCCGCGTGCGTACTCGTTCCATGATGGCGGAGTGAGCCAGTTCGTCGAAACACGCCGCGATGTCAGCCTCGAAGACCCAGTGATAGTTCCGGGTCCCCAAAGCATGTATCTCGGCGATCGCGTCCTGAGCGCGACGTCGGGGACGGAAACCGTAACTGACCGGCTCGAAATCCGCCTCGAAGATCGGCTCCAACACCAACAGCAACGACGCTTGAACCGTGCGGTCCATCGCCGTGGGAATACCGAGCCGCCTGAGTTTGCTGCTCCCTGGTTTGGGAATGAGTATCTCCCGCACCGGAAGTGGAGCAAATGTCCGTGCCTTCAGTTCGGTTCGAACGTGGCTCAGGAACGCCACCGTCTCGGCATCTCCGGTTATGGACGCAGGAGTCAGCCGGTCGACACCGGCTGAGCGTGCGCCCTTGTTGCCCCGCACCCGTTCCCACGCGACGGTGAGAAAGTCCGGGTGGTGGACGAGGTTGAACACATCATCAAAGCGGCGGTCGGAATCTTCGACCGCCCAGTGGTGCAGCTTGCGTTGCATCTGTCGTACCTGCCATGCCGCCTGATCGGGATCGGGCCATGACAGCTCACCGGTATTCACCAGTGCCTCCGTTCGTGTCGTGTTCGCTGCATCAATTCCGCTGGGGCCCTTCGCCATGCACGAGGCTTTCCCCCGCTCGGACTACTACGGCCCCTCCGCCCCACCGCGTGGCCATCGACAGACGACGCGTCAACCCGGATTCGGCGCCCTCGGCTGAGGACGACGACACGGGAGCCTCGCGATGGTTCCCACGTTCACTGCTGACCGCTCGAGGAGGGAGGTGCCCAGCTATGCCCCTGCGATATCGCCACGGCTACGCCGCAGGCATTCACCGTGGCCTCCAGCGGCAGCGACCTAAACCGCAGCCGGAGTTCCCAACACCGAGACGCCAGTGGTGTTGGTGCGCATCGCAGACCAGCCCGAATCCACCGGGTTAGAGCTGGCGGGAGACTTGAGAGGCGTTAAAACACTGGTTCCTCGCGTACACCTTCTCCTCATGCTTGCCGGACCCAGGCCATCCGGTAGTGCCGGCCTGTCCCGTCGTTGTCGGGGCTGCTTACCACCCTCGCCGGCGTCTCCCGGTCCAGGCTGCCCCCAGCTTCGTTACGCTGCTGCGACAGCACAACGGCGCAGGTCTCTCACCTCCGCTCGGTCACACAGCGCCTCGTGGCGCACAAGGTCGCCTTCCCAGTGGCCGGCTTCAGACCGGTCGACAGCCGAGAAGGACCGGTCGTGGATGGTGAGCATCGGCTGCTGGAACCGCGGCCGCCGGCAACTCTGGCGGTGATGCGCTCGGCGGTGATCTCGACCGGTGCGCAGCGGTGAGCGTCGGTGCGGCGCTAATCGCGAGGGCCGCATGAAACGTGAATTCGGTTGATAGACAGCTTGATAGATGCTTTCGTGGCATAACCACATCGATGAATCATCGGGGAAGCGGTGGCGGAGGTGACGGCTGATCTGTTGGGGGCTCCAACGCTGAAGAAGCAGCTCGGCGACCGCGTTACCGAGCTGGTCGTTGGTGTCGACCCGACGGCGGTGGTGACGTGCTCGTCGCGCGGTGGCTCGCCGGTGGGCATCGAAGGGCTGATATCCGCGGCCGGCTGGTGCGTTGCGCCGTAGCTCCCTCGAAATCGTCGACGGCGCTCGACCGAGTCGGGTGGCGATCGTCCGCACCCTCAGCCCTGAGTGATGCAGATCGGCGATCTCGATGCGCTCGTCCTGGGACAGGTATCGCGTGCTGATCTGGCGGACCGCTAGTCGATCTAGCGGCGGGACGAACCCGACCGCGACGCCGTTGCGGTAGGTCTTGTAACCGCGTGTCCAGTTCGTCGCAGCGGACCGGGACACACCGACTTCGCGGGCCGCGGCCCGCACGCTCCACCCGCGAGCCCGCAACTCCATGAACCGCTGACGCTTGGCCGACTGCGGACGACGTCCCGGCCCCTTCTTCACCCGACGCGACGATGCCAACACAACCTCCAGAATCTAGAGAAGTGTTGCGACCGCACCTAGAAACCACCGCGTCGACACGGGGTCAGTTTTCAGACGACGCCGACACTGTCAAGCGGCAATACGACCGAATCGAATATGGCGGGTTACCAGTGAGTTTCCCGTGAGTTCAGCCGGATTGAAGCGATTTCAGTTGGAACCCACGGCCTTTCGGCTGTGAAGGTTCATAACTGCGGCGGGTTCGCGGGCCCTGAGTCTGGCGGCGTTGGGTGGCACTACGGTTCTACCGGCTGCTCGAGTTCGTCGCTGAGCAGCCGTTCGGCCACGGTGGTGTAGCGCCGTGCGGTGTTGTGGGAGATGCCGAAGACGAGAGACAGGTGCAGTGGGTCCGGGCCTGCGGTCAGCGCTTCGTGAAGGATTCGGTCGGCACGGATGCGTTCGATCGTGAATCCATTGTCGCTCAACGATGGTTTCACCGATTTTTGACTGACCGGCGTTGTGCGCAATGCAGTTTTCGTCGTGAGTAGAACGTGCCGGTTCGGAGTGTGGGGCCATCTGTCCCGGCGGTGGTCGAGCCATGTGTTCAGCGCGATGTGGGTGAGCTCACCGAGCCGTTGGTTGTGTCCGGCAAGGGTGATCCGCCGGTTCGGCAGGTCGATGTCGTCGAGCGTGAGTTTGCGTATAACGGCTGTGCGGCAGGCATGTTCGACGCTCAGCGCCACGACGAGGCGTTCAAGCGGTTCGCTGGCGAGCTGTTCGATCGAGCGCACCTCGTCATCGGTGATGGGCAGGAGGTCCTGGTCTACTGGTTGGCTCTTCAAACCCGCTGTTGGGTTGCTGAAGACCAGAGCATTCTTCTTGGCGTGCCGGAACAGCGACCGCAGCGCCTTGATCAGATTGTGGCGCTGGTTTCCCTGAAACGGCCGCAGCGCCGCGTCGACGTCGGCCCTGGTGACCTCCCTGAGATGCTCGTAGGAGGTGGACCAGTGCGCGAGAAGGGGCTTGACCGAGCCGAAGTAGCTGTAGAGCGTCCTCGGTGATCGTGGGCGAGCACGTGCGCCGCCGACCAACAGGGTAAGGAGCCAGTGGTGGGCCGGCTCGGCGAATCCTGGCGGAAGTTCCGCGGTGACGCGGTCGATCCAGGCACGGATCGGAGGTTCGGTGTCGTCTTTCAGCAGGTCGAAGTGGGATAGGATTTCGACGAGCCTGCGACGGGACGCGAGCCGATGCGGCCGGGTTCGAACCTCGGTGAGCGGCACGCGATCACCGGTGGGCCGACCGGCCAGAAGGGTGAGCAGGGCGTCGAGGCATCGGTTTGTGGTCTCACCGCACCAATCGTGGGCGGCACCGAGTTCCCGGGCGTGTATCGCGGCGGCCGCGAGCACGGGGTCGTCGGATTCCAAGGCTGGATGCCGCCGGGGCGGGCGAGCAGGCAGTCCCGCCTTTCTGCGTTGGTAGGACGCTCTTCTTGAACAGCTTCTGCCGCAGTATTTTTGGTCGCGGCGACTGTTGGCAGGCAGCGCAGTCCCGCAGTGCAGGCAGTTCATCGCGGCGGCAGCGACCTGCCGGCGCGAGTGCGCGGCGTGACCGACCGGGCCTCACCGACCGCCGCTGACTCGTCGTCGGTGACGGGCGTGGCCGCTGCCACGGTTTCGGGTTCGGGAATCAGCAACTCGTCGACCCCGCAGCCGAGGACGGCGCAGATGACGTCCAGGTCGTTCAGTTTGATGGCGTTGGGGTTGCCCGACCACAGGCCCGACATCTTGCCGGCGCTGATGACCAGACCGCGGTCGGCGAGCATCCGCTGGAGTTCGCTGGCCTTCCAGATGCCGCGATTGGCCGCGGCCAATCGCAGGTTCCATTTCATCGAGCGAGTCCTTTCCATCGATCGGCGACCCGGCGTTGCCCGGTGACCCAGGCATCTTCGACGTGGGTGGCGTGCACGTGGATATACCGAGCCGTTGTGCCCGTCCAGGCGTGACCTAATAGTTCCTGGATCGCGAATAGGTTCATACCGGCCAGATAAAGCTGGGATGCGCAGAAATGCCGCAGCACATGCGGTGTCAGCTTCCCCGACCACCTCGGCAGATATCGGTCGGTGGCCTCGGCCAGGGCGCGGCGATAGACGTCGGCGGTCGCGCGCATACACGTCCCGTCGATGTTCTTGCGTTCGGACGGAAACAGCGGCGCAGCATGGTTTTTCGGGTCGACATCGAACAGGCCCAGCACGTCTTCGATGAACCACTGCAGGCTGCGGTCGGCGCCGTTGATCAGTGGCACTACCCGCGGCTTGGGACCTTTGCGACGAGATCCCTTGCCATGACGGACGTTCAGCTTGCCGAACCGGCCCAGCTCCCAGCGCACGTCATCCAGGTCGAGCATCCGCGCCTCGTTGATCCGCAATCCGACATCGGCCACCAGGCGAGCCACGGCGTAGTTTCGGGCGGTCGGGGCGAACTTGCGGCAGGTGACCAGCTCCCCGCGCCACCCCGCGAACAGCTGCTCCACCTCGTCGGCGGTCGGCGGGATGCGCAGCTGCGGATCCACCCACGCCCGCGGTCGGTTGATCTCATCGAGCGGGCACTCGATGACCCGGCCGCTGAGATTGTGCAACTCGACCTTGTGACGCAGTTCGAGGAACTGAAAGTACACCGTCAGCGCGGCCGCCCGCCCGGTCCGAGTCGACGCCCGGGCATCACGCAGCACCTTGCCGAAGTAGGTGTCGGCGTCAGCAGGCTGGATCTCCCACAGCGGCCGACCGAACCAGTCCCGGATCAGCTCAAGGTGATTCACGTCGTTGCGGATGGTCGAGTCGACCAACCCGGCCGATGCCCGGGCAAGGACGAATCCGGCCAGCACATCGGTCTCGAAGCCGGCGAGCTCATCCTCGGTCGCCGGTGCCCGCTGCTCCCTCAGGTCCCGCACGACAGCCAGAGCCAACCCACGCCTCCTCAACTTCACCCACAGTGAAGAATCATCAGCTGATCAGTTATCCAGTCGGCAAAGATGATGCCACTTCATTCGCGGGTTTTGCAGCAGGGACACGCCCACAACAGCTGGTCCAGGCACTCGACGGGCTGGCGCACACCACTCGGTGGCTCAGGAACCCGTCGACTGTTGGTTAACTACCGCATATAGCGCAATCGGTTGTACTTCAACGTAGTCGAGCGCCACTATACATTCCCGATAATCCGCCGCCATACGCATCGCACGCTCTTGCAACCGGTTTCGACGTGATGCAGCGAGTGTGGCACTAACGCATTGTGATTCACTCGATGAGTCAATTCCTAGGGCCGATAACCGGGCGAGCGGTCGAGCGGGCGGGCGTTTCCAGCAAACGCTCCTGCCTGTGGTCCTACTGCGCAGCCGCTCCCCCGCCGGGGGATTGGAGCCTGCTTTGGCCCGCCAACCCGAAGCCCAACAACGCATGTTCGTGCCCTTCCTCATCACGGTGGGCCTCGTCGAAGCAGCGACCTGGGAACGTCTCCCTACGACAAGGTGGAGACCGTAGCCACCGTCCGCCGACACCGCGGACCGCGAGGGGCGCAGCGTTGATCAATGAAATTGACCACCGCTGCGAAAATGCCGAAATGCGCCCCATGCTGCGGCGATCGCCCTATCGTTTGTGCCATGACGGGGGTAGGCATGCCGGCGTGGCCGGCAACAATGGCAGCATTCGTGCTCGAACTCGCCGGGATCGTGCCACCGCTAGATCCAAGAGTGCGAAATGAATTGGCTCAAGACGAAGAGAGTGTCGAGCTCGCGCAGCGTCTAGCGGAAGAACCCTCGCTACAAGATATCGTGTTCTCGGATGCGGATCATCCGTCGCTCCACACCCCTACCGTATTGTCTTTCACCGCAGAATCGTGGGCTCAGGCGCGCTCAGGTCTGGGCATCGTTGAGCGGGGTCAGGGCGAGCGCATCGCGGCCATCTGGCACACGGCGGTTCCGCTGGTCAACGGTGACTACCTGTTGACCCCGGATCCGGGTCACCCTGAAGCGGTGTCGTTCTATCGAGCCACGCGCAATGACGACGAGGGTGCGATCGATTTTCGCGTGGGCACTGCGTCGAGGGGCCCGTATGAGGTCGTGTGGGAGGACAACGACGACCGCTGCCATCTCAGACGATTCTTCAACGGCCTCTTGCAATGCAAGGTGGTCGGGTGCAGCGAGGTGTGTCATAGAGGCATCGAGGTGGACCCCATAACGGGCGCACAGTCATTTCCGTGCGGGTGTCCCTGATGTTCGGCATCGACTGGATTATTTGGGGCGTCATCATTGCCGCCGCCACGTTGGGGGCCGCAATCGGCGTGCCGGTCGTCCTCTACATCCGTCAGAACCGCGCCAACATCACGGTGACAAGCGAATTCGACAAGACCGGGTTCGTGGAAGTCGTCCTCGCCAAGGAGGGAAGCGGGGCCGCGCAAGTCGATTCGGTTGAACTCATGGCAGCTGGCACCAACACCAAGCTGCCATTAATCGGACGTTCCAAAACTGGTGCCGGGCCAATCAACTTCGATGGCGGCAAAGCCAAGATTCGCGTCTACTTCACACTCACCAGCGGGGCGAGTGCAACCGATGCCATCGAGGTACACGTCGAACACAAAGGCAAATCGTCGAGGGTCAAGTCCACCTGGACGACCAAGACCATATCTCCCCAGGCTGGCACCGAAATGATCGATCTGCGCGACCCGATTGAACCCGAAGCAGACACCACTACGAAAAAGGCGCCTGGCACTGCTGGTACTGGCACGACTGGGGCGAATCCGCCAGCAGCTCAATCAAATACACCCGCGCCAGGACTTTCCAACCCGCAGCGTGACACAGACGATCCCGACGTCAAGACGTAGAGCGTCCATCACGTCGAGGTCTCCCCCGGCGCCTCCAAGGAAGCCCGGTCGCGGAGGTTCGCGGCTGTGGCCCACACAACGGAAGGCCGTCGGGGACAGCCTTCGGGTGAGGATCCACCGGCGATACCGAATATCGCGATGTGGACATCCCACGTTGCCGAGACGCGGGTCGGATTGGCCATATCTGACTATTGCGGCCGCCGCCCGGCGGAGCCATTCGAGACCTGGATGCTTCGAGGCTGTGCCACGCCTCCGTAGCCCTGGCAAGTCCCCCGTCTGACGCTAATTTTGCCCGCGGCCACGGGCTACTTGACCCGTCGCGTGCGGGCGCATGGTTGGTGTGCGACGACCATCGAGACTTTGCACAGTGCACGAAACACCAAGGGGCGGTGTGTAAGTCGTGTGTTGGCACTGTGCTGGTGGAGTGGTCGTATTCGAAACCTGCGGTATTGCCGTGGTGGGCTAGCGGTTTTCGGGTCCGACGTTCTGGCTGCACTGGTCAGGTGCCCGGATCTCGCCGGCCGCGCACCTCCATCGGACGCGGGCGTTCTGGGGGTGAGCTGTTGGGGTAGGAGATGTTCAGAAATGCTCAAAGTCGTTGACTATCGAGCACAGGCGTGGTCGCAGATTGGTCTGCGGGGGGAGCTAGCGTGGCCGTATGCCGGTAAACACGACGTCGTGGATTGTTCGTGCGATTAGATCTTCGTCGAGCGTATCGTCGGTGATTAGGTAGGTCAGTGCGCTGGTGGTGACTGCACCGAATAGCGCGATGGCGGCAGCTCTGGGGTTGTCGAGAGCCTCGAGTGAACGGTCGTTAGCGCCCGCGCGAAGCAAGGTCTCGACGGGTTCGAAGTAGGCGGTGCTGATCATGTTGGCGATGGCGGGCATGCGGGCGGCGCGGCCCAGTTCTCCTATGAGGGCGCGACAGACAGCGGGCCGCTGGGCCATCACGCGCAGTTGGGCACTGATGACGTCGTGCAGGCGTTGGGCGGCGGCGCCGTCTGCCTCGACGATCGCGGTGACCTCGTGCGCGACGTGTTGTAGGGCGTCTTCGAGGAGGAAGGCGAGTATTTCTTCTTTGCCGGCGAAGTAGTAGTAGAGCGTGGCCTTGGCGATGCCCGTGGTCGCGGCGACGTCTTCGATCTTTGTGTCGTTGAGCCCGCGCTCGGCGAAGAGTTCGGCCGCGGCAGGCAACCGGTCGGCAATCTGAGCGGGAATCTTCCGCATAAAGTCCTCCCCTCGGTTTAAACTCTCAGTCTAAACCGACGTTCTGCAATGTGGCAGGAGACGCTATGTCGACGGTACAACTTCGCTACGATCCCTTTGACGCGGAAATTCAGGACGACCCCTACCCCGTCTACCGGCAGCTACGCGACGCGGCACCGGTCTATCACGCCGCCGATACCAACACCTGGGTACTTAGTCGCCACGCGGATGTCATCAGCGCGCTGCTTGACCATCACAGCTACTCGTCGGTCGACGGAGTATTTCCGACTCCACCGGGCTCGACTTTTCGCGAATCGCTGCTGCCGATGATGATTTTGATGGATCCCCCGCGACACGATCAGCTGCGGGCATTGGTTAGCAAGGCCTTCACCCCGCGACGAATCGCGGCGCTGACGTGCGCGATCGAGGACCTCGCTGATCAGTTGACGGCCGGCCTGATCCAGGAAGCCAGTTCGGCCGATTTCGTCGCCGACTTCGCAGCTGTACTACCGGCGATGGTGATCGCTGATTTGCTCGGTGTGCCGCGCGAGGACCGTACACAATTTCGGCGATGGTCGAACGCGTTGGTGCAGTCCAATCCCACCCACGGCGAGACCGGCGAGGCTTTGGCAGCCGCGGCCGCGATCTATGGCTACTTCACCGATTTCCTCGCCGACCGCCGCGGCCAACCGCGCGACGATTTGATGTCAGCGTTGGTGTGTGCCGAGATCGACGGAAAGCACCTTAGTGACGACGAACTGCTTGGCTTTTGCTTGCTGCTGCTGATCGCCGGTCATGAGACGACGTCGAATCTGCTGGCCAACGCCGCGGTGGTACTGGCCGACTATCGCGACACCCGCCACCGGCTGGCTGGCGATGAGAGCTTGCTCGGGGCAGCTGTTGAGGAGCTGCTGCGGTATGACTCACCGGCTCAAGGACTTTCGCGAACGTTGACCCGCGACGTGACAGTGCATGGCGTCACAATGTCGGCGGGTGATTCGGTGCTGTTGTTGTTCGGCTCGGCTAATCGTGACGAACGCGTGTTCGCTGATCCCGACGTGTTTGACATCGGGCGCAAACCCGAACACCAAGTGGCATTCGGCCGAGGCATTCACTTCTGTCTCGGTGCGTCCTTGGCCCGGATGGAGGCCCGGATCGCGTTGCGCGCCTTGCTGGCCCGCGTGCCCAACTGGGAAGTCGACTTGGGCCGCGCGCAGCGCCTGCGGTCGGGCCCGATCCGGGGCTATTTGTCGTTGCCGATCTCCTGGTCGGCGAACTAGCCGCGCTGCGGTCCAATTGGCTGTGACCGACCCGGTCGAATGGGCGGTGGGGCGCCCAACTAGCGGGAGATGGTTGGCTGGGGAGGATTCACGTTGGCGCTGCGATGAAGAAAATGTGGATCGTCCTGGTCATCGTGGCGGTGGTGGCGGTAGCGGGCTTCTGCGTACTGCGGCTTCGCACCTTTTTCGGCGTCCACGACGATCAGACGATGACCAGCGGCATCGCCGATGAGATCAAGCCGTTCAATCCCAAGCGCGTGGTTTACCAGGTTTATGGTCCCCCGGGGACGGTGGCCAACATCAACTACTTGGACATCAATGCCCAGCCCCAGAAAGCTAGCAACGTGCCTTTGCCCTGGACGCTCTCGGTTACCTCGACGCTGCCCTCGGTGAGCGTCAACATCGTCGCGCAGGGCGACAGCAACCAAATCGGCTGCCGGATCATCGTGGACGAGGTGGTCAAGGACGAAAGGTCGAGTCAGGGTATGAATGCGCAAACGTTCTGCATAGTGAAGTCCGCATGACCGATGACCGGGCCGCAGGGCTGCCGCATATGCCGGTTTTCGCGCGAACGGTCCACAAACTCGCGGTGCCCGTCGTCTTTGCCTGGGTGGGGCTTGTCGTCGTCCTCAGCGTCTTGGTTCCATCGCTGGACGCGGTCGCCGAAGAACACACCGTGTCGATGAGCCCCAAGGACGCGCCGTCGATGCAAGCGATGAAGCACATCGGCAAAGTATTCAACGAATTCAACAGTGACAGTGCGGTCATGATCGTGCTGGAAGGTGACAAGCCGCTGGGCGATGAGGCCCACCATTTCTACGACCAGATCGTCCGCAAACTCGAGGCTGACACGAAACACGTCCAGCACGTCCAGGACTTCTGGGGGGATCCGCTGACGGCCGCCGGTTCGCAAAGCTCCGACGGCAAGGCCGCCTATGTGCAGGCGTATCTTGCTGGTAACCAGGGCGAGAGCCTGGCCAGCGAGTCTGTCGCGGCGGTCCGCAAGATCGTGGACAGCGTGCCTGCGCCGTCGGGGGTCAAGGCCTATGTGACCGGCGCTGGGGCGTTGATCGCCGATCAGCACTCGGCCGGACAAAAGAGCCTCCAGAAGGTCACGATCATCACCTTCGTGGTGATCATCGTGATGTTGCTGTGGGTATACCGCTCGATTATCACCGTGTTCAGCACGTTGTTCATGGTGGTGATCGAGGTGATGGCGGCTCGGGGGGTTGTCGCTTTCCTGGCCTACAACAACATCATGGGATTGTCGACCTTCGCGGTTAATATTTTGGTGCTGTTGGCCATCGCCGCTGGGACAGACTATGCGATCTTTATTCTCGGCCGATATCAAGAGGCGCGCGGCCTAGGCGAGGACCGCGAAAAAGCCTTCTACACCATGTTCCACGGAACCGCGCACGTCGTCCTTGGCTCTGGCCTGACTATTGCCGGTGCGATGTATTGCCTGAGCTTTACCCGGCTTCCGTATTTCCAGACTATGGGTATCCCTTGTGCGGTCGGGATGCTGGTCGCCGTTGCTGCCGCGCTGACCTTGGGTCCGGCGGTCCTGACCGTCGGCAGTTTCTTCAAGCTGTTCGATCCTAAGCGCAAGATGCGGACCCGGGGATGGCGACGGGTGGGCACCGCGATCGTGCGCTGGCCCGGGCCAATTCTCGCGGTGTCAGTCGCGATCGCCCTCATCGGTCTACTCGCCCTACCCGGTTATCAAACCAATTACGACAACCGGCTGTATTTACCCCCGAGCGTCCCCGCGAATATCGGCTACGCCGCCGCCGAACGGCATTTCCCCGCGTCCCGGATGAATCCGGAATTGTTGATGATCGAGACCGATCACGACATGCGCAACCCGGCGGGCATGCTGGTGTTGGACCGGATCGCCAGGGGGGTCTTCCACATCCCGGGTGTCGCGCGCGTCCAGGCGATCACCCGGCCGCTGGGAACGCCGATCGAGCACACCTCAATCCCGTTCCAGATCAGCATGCAAAACACCACGCAGGTCGAAAACCAGCAGTACATGCACCAGCGCATGGACGACATGCTCAAGCAGGCCGACGCGATGCAACAGTCCATCGACACCATGCAGCGCATGTACAACATCACCTCGCAGATGGCCGCGGTCACCCACCACATGGACGGCCTCACGCATGAAATGTTGGATGTCACAAACACATTGCGCGACAACATCGCCAACTTCGATGATTTCTTCCGGCCGATTCGCAGCTACTTCTACTGGGAAAAGCACTGCTTCGACATCCCGGGCTGCTGGTCGCTGCGATCCCTCTTCGACGCGCTCGACGGTCTGGATCAGATCACCGAAAAATTCACCTATCTTGCCGGCGACATATCTCAGCTGGACGCCTTGATGCCGCAGATGCTGGCGCAGATGCCGCCCATGATCGCCACCATGACGACCATGAAGCAAATGATGCTGACCATGCACAGCTCGATGTCGTCGCTGTATGACCAGATGGACGTGATGAGCCAAAACTCGACCGCCATGGGCCAGGCCTTCGACGCCGCCAAGAACGACGACTCGTTCTACATCCCGCCGGAAGTCTTCGACAACCCCGACTTCAAGCGCGGTCTGAAGATGTTCCTGTCGCCGGACGGGCACGCGGCCCGCTTCATCATCTCCCATGAAGGGGATCCCGCGACCCCGGAAGGCATTTCGCACGTCGAGCCGATCAAGAACGCAGCCAAGGAAGCCATCAAGGGAACTCCGCTGGAGGGCGCCAAGATCTACCTTGCCGGCACCGCCGCGGTCTACAAGGACATGCGCGACGGCTCCAAATACGACCTGATGATCGCGGCAATAGCTGCGGCCAGCCTGATTTTGATCATCATGCTGATCATCACCCGAAGCCTGGTCGCCGCGGTCACCATCGTGGGCACGGTGCTGATCTCGTTGGGCGCCTCGTTCGGACTGTCCGTGCTGGTGTGGCAGGACATCATCGGCTTCAAACTGCACTGGATGGTGCTGGCGATGTCCATCATCTTGATGCTGGCCGTCGGATCCGACTACAACCTGCTGCTGGTGTCCCGTTTCAAAGAAGAAATCGGTGCCGGTTTGAAAACCGGAATCATCCGCTCGATGGCCGGCACCGGTGCGGTGGTGACGTCTGCGGGCCTGGTCTTCGCCGCCACCATGGCCTCGTTCATATTCAGCGATTTGAAAGTCGTCGGGCAGGTCGGCACCACCATCGGCCTGGGTCTGCTGTTCGACACCCTGATCGTGCGCTCATTCATGATGCCGTCCGTCGCCGCGCTGCTGGGGCGCTGGTTCTGGTGGCCGCAGCAGGTACGCACTCGCCCGGCCAGCCAGCTACTTCGGCCCTACGGGCCACGTTCGGCGGTTCGCGCCTACCTGCTGCCCCGGCAAGATGACCCGCAGTCGGCGACCACCGACCGGTTCCCGGCGGCCTCACCGCACTACTAAGGCATTGCTGAGGTGCATGCAGTCCCGACCGCGGCGGGACTAGGGCGGGGTTAGCTCCAGTTCCAGACCGACATTTCCCCGGGGAAGGTAGTTGTTGCACACGTGGGTGGACTTGGCGACAACGCCCTTGTTGTTGCAGAAGATCTTCATGTGATTGGGCCACGCGAACCAAAGCGGATCGCCGTAGACAGCCTCGGAGAACACGCGAGTTTTGCAACATCCAACGCACCTTTCTCAATAGCGCCCGACGGTCGCTAAGACATCGACCTAAACGCCTACTTTCTGCTGCACCCCGCACCAGAAGACACTTCGGCGACATAGGCCCGCTGGTGACGTTGGCGGTTGGTCTATAGGGAAACCATCAAAGACCTCACCGTCGAGCATGAAGTCCTGAAGTCTTGGAGGACAAAGTGAAGCGGCTGCTGCGGAAAGAGGGGTTTGCGGACGGTGGCCTACGATGCGGGCTCATCGGCCTTGCGGCGGTGCGCGGCGAGGAAGTCATCGACGATGCGCTCACAGTCTTGACGATCGATGGCACGCAGCCCGGTGAGTCGGGCAAACGCCACTGGCCCGACGAGTTGACACAGGATGAGCTCCGGGTCGAAATCGTCGAGGTCGGCGCGGGCTTCGGGGCTTTGCAACAGGGCATCGAATGGCTGGCGATACTGGTCGATGATCCGTGTGCGCAGCGCGTGCCGGTCGTGGGTTTCCTGGGTGCCGTTTGGTGTGCGGCCAAGCGCGACCCAGGCCAGGGTGGTGACGTGCAGCGGTGCCTCCTGGAACAGCGTGGCCTGTCGGCTCAACAGTTCGATGAGTTGGTCGCGCAACGATCCCGTCTCCGGTGCAGGGTGGACCTGCGGCAGCAGCCTTTCAAATGTGGCGGCAAGCAGTTGAGTGGAGCTGCTGAAGTGGCGATACAGGGTCGTGCGCGCGACTTTGGAGGCTTTGGTGACCGCGTCGATGGTGACGGCTTCGATGCCGCCGGCGCTCAGGAGTTTGGTGGCCGCATCCAATAGCCGGGTTCGTGAGCGCAACAGGCGCGGGTCGACGTCATCATCGTCGTCGACCGGGAATTCCAGGGTGTCGCGCTCCATGTAGTCACCGTAAACCTCGCGCGTAGCTGGCCGGCACCGAATCGCGGCTGCATCGGTCGATTGATTCGACCCCTAGACGGCTACGCTACTACTAGTAGCGTAGCGATACCACTAGTACACTTGTCTGTAAGGGTCTGTGGGGCGAAGGAGGACGCATGATCGGGCAGCGGGTCGGACGATCCCTGGTTGAGCAGCTCCAGGGCGCGGCCACCACAGGCCGGTTCGTGTGGCGGACGAACGAACTCTGCCGGCGGGCGCGAGGGGGAATCGCACAGACGGGCGGGGCTGGTCGGCGATGAATGTGCCGCTTGGGCTAACCAAGACGCATGTGTGGGCGCGGGGGGTTCGCGATTTCAGGCTGGTCCGCCGCGGTATCACTCGGCGCCTACACCGACAGCCGCCGGTTGATGACCGCGGCCGCGTTCGTCCCCGTCACTACCCTCCTCGCTCCTGCTCCTACTTGGACGACGAGTTGATGAACCGGGAAATGTATGACCACGTGCGCGACGAGCCGATCAGGTTGATCTCCCGGCTGGGATTTCGCCTGCGCCGTTCATGAAGCGGTCACTGTTTCGGAGTCGGTGCATCGTCATTGTCAAACCGCCTGTGCGCAAAGGGATCACGTGTCGCTGTACCGGACATGCTGGACCGTCGACGGCGCGTTGGTCACCGCCTGAAGCGGCTGGTTGCGCGGCGGCGATCAGAGAGCTTCGGACACCGGTGGCGGTTTCGCCGGGCAGGTAGAAGGGTACTGGTAGTACTGTTGCGATACCGTTGATTTCTTTCGAAGTAGCGGGGCGGGGGATGGCAGACAACGGGTGGGTCTCTTCGGGCGTGGCGACCTTGAGTCGCCCTGTTCGGGAGCGACTTCAAAAGGTTGCGGCCGGTGAGGGCGCGTACAGCGATCGGCTAGCGCGCTTGGCGGGTTTCAGTATCCGACATAAGGTGCTGATCATCGGCATGTGGGTGGTGAGCGCCGCTGCCCTGGCGGTGCTGTTCCCGCAGCTGGAAACCGTTGTTAGACAGCAGTCAGTGAATCTCATACCGCGCGATGCGCCATCGCTTCAGACGGTAGACCGCATGGGCGCGGCCTTCGGCGAGCAGGGATCCAAGACGACGATATTTGTCGCGATGGAGGATCCGGCGGGCCTGACTGCGCCGGTGCGCGGACGCTACAACGCGATGATTTCCCGGTTGCGTGCCGATTCGGAGCATGTGCGCTTGGTTCAAGACTTGTTGGCCGACCCAGTCACCGCAAGCCAGGCAGTCAGCCAAGACGGCAAAGCCTGGTATGTGCCGGTGGGAGTGGCCGGAACGCTGGGCGATCTCAAAGCTGCCGAATCGGTCCAGGCGGTCCGCACGATCGCCGCCCAGGCATTCAGCGGCTCACCCACCGATGTTCGCGTCACCGGGCCCCCGGCCACCTTCCGCGATCAAATCGCTTCGGCCGAAGAGGATTTGGTTGTCATCTCGGTCGCGACAGTAGGCCTGATCGCGATGATTTTGCTGGTCGTGTATCGGTCGGTGTTTACCGCCTTGCTGCCGCTGCTGGTCATCGGCGTGAGCCTGGCGGTGGGGCGCGGAGTGCTATCAGCGTTGGGCGAATCGGGCATGCCGGTGTCGCAGTTCACCATCGCCTTCATGACGGTGATCTTGCTGGGTGCCGGCACCGATTATTCGGTGTTCTTGATCAGTCGATATCACGAGCAGCGACGCCAAAACGTCCCGCCGGATCTGTCGGTGATCAACGCGACCGCCACCATCGGGCGCGTGATTTTGGCTTCGGCCGCCACCGTGGCGTTTGCGTTTCTGGCCATGGTGTTCGCGAAGTTGAGCGTGTTCGCCGCGTTGGGTCCCGCGTGCGCAATCGCCGTCTTTGTCGGGTTTGCGGCCACGGTGACTTTATTTCCCCCGGTGTTGGCGCTGGCGGCCAAACGCGGCATCGGTGAACCCAAGGCCGACCGCACACGCCGCTACTGGAACTGGATCGCCGTGGCCGTGGTGCGTCGACCCGTTCCACTGCTGGTCGCCAGTCTGGCCCTGGTGCTAGGCCTGGCGGCCGTCGCGCTGACTATGCACATCAGCTACGACGATCGCCAAGGACAGCCGGCGACCACCGCCAGCAATGAGGGGTATCACCTGCTGGACCGCCACTTTCGCAAGGACGTCATCATCACCGAATTCATGCTGGTTGAATCGCCCACTGATATGCGCACCAGCAAGGCCCTGGCCGACCTGGATGAAATGGCGTCTCGGGTCTCGCAACTGCCTGGTGTCACCAAGGTCTCCGGTGTCACCCGGCCCACGGGCGCACGCCTGGACCAGGCTCAACTGTCGTGGCAAAACGGCCAGATCGGTAACAAGATGGCCGGCGCGGTCGCCAAGGGAGACGCCCATAAGGATGACCTGGCCAAACTCACCCACGGCGCCGACCAACTCGCCGGCGGTCTCGCGCAACTGGACACCACCTTGCGCACCGCGTTGACACCGTTGACCGGGATCCTCACTCAGGCCCAGTCGAGTGGATCCCAAGTCCAGCGGTTCCGTCCGCTGCTACAGCAGCTTTCGGCTACCGCCCCTGCCGTCGACCAAGCCATCCGAACCGGTCCGGGGCTGCGTCAGCAAGCCGACCAAGCCCAAAACGCAATCGCCGCCATCGACCCGCTCGTCGGTGCGCTCAACACCTCCCCATGGTGTGCGACCACACCGGAATGCGCCCAACTCCGCGACCAGGTGCAGATCCTGGTGACCCTGCGCCATACCGGCTTCTTCAACCAGCTTGCCAACCTCGGCGACCTGTACCAGCCCGGCAGCGACACCGCGGCCGGCACCGTGGCCGACGTCCAAAACGCAATCACGTCGCTGGACAAGGCTTTCGGAGCACTCGGCGACCCTGCCGACCTGGCCGGCAACATCCGCCGCCTCCAAAGCGGCATCAGCCAACTCGCCTCCGGCGCACAGGCCCTCGCCACCGGCGTGCACACCCTGGCCGACAGCAACATCGAAATGCTGTCGGGCATGAGCCAAATCGCCACCCAACTGCAGAATTCCGCACGAACCACCGCCGGCTCAGACAACGCCAGCGGCTTCTACCTTCCCACCAATGCCTTCGAGAACCGCCAATTCGCCGACGTCGCAAAGCATTTCCTGTCGCCCGACGGCAAAACCGCGCGTTTCGCCATCGAATCCAGTTACGACCCCTACAGCAGCGACGCGATGAACCTCGCCCACAAAATCACCGAGATCGCCGATGCCGCACGACCCAACACCTCGCTGGCCAACGCCACGGTGTCGATGGCCGGATTCCCCGCCGTCAACTCCGACATCCAACGCCTGCTTTCCGCCGACTTTCATCAGCTGGCCTTTGCGACCCTCGTCATCGTCGGCCTCATCTTGGTCGTATTGCTGCGCGCCCTGGTCGCCCCGCTCTACCTGTTGGGTACCGTCGTGCTCAACTACGGCGCCGCGCTCGGACTGGGAACCCTCGTCTTTCAATATGGCCTCGGCAAGGAAATCGCCTGGCCCGTACCGCTTCTAGCGTTCATAATCCTGGTGGCCGTCGGCGCCGACTACAACATGCTGCTCATCTCGCGACTACGCGAAGAATCGACCCACAACATTCGCGTCGGCGTCCTGCGAACCGTCGCAAATACCGGCTCAGTCATCACTTCGGCCGGGCTCATCTTCGCCGCCAGCATGTTCGGCCTGATCGTCGGCTCCATCGCGATCATGATCCAAGCCGGGTTCATCATTGGCTGCGGCCTACTTCTGGATACCTTCGTCGTTCGCACGCTCACGGTTCCCGCGATCGCCACACTGCTGCGCGAAGCGAGCTGGTGGCCGCAACGGAAACCCCTGACTCACAACGGCCGACCACATCGGACCACATGACAATTAGCCAGGAGCGCATCCGCACCAGCGACGGGATCACTCTCGTGGCCGACTGCTACCGGCACGCCGCGACTCGCCCCGTCGTGCTGCTCCTCCATGGCGGCGGTCAGAACCGTCACGCGTGGGCCACCACCGCTCGTCGACTCCATTCCCACGGCTACACCGTCGTCGCCTACGACACACGAGGTCACGGCGACAGCGACTGGGACCCGATCGGACAATACGACGTCGAACGGTTCGTATCCGATCTGATCTCGGTACGAGGACACGTCAGCGCCGACAGTCCCCCCGCCGTCGTCGGCGCGTCGCTGGGTGGGCTGATCATCCTCGCTACCCATCTGCTGGCCCCACCCGACCTCTGGGCAGCCGTTGTCCTGGTCGACATCACCCCGCGGATCGAATTTCATGGAGCCCGTCGCGTCGTGTCATTCATGGCCGCCCACCCCGACGGATTCGGCTCACTCAATGACGCCGCCGACATCATCGCCGAATACAACCCCCGGCGCGCGCGACCCGAAAATCTCGACGGCCTGCACAAGGTCCTGCGGCAACGTAGCGACGGACGATGGATCTGGCGCTGGGACCCAGCGTTCATCAGCTCCAACTTCGATGTCCTGCAAGGCAATCTCATGACAGGCAGCGAGGAGTTCGACGCCATCAGCGGATTTCTCGCCGAAGGAGCACGTCGAATCACGGCCCCAACGCTGTTAGTACGCGGCGCACTGTCAGACGTAGTCTCCCAGGAAACCGTCAACGAATTCCTCCAGCTCGTCCCGCACGCCGAAACGACGGACGTCACCGGCACCGGTCACATGGTTGCCGGCGACAACAACGACGCGTTTACCGCCGCGGTCACCGACTTCCTCGACCGCACCACAAGGACCCCGACGTAAGCATCCAGCGAACCTGCACCCGCCCCGGCTGACACGTCGGACACCCATCGAGATGGCTCGATCTATCGTTCGCACGCCTTCGGCGCTTGTGCCGTCCTGTCGCCAGGCGCGCGGCTACTGATGCGCCATGGCCACTGATTGTGTTGCGTCTAAGTCATTCTCGTCAACAGGAAGGTCGTGCCGAATCACCCGGACTCGACCCCGCGGCAGACACGCCATGTAGCCGTGGCACTTGCCATAGAGCTCCCACGAAGTCGCCGCCGCATCCGGGTCGACATCGATGCGGTGGCCGCGGGAGAAACACAGATGCAGCGCACCGTCGTCGTCGCACCAGGCACGCGTGCAGATCGCTCCGGCCAGGTCCAACAGTGGCCGCTCCTCGGCCGAAAGATTGATAGGGTCGATCAACACTTCTTCCTCAGGCCAGCCTGCTGCCGGAGGGAGGGTCAGCCGCATCGGTCGGGAAATCACCAGCTGGTTGTGATCGTCCAGGTCGACTACCAGCCCTTCGTGCAGCGAGACTCGTTGCACGGTGCACTGCTCGATCCATTGCGTGTACATAACAACTCCCTTCGACGCACCGGCGAGTCACCTACCTATGCTACCGCTAGTAGCGCACCGATACTATTAGTATTGCTATGCGCTCTAGCTCGCGTTCCACGCAGCAAGAATGCGCTGCAGACCTCGATCAATGCGCTCGCGCGCCTCCGCTGCTGTCGCCCGTCCGACGACGAAAGCCATTAGATTGGCCAGCCAGATATCTGCGATGACTCCGGCGATCTGTCGCTCGCAAGCTCCCTGCGTCGGCCCACCAACCGTGCGCGCCAGCATGCTTTCGACGACGTCGGCGGCGTGTTGCACTGTCAAGGCTTCGTCTGTGCCCGCCATAACGAATGCCCGAACCACGGCCTCGGTGAGCTGCAGGTTTTGCTGCCACTCGTCGTGGAGCCGCGCTGTCAACGATCCCAGTCGGTCACTCGGGGAAGCGGCGCACGTGCTCCAGTCGCGTTCCTGATTCACCCGCTCGAACTCACGGGCGAGCAGCGTCACCAGCAGGTCGGTCTTCGACGCGAAATGGTCATACAGTGACCCGACAGTGATGCCAGCTTGCTTGGCCACCGTCTTGAGACGCACGGCCTTGAAACCGCCCGCCGTTGCGACCGCTCGGGCAGCATCGAGGATTGCGGTGCTGCCCCCGGTACCGGTCTCGGAATCTGGCGCCGCGCGGAACGGTACGTCAACCGACACTACGACTTCACTTCGGGGATAGACCTTTCGACGAGGAGGTGGCGGGATGACATTCCTCAAATCCCCCTTCGGGGAAGACGATGTCTTTGCAGACCGTTGGATATGCGTGCAGCCGCAAGCGCAACTGCAAGAGCCGCGAGTGCGGTAAACGGGGCTAGCACGAGCGTACTGGTGACACAGCCATGAGTGGGTACTGAAGCTGTGCCGTCCAGACCGCGGTGCGAAACGCGGACCCGATCGGCGGACGCTTCCGGGCGCACTCGGCAGCGAATACTCATGCGGGTAGCCGCAATTCCCCACGCAACCCACGGCACCCGACGCTGCGACACCGGCAAGGAAATACCCCCAGTACTTTCGGTTTCGCTACGCTACTGTTCGTACCATAGCTCATAATGCAGTTGGAATGTCACATTGACGAAGGTGATGGCATGCCGTCAGCAAACATCCGCTCGTTACGGGACCGACGCCGCGCCGAGTTGATCTCCGAGATCCAGAACACCGCACACCAGCTTTTCGCCGAACGCGGATTCGCTGCCGTGACAACCGAGGACATCGCGGCCGCGGCCGGAATCTCGATCAGTACCTACTTCCGCTACGCACCCACCAAGGAAGACCTGCTTGTCGCACCCGTCCGGCAAACGGTCGCCGAAATCGTTGCGTCCTACCGCGCCCAGCCGTCCGATGCATCAGCAACCGAAACTCTGATGCGTCTGCTTATCGAAACCGCTTGGGACAAAGCAAATCAGAATCTGCAATACTGGCGAGAAGCCATCCGGACCGCCCCCCACCTACTGGGCGAATCGGCGCTGATCAGCGAGAACGATAACCACCGGCTCATCGAACTGGTCGCTACGCATATGGACGTCGACGCGGTGACCGACATCCGCCCCTCGCTGCTGGTCCACACGGGTTTGGCCACTGCACAATTCATACTTCGGCGCTGGCTTAGCACGGACACCAAAACGAGTCCACCGCTCCACATTCAACTGGAACAAGCCTTGAGAATCACACTAGCCGGATTCGACTAATCGCGGACCGCGATGAACCATCGCGCTCGGCGGCAGCCGCGGCCGTTGCCACGTCCACAGCCCGGAGGACCCGGCCGGTAACCCGAAACCCCACACCATATTTGTAACGGCAACCACCGGTGATCAAATGGGCTAACCCTAGTGGGGCAGGCGCAATTGCTAGGTAGAGCCCGCTTTTCGGGTGGCAAGATACTGATTCCAGTCGCGTTTGGCATATGCCGCCCAGCGGGTCGCGGTGACGATATCGATGGCGAGTAGGTCGGCCAGAACTGCGCCCGGTAACTCGGCTGCCATTGTGATGAGGCCGGTGTTGCGACCGCCTCGGATTGTCAGGCCGCTATGTTTGAGTCGCTTGCCGAACACGCCCGAGTTGACTGGGCGGTCTGGTGTTCGTCCGGGAAACAGGAGCCGGTCCGGTGTTGAGGGTTCGGGCAGGGTCGAGCGCCGGGTTGGACGCGGCAGTTGTGCGAGCAGTTGGGCGAGCTTAGGAGGCAGCACCATTTCGTGGTCGCGCAGGGTGAGGTAGGTGTGGCCGTCCTGGGTGTGTATCTGGTTCTGTCGTAACCCGAGTACTCGCATGGTGGTGATTCCGTACAGCAGGATGAGCGCACCACTGGCGCGCACATCGATGTCAATGGTGTTGTCGTTGAGGCATCGGCGGAGTTGCTCGAGGTGCGTGGCTTCGTCGATGAACACCGAGGGCGGGCTGGGTCGGTTGGCCGGCGCGGAGGCGCCGTGGGTGATGCGACGCTGAGTTGTCCAGTGCAGGAAGGGCCGGATCTCTCGGTGTCGCCAGGTGCCGTGGGCCAACCAGTTGTCGATGTCTGCTTGGTCCATGGTGGCGAGGGTGCGTCCCCGGGTCTCGAGCCAAGCGAGGAATTCCAGTGCGACGCACACCTGGCGGCGAATGCGTGCTGCCCCGGTGTCGGCGTCGTCTGAAAACTGACCCCGTGTCCCCGGGTGGTTTCTAGGGGCGGTCGCAACACTTCTCTAGGTTCTGGAGGTTGTGTTGTCATCGTCGCGTCGCGTGAAAAAAGGCCCGGGCCGACGGCCACAGTCCGCCAAGCGTGAGCGATTTACGGAGCTGCGCGCCCGGGGCTGGTCCATCTTGGCGGCGGGTCGTGAAGTCGGTGTGTCCCGTACCGCAGCAAACAATTGGGCAAGGGGGTACAAAACCTATCGGCGTGGCGAGGCCGTGGGATTCGTGCCCGCACTCGATCGTTTGGCTGTGCGCCAGATCAGCGATCGCTATCTATCCGAAGAGGAGCGGATCGGCATCGCCGATCTGCGCCGCACGGGCATGGGTGTTCGGCAGATCGCCACCACGCTTGGCCGGGCACCATCGACCGTATCGAGGGAGTTGCGCCGCAACAGCCGCCGCGACGGCCAGTACCGGCCGTTTGAAGCCCACCGCTGGGCGGTTCAGCGCAGAGCGCGTCGTCACCAGCGGCGGGTCGACAAGAATCCCGCCCTGTGTGACCTGATCGCCGAGCTCCTCGCTCAACGGTGGAGCCCGCAGCAGATCGCCCGACACTTGCGGCGCGAATACCCCGAGGACCGATTGATGTGGTTGTGCCACGAAAGCATCTACCGGGCTGTGTACCAACCCCATTCGCGCTTGATACGGCCGCCACAGGTCAGGTCGTCACACCGGGGTCCGTTGCGCACTGGCAGGACCCATCGCCGCGCGCACCAGCGGCCGGGTCGGCGGCGTCCGAGGTTCGCCCAGCCGATGTTGTCGATCCATCAGCGGCCATTCGCTCCCGCCGACCGCAGCCAGCCGGGGCATTGGGAAGGTGACCTCGTGCGCCACGAGGCGCTGTGTGACCGAGCGGAGGTGAGAGACCTGCGCCGTTGTGCTGTCGCAGCAGCGTAACGAAGCTGGGGGCAGCCTGGACCGGGAGACGCCGGCGAGGGTGGTAAGCAGCCCCGACAACGACGGGACAGGCCGGCACTACCGGATGGCCTGGGTCCGGCAAGCATGAGGAGAAGGT
>NZ_JAOS01000036.1:0-3377 GCF_000523975.1 Mycobacterium sp. MAC_080597_8934 | reverse complement strand
TGGCCACTGCACAATTCATACTTCGGCGCTGGCTTAGCACGGACACCAAAACGAGTCCACCGCTCCACATTCAACTGGAACAAGCCTTGAGAATCACACTAGCCGGATTCGACTAATCGCGGACCGCGATGAACCATCGCGCTCGGCGGCAGCCGCGGCCGTTGCCACGTCCACAGCCCGGAGGACCCGGCCGGTAACCCGAAACCCCACACCATATTTGTAACGGCAACCACCGGTGATCAAATGGGCTAACCCTAGTGGGGCAGGCGCAATTGCTAGGTAGAGCCCGCTTTTCGGGTGGCAAGATACTGATTCCAGTCGCGTTTGGCATATGCCGCCCAGCGGGTCGCGGTGACGATATCGATGGCGAGTAGGTCGGCCAGAACTGCGCCCGGTAACTCGGCTGCCATTGTGATGAGGCCGGTGTTGCGACCGCCTCGGATTGTCAGGCCGCTATGTTTGAGTCGCTTGCCGAACACGCCCGAGTTGACTGGGCGGTCTGGTGTTCGTCCGGGAAACAGGAGCCGGTCCGGTGTTGAGGGTTCGGGCAGGGTCGAGCGCCGGGTTGGACGCGGCAGTTGTGCGAGCAGTTGGGCGAGCTTAGGAGGCAGCACCATTTCGTGGTCGCGCAGGGTGAGGTAGGTGTGGCCGTCCTGGGTGTGTATCTGGTTCTGTCGTAACCCGAGTACTCGCATGGTGGTGATTCCGTACAGCAGGATGAGCGCACCACTGGCGCGCACATCGATGTCAATGGTGTTGTCGTTGAGGCATCGGCGGAGTTGCTCGAGGTGCGTGGCTTCGTCGATGAACACCGAGGGCGGGCTGGGTCGGTTGGCCGGCGCGGAGGCGCCGTGGGTGATGCGACGCTGAGTTGTCCAGTGCAGGAAGGGCCGGATCTCTCGGTGTCGCCAGGTGCCGTGGGCCAACCAGTTGTCGATGTCTGCTTGGTCCATGGTGGCGAGGGTGCGTCCCCGGGTCTCGAGCCAAGCGAGGAATTCCAGTGCGACGCACACCTGGCGGCGAATGCGTGCTGCCCGGTGTCGGCGTCGTCTGAAAACTGACCCCGTGTCCCCGGGTGGTTTCTAGGGGCGGTCGCAACACTTCTCTAGGTTCTGGAGGTTGTGTTGTCATCGTCGCGTCGCGTGAAAAAAGGCCCGGGCCGACGGCCACAGTCCGCCAAGCGTGAGCGATTTACGGAGCTGCGCGCCCGGGGCTGGTCCATCTTGGCGGCGGGTCGTGAAGTCGGTGTGTCCCGTACCGCAGCAAACAATTGGGCAAGGGGGTACAAAACCTATCGGCGTGGCGAGGCCGTGGGATTCGTGCCCGCACTCGATCGTTTGGCTGTGCGCCAGATCAGCGATCGCTATCTATCCGAAGAGGAGCGGATCGGCATCGCCGATCTGCGCCGCACGGGCATGGGTGTTCGGCAGATCGCCACCACGCTTGGCCGGGCACCATCGACCGTATCGAGGGAGTTGCGCCGCAACAGCCGCCGCGACGGCCAGTACCGGCCGTTTGAAGCCCACCGCTGGGCGGTTCAGCGCAGAGCGCGTCGTCACCAGCGGCGGGTCGACAAGAATCCCGCCCTGTGTGACCTGATCGCCGAGCTCCTCGCTCAACGGTGGAGCCCGCAGCAGATCGCCCGACACTTGCGGCGCGAATACCCCGAGGACCGATTGATGTGGTTGTGCCACGAAAGCATCTACCGGGCTGTGTACCAACCCCATTCGCGCTTGATACGGCCGCCACAGGTCAGGTCGTCACACCGGGGTCCGTTGCGCACTGGCAGGACCCATCGCCGCGCGCACCAGCGGCCGGGTCGGCGGCGTCCGAGGTTCGCCCAGCCGATGTTGTCGATCCATCAGCGGCCATTCGCTCCCGCCGACCGCAGCCAGCCGGGGCATTGGGAAGGTGACCTCGTGCGCCACGAGGCGCTGTGTGACCGAGCGGAGGTGAGAGACCTGCGCCGTTGTGCTGTCGCAGCAGCGTAACGAAGCTGGGGGCAGCCTGGACCGGGAGACGCCGGCGAGGGTGGTAAGCAGCCCCGACAACGACGGGACAGGCCGGCACTACCGGATGGCCTGGGTCCGGCAAGCATGAGGAGAAGGTGTACGCGAGGAACCAGTGTTTTAACGCCTCTCAAGTCTCCCGCCAGCTCTAACCCGGTGGATTCGGGCTGGTCTGCGATGCGCACCAACACCACTGGCGTCTCGGTGTTGGGAACTCCGGCTGCGGTTTAGGTCGCTGCCGCTGGAGGCCACGGTGAATGCCTGCGGCGTAGCCGTGGCGATATCGCAGGGGCATAGCTGGGCACCTCCCTCCTCGAGCGGTCAGCAGTGAACGTGGGAACCATCGCGAGGCTCCCGTGTCGTCGTCCTCAGCCGAGGGCGCCGAATCCGGGTTGACGCGTCGTCTGTCGATGGCCACGCGGTGGGGCGGAGGGGCCGTAGTAGTCCGAGCGGGGGAAAGCCTCGTGCATGGCGAAGGGCCCCAGCGGAATTGATGCAGCGAACACGACACGAACGGAGGCACTGGTGAATACCGGTGAGCTGTCATGGCCCGATCCCGATCAGGCGGCATGGCAGGGAGCGTCCCGGGGAGTGGTGTAAGTGATGGCGGCGTGTCGGTCCCTGACGTAAGAGGGCCATCGCGTGAGTCTCTGTGGTGAAACGACCAAGAATCACTACCGAGAGGAACATCGCGATGGCCCTGGACCAGTCTGCCTTGCTGGAGGTGCTCGACGCACTGCGCACCGCCGATGCCGGTGAGCGGATCACTCAAGCCGCCGAAACGATCTACCAAGCCTTGATCGACGCGGAGTTGACCGCGTTCATCGGGGCTTCTCCCCATGAGCGCACCGAGACCCGCTCCAATCAGCGCAACGGCTCGCGTCCGCGCACGCTGTCCACGGTCGCAGGGGACCTGGAACTGCGGATTCCCAAGCTGCGCACCGGGTCATTTTTCCCGGCGTTGTTGGAGCGGCGTCGCCGGGTCGATCAGTGCTTGTTCGCGGTGGTGATGGAGGCCTACCTGCACGGCACCTCCACCCGCAAGGTCGACGATCTGGTCAAGGCACTGGGTACCGATACCGGGATCTCCAAAAGCGAGGTCAGCCGGATCTGCAAAGACCTCGACACCGAGGTCGCGGCCTTCCGGGACCGGCCGTTGGGTGATCAGCGCTTTCCGTATGTCTTCCTCGACGCCACCTACTGCAAGGCCCGGGTGAATCATCGGGTGGTGTCGCAGGCGGTGGTCATCGCCACCGGGGTGGCCGCTGACGGGCGCCGCGAGGTACTGGGCTTTGAGGTCGGAGACTCCGAGGACGGGGCGTTCTGGACCGCGTTTTTGCGGTCGTTGAAATCCCGCGGTCTGGCCGG
>NZ_JAOS01000035.1:0-6747 GCF_000523975.1 Mycobacterium sp. MAC_080597_8934 | reverse complement strand
GTCCGGCAAGCATGAGGAGAAGGTGTACGCGAGGAACCAGTGTTTTAACGCCTCTCAAGTCTCCCGCCAGCTCTAACCCGGTGGATTCGGGCTGGTCTGCGATGCGCACCAACACCACTGGCGTCTCGGTGTTGGGAACTCCGGCTGCGGTTTAGGTCGCTGCCGCTGGAGGCCACGGTGAATGCCTGCGGCGTAGCCGTGGCGATATCGCAGGGGCATAGCTGGGCACCTCCCTCCTCGAGCGGTCAGCAGTGAACGTGGGAACCATCGCGAGGCTCCCGTGTCGTCGTCCTCAGCCGAGGGCGCCGAATCCGGGTTGACGCGTCGTCTGTCGATGGCCACGCGGTGGGGCGGAGGGGCCGTAGTAGTCCGAGCGGGGGAAAGCCTCGTGCATGGCGAAGGGCCCCAGCGGAATTGATGCAGCGAACACGACACGAACGGAGGCACTGGTGAATACCGGTGAGCTGTCATGGCCCGATCCCGATCAGGCGGCATGGGGGAGCGTCCCGGGGAGTGGTGTAAGTGATGGCGGCGTGTCGGTCCCTGACGTAAGAGGGCCATCGCGTGAGTCTCTGTGGTGAAACGACCAAGAATCACTACCGAGAGGAACATCGCGATGGCCCTGGACCAGTCTGCCTTGCTGGAGGTGCTCGACGCACTGCGCACCGCCGATGCCGGTGAGCGGATCACTCAAGCCGCCGAAACGATCTACCAAGCCTTGATCGACGCGGAGTTGACCGCGTTCATCGGGGCTTCTCCCCATGAGCGCACCGAGACCCGCTCCAATCAGCGCAACGGCTCGCGTCCGCGCACGCTGTCCACGGTCGCAGGGGACCTGGAACTGCGGATTCCCAAGCTGCGCACCGGGTCATTTTTCCCGGCGTTGTTGGAGCGGCGTCGCCGGGTCGATCAGTGCTTGTTCGCGGTGGTGATGGAGGCCTACCTGCACGGCACCTCCACCCGCAAGGTCGACGATCTGGTCAAGGCACTGGGTACCGATACCGGGATCTCCAAAAGCGAGGTCAGCCGGATCTGCAAAGACCTCGACACCGAGGTCGCGGCCTTCCGGGACCGGCCGTTGGGTGATCAGCGCTTTCCGTATGTCTTCCTCGACGCCACCTACTGCAAGGCCCGGGTGAATCATCGGGTGGTGTCGCAGGCGGTGGTCATCGCCACCGGGGTGGCCGCTGACGGGCGCCGCGAGGTACTGGGCTTTGAGGTCGGAGACTCCGAGGACGGGGCGTTCTGGACCGCGTTTTTGCGGTCGTTGAAATCCCGCGGTCTGGCCGGAGTCCAACTGGTCATCTCCGATGCCCATGCCGGACTGCGCAGTGCCATTGACGCCGTGCTGATCGGGGCCGCCTGGCAGCGGTGTCGAGTGCACTTCCTGCGCAACGTGCTCGCCCAAGTGCCCAAGGGCTCCGCAGAGATGGTCGCCGCCGCGATCCGCACCGTCTTCGCCCAGCCAGACGCCGAGCACGTGCGCGAACAACTCGACACCATCGCCGGCATGCTCGGCCGCCAGTTCCCCAAGGTCGAAACCATGTTGCGCGAGGCCGCCGCCGACATCACCGCCTTCGCCGACTTCCCGGTGGCCCACTGGAAAAAGATCTGGTCAACCAACCCACTGGAGCGATTGAACAAGGAAATCAAACGCCGCACCGACGTCGTCGGCGTGTTCCCCAACCCCGCCGCGCTGTTACGGCTGGCCGGCTCGGTACTCGTTGAGGCCCACGACGAATGGCAGGTCGCCGACAAGCGCTACCTCTCCGAGACCAGCCTCGCTCTGCTCGACGTCAGTGACCAAAGTGCCGAAACCATTGCCCCCACAGCCGCTCTCACGGCATAGTGGCTACCACAGAGCCACACGCGGACACGCGACCGCTCTTACACCACTCCACGGGACGTGACCGATGCGGACACCGACGCCTGCCGACCAAAACTAGTCCGCAATCTCAGGTGTGTCGGACCGCTAGCGGGGTCGGCGGTGGCTACCAGTCAGTCCCCCAGCAATGATCGGTGCAGCGTCTCCACACGGCGGGCGATGTCGTCGCGGACCAACCGCATCCGCTCAATCCCGTCGATGCCTCGTTCGGACGGTTCGTCGGTGACCCAGGTTTCAACCGTGACGCCCTCGGTTGGTTCGACCTGCGCCTCGCGTCCCAGAACGACGACCCGATCCACGTGAGCCAAGACATCACGGTCAATGGGCTTTGGGTGCTCGGCTGAGATGTCCACGCCGACCTCGGCAAGCGACTCGGCGGACAGGGCGTTGAGGGCGTCACCCGGCCTGGTGCCCGCCGAAAACACGTCCACGGTGTCGCCCGCGACCTTGCGCATCAGCCCCGCCGCCATCTGCGACTTGCCCGCGTTCTTGACACAGACGAACAGCACGCTCGGTTTGGCGCTCAACTGACTGGCGTGATGTGGAGTTCGGCCAGCAGGCGGCGCACGCGGCTTTCGATCTCGTCTCGGATCGGTCGAACAACGTCAACACCTTGCCCGGCGGGGTCGGTCAAATCCCAGTTCTCGTAACGCTTGCCGGGGAAGAACGGGCAGGCGTCGCCGCACCCCATCGTGACCACGACGTCGGACGCTTGCACGATCTCGTCGGTCCACGGCTTGGGAAACTCGCGGGTGATGTCGATACCGACCTCGGCCATCGCCTGGACGGCGGCGGGGTTGATCTCGTTGCCTGGTTCGGACCCACCGGACCACGCCACGCCCTGGTCGCCCGCGAGGTGGTTGAAATAGCCGAGGGCCATTTGAGACCGACCCGCGTTGTGGGTGCACAGGAACAGCACCGTGGGTTTGGTGTCGGTCACCTTGCCCTCGACGCGCGCCAACGCGGTGAGCCGTTGGCGTGCCCACCGTTCGGCCAGCAGCGGCAGAAAATTAGGAACGGTTGCGCGCCCGGCGAATTGGTCATACGAGGAGTGGAGGAACCGTTCGATGGTCTCGACCCCGAAGTGCTCGGCGAAATCGTCGTGCAATCGCGTGGAGGCTGTTCTCAACGCGAGTTGCTGATCAATCGAGATGTCGCGCCGTACGTGCGCGGCCAGGGATGCGGGGCTGTCGGTCATGGTGTGTTCCGATCGGTCGTTGGAATCGATTCGGGGGTGGACGATTTGAAGCGCCGCCGCAGAGCCAGCGACACGTAGACGAGGGCGACCAGGACGGGCACCTCGATCAGCGGGCCGACGACCCCCGCGAGCGCCTGGCCCGATGTCGCGCCATATGTGGCGATGGCCACCGCGATGGCCAGCTCGAAGTTGTTACCGGCGGCGGTGAACGCCAACGTGGTGGTCCGCTGGTAGCCGAGGCCGAGCACCGCCCCGAGGGCGTACCCGCCGCCCCACATCACCGCGAAGTAGACCAGCAGCGGCACGGCGATTCGCACCACGTCAAGCGGGCGCGAGGTGATCTGTGCACCTTGCAGGGCGAACAGGATCACGATGGTGAACAGCAGGCCGTAGAGCGCCCACGGCCCGACCTTCGGCAGGAATCGGTCCTCGTACCAGTCGCGGCCCTTGGTGCGCTCACCGAGCCGGCGCGAAAGGTAGCCGAGTAGCAGCGGCACGCCCAAAAAGATCAGCACCGACTTGGCGATTTGCCACGGCGACACACTGATTGACGTTTGATCTAGGCCGAGCCAGCCGGGGAGCACGGACAGGTAGAACCACCCGAGCACGGCGAACATGACGACCTGGAACACCGAATTGAGGGCCACAAGCACGGCGGCAGCCTCACGGTCACCGCACGCGAGGTCGTTCCAGATGATGACCATGGCGATGCACCGCGCCAGCCCGACGATGATCAGGCCGGTGCGGTACTCGGGCAGATCCGGTAGCAGCAGCCAGGCGAGCGCGAACATCAGCGCCGGACCGATCACCCAGTTGAGTACCAACGAGGCCACCATGAGCTTGCGGTCGCCGGTCACGGCGTCGAGTCGGTCGTAGCGCACCTTGGCCAACACCGGGTACATCATCACCAGCAGACCGATGGCGATGGGCAGCGAAATGCCATCTAGCTGAACCGCACTCAGCGCGCGGTCGAGACCGGGAACGGCGCGGCCCAGCAGCAACCCGGCGACCATCGCGGCGCCGATCCACACCGGGAGGAATCGGTCGAGCGTGGAGAGTTTGCCGACGACCGGAGTCGGATCGGTGGTAGTGGGCGAGTTCACGAGGTCAGCAGCAGGCGTTGGTAGCGGTTGATTTCTCGGCTTCGGCGGCGGTGCCCCCACAGCAGACGCCGCCCTCGGCGGTGCCTCCCTCAGAGTGCTCGGGACTGGTGCCAAAGCTGTCGGAGTCGGCAAGCACGGTGTACACCTCCCACTTTTCGCCAGCGGGTCCGGTCACCCAAACCTTGTCTTGCGTGGCGAAGCAGCAGGTGGTGCCGATCTCCTCGTCGGTGAACAAACCCTCGTCGGTGAGGCGGGCGATCTCTGCATGCACGGTCGCGCTGGACGCAACCTCGACGCCCAGGTGGTTGATCGTGCCGCCCTTGCCGGGGTTTTCCAGCAGGACCAACTTCAACGGCGGTTCGACAATCGCGAAGTTCGCATAGCCCGGCTTCACTTTGGCAGGCTCAGTGTTGAACAGCTTTGAGTAGAACGTGATGGCCTCGTCCAGGTCATCGACGTTGAGGGCGAGTTGAGCGCGGGACATGTTGACCTCCGAGGTGTGCGACATATGCCGAAAGGGTGGCATCACAGGTGTACTCCACCCTTTTGACTTAAGTCAAGAGGGTGGGCAAGATGGACCCGTGCCCAAGACGCTGCCCGTAATCGACATGTCCGAGCCAGTGTGCTGCGCGCCGGTCGCCGCCGGACCCGCCGACGATGCGGCGGCGTTGGACGTTGCGATGCGACTCAAGGCGCTCGCCGACCCGGTGCGGGTGAAACTGATGTCGCTGCTGTTCACCGCCGACGGCACCTGCACGACCGGATCGCTCGCCGCTGCCGTTGGGCTGTCGGAATCCACGGTCAGCCATCACCTCGGCCAACTTCGCACCGCCGGTTTTGTCGCGTCCGACCGGCAGGGAATGAGCGTTCATCACACCGCCCGCCGCGAGGCGCTTACGGCGCTGTGCCGGGTGCTCGATCCAAGCTGCTGCACCTAGGTCGCAGGAACTGCCACCGCGCGCTTGGCGATGCGGGCCACGGTGTTCGGGAACCATTGCGAACCGCCCTGGCCGGTCGGCGTGCCGTCGGCGTTGAGACCATCGGCGATGGCTGCCCACGTCGCCCCCGCGGCACGCTCGGCGGCGATGCGATCCACCACCGACGACGGCACGGTGGTCGGGCGACCGAGCCGCACACCCTGCGCCTTGCGGACGGCCAGCGCCGCCTTGGTCCGGTCGCTGATGAGGCCGCGTTCCAGTTCGGCCACGCTGCCCATGATCTGCGTGGTGAACCGGCCCGCCGCCGTGCTGGTGTCCACCGTGCCATCGACAGCGACGACCACGCCGCCCGCGCGCTCGGCCCGGTCGATGACGTGCAGCAGGGTGGGCAGGCTGCGCGCCAGGCGGTCGGACTTGGCGACCATCAGCACCGCCGCCTGCGCCGTCTCCACCGTGTTCAGTGCGGCGGTGAGGGCCGGGCGGGCATCGAGTGCCTTGCCACCGCTGACGCCCTCGTCGGCGTACCACCCGACCACGGTCCAGCCCCGGCGGTCGCACTCGGCGGCGATGGCGGCGCGCTGGGCGTCGAGTCCGGCACCACTGGCGGCTTGCTCCTCGGTGGACACGCGGACGTAGGCGACGACGGTGCCAGCGGGCGCGGTCTGGGTACGGCGGCGGGTGCGGGGCGCGGTCATGCCCACATCTTATAACGCAAACGACCGTTTGTGTTAAGAGTTACCGTTCGCCATCGCGTCGAGTGCCGCTGCCGCGCCCTCCAGCCGGGCGCGTTCGGTGGCGGTGGCCTCCAACTCCCCGCGCTCGATGGCGTCGAGGATCAGCCTGAGTTGGCGTGCGGTCGTGGCGATGTCGGCGCGCTTCACCGTCTGCCGCCCGGCGACCACCCGGTTAGGGGGTCGTAACCGTCGGCCTGACGCGGCGAGGTCGGCGGCGGCGGGACCACGGCGAGGGCGACCGGCGCGGGGTCGGGCACGTCGTCGGCAGCGGGCACCGTCTCGGGGCCGTGCGCCTCGGTGGGCAGCGATACCGGCTCGGGCGGGGTCTCGGCCAGGGCGGGCGTGCCGACGGGCTCACCGGCCCGCTGGCGGGCGACGGCCAGCCACTCGGCCAGTTCGTCGGCGGGCACGCCGTCCAGCGCGAGCACCTGGCGGGCGATGTCGCACTGGAGCGACCACGCAGGGTCATCCGGCCCGACGACCTCCCCGACCAGCGCGCGCAGCTCGGCGACGGCCTGGCCCTCCAGGTCGGTCGGCGACAGCGTGCCGTCGGCAATGTCGCGGGCGACCGATGACGCAGCCTTGATGGCGTCCTCGGGGGTCATGGTGGTCATCGTTCGATCTCCTCAACGTCGGCGTCGATGATGGTGCCGCTGATGGCGTTCTGCGGCTGGCGTGTGGCGACCAGCGCCAGCAGTTCGGACTCCAGGCGGTCAATGACGGCGGTGGCGTCGTGGGTCACGCTCACGTCCACCTCGGTGCGGGCGGGCGCGTAGACCCCGGCGAGCTTGGCCCGTTCGGTGACGATGCCCCGCAATTCCTTGCTGTAGCCCAGCGCGGTGTCGTCGTCGCCGCCCTCGATGGCGTGTGCGTAGCGGGTGAAGTTCTG
>NZ_JAOS01000034.1:0-15772 GCF_000523975.1 Mycobacterium sp. MAC_080597_8934 | reverse complement strand
TCCGAGACCAGCCTCGCTCTGCTCGACGTCAGTGACCAAAGTGCCGAAACCATTGCCCCCACAGCCGCTCTCACGGCATAGTGGCTACCACAGAGCCACACGCGGACACGCGACCGCTCTTACACCACTCCACGGGACGTGACCGATGCGGACACCGACGCCTGCCGACCAAAACTAGTCCGCAATCTCAGGTGTGTCGGACCGCTAGCGGGGTCGGCGGTGGCTACCAGTCAGTCCCCCAGCAATGATCGGTGCAGCGTCTCCACACGGCGGGCGATGTCGTCGCGGACCAACCGCATCCGCTCAATCCCGTCGATGCCTCGTTCGGACGGTTCGTCGGTGACCCAGGTTTCAACCGTGACGCCCTCGGTTGGTTCGACCTGCGCCTCGCGTCCCAGAACGACGACCCGATCCACGTGAGCCAAGACATCACGGTCAATGGGCTTTGGGTGCTCGGCTGAGATGTCCACGCCGACCTCGGCAAGCGACTCGGCGGACAGGGCGTTGAGGGCGTCACCCGGCCTGGTGCCCGCCGAAAACACGTCCACGGTGTCGCCCGCGACCTTGCGCATCAGCCCCGCCGCCATCTGCGACTTGCCCGCGTTCTTGACACAGACGAACAGCACGCTCGGTTTGGCGCTCAACTGACTGGCGTGATGTGGAGTTCGGCCAGCAGGCGGCGCACGCGGCTTTCGATCTCGTCTCGGATCGGTCGAACAACGTCAACACCTTGCCCGGCGGGGTCGGTCAAATCCCAGTTCTCGTAACGCTTGCCGGGGAAGAACGGGCAGGCGTCGCCGCACCCCATCGTGACCACGACGTCGGACGCTTGCACGATCTCGTCGGTCCACGGCTTGGGAAACTCGCGGGTGATGTCGATACCGACCTCGGCCATCGCCTGGACGGCGGCGGGGTTGATCTCGTTGCCTGGTTCGGACCCACCGGACCACGCCACGCCCTGGTCGCCCGCGAGGTGGTTGAAATAGCCGAGGGCCATTTGAGACCGACCCGCGTTGTGGGTGCACAGGAACAGCACCGTGGGTTTGGTGTCGGTCACCTTGCCCTCGACGCGCGCCAACGCGGTGAGCCGTTGGCGTGCCCACCGTTCGGCCAGCAGCGGCAGAAAATTAGGAACGGTTGCGCGCCCGGCGAATTGGTCATACGAGGAGTGGAGGAACCGTTCGATGGTCTCGACCCCGAAGTGCTCGGCGAAATCGTCGTGCAATCGCGTGGAGGCTGTTCTCAACGCGAGTTGCTGATCAATCGAGATGTCGCGCCGTACGTGCGCGGCCAGGGATGCGGGGCTGTCGGTCATGGTGTGTTCCGATCGGTCGTTGGAATCGATTCGGGGGTGGACGATTTGAAGCGCCGCCGCAGAGCCAGCGACACGTAGACGAGGGCGACCAGGACGGGCACCTCGATCAGCGGGCCGACGACCCCCGCGAGCGCCTGGCCCGATGTCGCGCCATATGTGGCGATGGCCACCGCGATGGCCAGCTCGAAGTTGTTACCGGCGGCGGTGAACGCCAACGTGGTGGTCCGCTGGTAGCCGAGGCCGAGCACCGCCCCGAGGGCGTACCCGCCGCCCCACATCACCGCGAAGTAGACCAGCAGCGGCACGGCGATTCGCACCACGTCAAGCGGGCGCGAGGTGATCTGTGCACCTTGCAGGGCGAACAGGATCACGATGGTGAACAGCAGGCCGTAGAGCGCCCACGGCCCGACCTTCGGCAGGAATCGGTCCTCGTACCAGTCGCGGCCCTTGGTGCGCTCACCGAGCCGGCGCGAAAGGTAGCCGAGTAGCAGCGGCACGCCCAAAAAGATCAGCACCGACTTGGCGATTTGCCACGGCGACACACTGATTGACGTTTGATCTAGGCCGAGCCAGCCGGGAGCACGGACAGGTAGAACCACCCGAGCACGGCGAACATGACGACCTGGAACACCGAATTGAGGGCCACAAGCACGGCGGCAGCCTCACGGTCACCGCACGCGAGGTCGTTCCAGATGATGACCATGGCGATGCACCGCGCCAGCCCGACGATGATCAGGCCGGTGCGGTACTCGGGCAGATCCGGTAGCAGCAGCCAGGCGAGCGCGAACATCAGCGCCGGACCGATCACCCAGTTGAGTACCAACGAGGCCACCATGAGCTTGCGGTCGCCGGTCACGGCGTCGAGTCGGTCGTAGCGCACCTTGGCCAACACCGGGTACATCATCACCAGCAGACCGATGGCGATGGGCAGCGAAATGCCATCTAGCTGAACCGCACTCAGCGCGCGGTCGAGACCGGGAACGGCGCGGCCCAGCAGCAACCCGGCGACCATCGCGGCGCCGATCCACACCGGGAGGAATCGGTCGAGCGTGGAGAGTTTGCCGACGACCGGAGTCGGATCGGTGGTAGTGGGCGAGTTCACGAGGTCAGCAGCAGGCGTTGGTAGCGGTTGATTTCTCGGCTTCGGCGGCGGTGCCCCCACAGCAGACGCCGCCCTCGGCGGTGCCTCCCTCAGAGTGCTCGGGACTGGTGCCAAAGCTGTCGGAGTCGGCAAGCACGGTGTACACCTCCCACTTTTCGCCAGCGGGTCCGGTCACCCAAACCTTGTCTTGCGTGGCGAAGCAGCAGGTGGTGCCGATCTCCTCGTCGGTGAACAAACCCTCGTCGGTGAGGCGGGCGATCTCTGCATGCACGGTCGCGCTGGACGCAACCTCGACGCCCAGGTGGTTGATCGTGCCGCCCTTGCCGGGGTTTTCCAGCAGGACCAACTTCAACGGCGGTTCGACAATCGCGAAGTTCGCATAGCCCGGCTTCACTTTGGCAGGCTCAGTGTTGAACAGCTTTGAGTAGAACGTGATGGCCTCGTCCAGGTCATCGACGTTGAGGGCGAGTTGAGCGCGGGACATGTTGACCTCCGAGGTGTGCGACATATGCCGAAAGGGTGGCATCACAGGTGTACTCCACCCTTTTGACTTAAGTCAAGAGGGTGGGCAAGATGGACCCGTGCCCAAGACGCTGCCCGTAATCGACATGTCCGAGCCAGTGTGCTGCGCGCCGGTCGCCGCCGGACCCGCCGACGATGCGGCGGCGTTGGACGTTGCGATGCGACTCAAGGCGCTCGCCGACCCGGTGCGGGTGAAACTGATGTCGCTGCTGTTCACCGCCGACGGCACCTGCACGACCGGATCGCTCGCCGCTGCCGTTGGGCTGTCGGAATCCACGGTCAGCCATCACCTCGGCCAACTTCGCACCGCCGGTTTTGTCGCGTCCGACCGGCAGGGAATGAGCGTTCATCACACCGCCCGCCGCGAGGCGCTTACGGCGCTGTGCCGGGTGCTCGATCCAAGCTGCTGCACCTAGGTCGCAGGAACTGCCACCGCGCGCTTGGCGATGCGGGCCACGGTGTTCGGGAACCATTGCGAACCGCCCTGGCCGGTCGGCGTGCCGTCGGCGTTGAGACCATCGGCGATGGCTGCCCACGTCGCCCCCGCGGCACGCTCGGCGGCGATGCGATCCACCACCGACGACGGCACGGTGGTCGGGCGACCGAGCCGCACACCCTGCGCCTTGCGGACGGCCAGCGCCGCCTTGGTCCGGTCGCTGATGAGGCCGCGTTCCAGTTCGGCCACGCTGCCCATGATCTGCGTGGTGAACCGGCCCGCCGCCGTGCTGGTGTCCACCGTGCCATCGACAGCGACGACCACGCCGCCCGCGCGCTCGGCCCGGTCGATGACGTGCAGCAGGGTGGGCAGGCTGCGCGCCAGGCGGTCGGACTTGGCGACCATCAGCACCGCCGCCTGCGCCGTCTCCACCGTGTTCAGTGCGGCGGTGAGGGCCGGGCGGGCATCGAGTGCCTTGCCACCGCTGACGCCCTCGTCGGCGTACCACCCGACCACGGTCCAGCCCCGGCGGTCGCACTCGGCGGCGATGGCGGCGCGCTGGGCGTCGAGTCCGGCACCACTGGCGGCTTGCTCCTCGGTGGACACGCGGACGTAGGCGACGACGGTGCCAGCGGGCGCGGTCTGGGTACGGCGGCGGGTGCGGGGCGCGGTCATGCCCACATCTTATAACGCAAACGACCGTTTGTGTTAAGAGTTACCGTTCGCCATCGCGTCGAGTGCCGCTGCCGCGCCCTCCAGCCGGGCGCGTTCGGTGGCGGTGGCCTCCAACTCCCCGCGCTCGATGGCGTCGAGGATCAGCCTGAGTTGGCGTGCGGTCGTGGCGATGTCGGCGCGCTTCACCGTCTGCCGCCCGGCGACCACCCGGTTAGGGGGTCGTAACCGTCGGCCTGACGCGGCGAGGTCGGCGGCGGCGGGACCACGGCGAGGGCGACCGGCGCGGGGTCGGGCACGTCGTCGGCAGCGGGCACCGTCTCGGGGCCGTGCGCCTCGGTGGGCAGCGATACCGGCTCGGGCGGGGTCTCGGCCAGGGCGGGCGTGCCGACGGGCTCACCGGCCCGCTGGCGGGCGACGGCCAGCCACTCGGCCAGTTCGTCGGCGGGCACGCCGTCCAGCGCGAGCACCTGGCGGGCGATGTCGCACTGGAGCGACCACGCAGGGTCATCCGGCCCGACGACCTCCCCGACCAGCGCGCGCAGCTCGGCGACGGCCTGGCCCTCCAGGTCGGTCGGCGACAGCGTGCCGTCGGCAATGTCGCGGGCGACCGATGACGCAGCCTTGATGGCGTCCTCGGGGGTCATGGTGGTCATCGTTCGATCTCCTCAACGTCGGCGTCGATGATGGTGCCGCTGATGGCGTTCTGCGGCTGGCGTGTGGCGACCAGCGCCAGCAGTTCGGACTCCAGGCGGTCAATGACGGCGGTGGCGTCGTGGGTCACGCTCACGTCCACCTCGGTGCGGGCGGGCGCGTAGACCCCGGCGAGCTTGGCCCGTTCGGTGACGATGCCCCGCAATTCCTTGCTGTAGCCCAGCGCGGTGTCGTCGTCGCCGCCCTCGATGGCGTGTGCGTAGCGGGTGAAGTTCTGCCGCTGGAGCAGCCGCAGAGCGCCGTCGTGGCGGGCGCGTGCCTGTTCGACCGTTTCCGCCGGGGTGGCGTCATCGAGTCGCTTGACCGCCAGTTGCGCGGCCTGGCGGCTGCGGTAGCCGAGCGCGTCGGCGATCTCCTGCCACGTCGCGCCCGTGAAACTCATCCGCGCCGCCTGCTCGGCACGGTGCCGCGCTTCCAGTCGGTTCGTCATGGTCAACATCTTGTCAACAAACCGTGCAGACGAGAACACCGTATTTGTCGGGAAACACGTTGCGGCGTGGTCGATTACGGTCTCGACTCCGGTCCCGCAGCTGCCCGGCGCGCCCGGTGTCCACGACCGTCCCGCTATCGCCGACCACCGTCGAGAACCGCAGTCCCGACACCTGTCCCACCCTCCCGGTTAAGGGTGGGACAGGTGGGACGGTGGGACGGCCCTATGGGCGCGAGAGGGACCGAATCGAATTTCCCGACAAATACGGTCAACTCGCTGACCAGGGAAAATAGGTAGGTCGATTGGATTGTATAGAGCGCGCGCGCGAGGGGGTGGGGTGGGACTGTCCCACCCCTGTCCCACCCCCCTCGGTGGGACGGGTGGTCAGCTAACACGTCGGCGCACCGCGTTGCCGTCGCGAACCAGCGGCCCGTCCTCGTTGGTCAACGTCGCCAGCGCGGCGTCGGCCAGCGTGCGGTCGGCGTTGTTGAACTTGGCCCGGCGCAACCCCGACTTGCCCGCCCACTCCACCGACCCGCCCGCGTCATCGACGTAGGCCACGATGCGGTCGCCGAGCCGCGTCATGTCGTCGCCGCGCTGGTCGAGTGCGACGGCGGTGGCGACGTGTTCGCGGATACGGCCCTGCAATTGGCGCTCGCGCTCGGCGGTCTCGCGCTCCCGCCGCCACTCCATCGCGACGGCGTGCAGGCGCGCGGACGTGTCCAGCAGCATCTCGGCCAGCGCCACGTCGGCGGCGTGGACCTCGGTGCGGCCAGGGTCGCAGAGGATGACGAGCAGCGCGGCGCACCTGGCCACCAGCGCCGGACGGTGGGCGTTCATCGGGTCGTTGTCCCCGCCCTCGTCACCGTGGCCGCGCGCACGGGCCAGCGCCTCGCGCCGGGCACGGTCGCGCAACTCGGCGTCGTAGCGCATGGGGCGGTGGGGCAGCGTCACAGTCAGCGGGCCGGGGTCGGCGGGCGCGTCGTCGGGAATGGACGGGTCGGTGGCCGACACGTAGACGAACCGCTGCGGGGTGCCGTACTCCAACTGCTCCTCGGTGGACAGCGCGGCCAGCGCCTCCAACTGGAACCCGACGCACAGCCCCACGCTGTAGTTGCGGACCTGGCGGGTGCGCTCGGCGCTGGCGTTCGCCTGGCCCAGCACCGCGCCGGTCCACGCGGCGCGCAGCGTCGGCCCGATGTCCTGGCCGCGCTTGTTGTCGAGAATGCCCGACACCAGCCCCGCGCCCTCGTCGGAGTGGAACAGCACCTTGTGCCGAACCTGTTGGCGGACCTTGACCTTGGGGTCCAACGGGCTGGCGACCGACCCCATGAACGCCTCGGCCACGCCGGGGCCGGACCCCACCGGCAACTCGGGCGGCACCTCGTCGGCACGGGCGGTCAGGTCGTTGTCCATCAGGTCGCCGAACTCGAACGCCAACAGGTCCGCCGAGGCGTGATAGGCCGACGACTTGCCGGTGCCCGCCGACCCGACGATGCCCGTGAACATGCTGAGGGACAACGGGCGCTTCACCCCGGTGTCGATGCGGACGCACGGGTCCAGGTGCGCCGACAACCGCGGCAGCGCGGCACCGAGGACGGCATCGGCGGAGTTGACGCCGTAGTGCGCGAACGCGCGGATGTGCTCCAGGACGGGGTGCGCGGACCAGAACGCCTCGGGCAGTTGCGTGGCCCCGTCGTCGGTGCCGTCCTCCCTGGCGTCGTCCCGTGCGGCGGTGCGCCCGAGGTCGCGGGCAGTTCCTCCCCCGGCGGCACCATCGCGTCGCCGTCGGTCAGGTCGATGCCCAGCGCGTCCATCGCCGCGCCCTCCTTGCCGTCGTAGTGCAGCAGCGCGACCGCTTGCAACTTGCTGAACGTCGGCTTGCCGGTCGCGGCGATGCGCGCCGCCCACGGGTCGCCGGGGTTGTCGGTCCAGACGTGCAGCGGCGGGTCCGGCGCATCGACCCACCGCGCGCAGCCAGCCTCATGCGCGGTCGCCGACTTGGGGTTGCCGTGAACGCCCGGCGCGGTCCACATCGGGCACCCGCAGCCGTCGGCCTTGCCCACCGGCATCCACTCGGCGGGTTCGAGGATCGCGGCCCACGGCACCGCAGCGCCCCACCGGGCGACCGGCTCGGCGGCGGTGTCGGCGCGGTCCAGGCTGCGGCGCGCGTGGTCTGCGTAGGTGCGCCCGTGTGCGGCAATGGTTTCGGCCAGCCAGTCGGGCACCTCGTAGACGTTCTCGCCCGTCGCGACATAGACCCCCTCGGGGCGCACGCTGGGCGGTGTGAGCACGTAGTTGCCCACACCCCACATCACCGAATAGCCGTCGTCACCGCCGACCTTCATCGCCCCCGGCGGACCCGGCGGCAACTCGACGCCATCGGGCACCGCGAAGTAGAAGTGCCCGCCGTCGCGGTGCACCAGCGTCACGCCGTCCGGCCCGACCATCCCCGGCGTGCGCACCGTCGGCGCGGTGTCGGGGTCGGCCTCGGCGTCGGCTAGGAACGCGGCGACCTGCGCAGTGGTGTCGCAATCGACCACGACCAGGCGGCTGCGGCCCAGCGACACAGCCACGTTGACCTCCACCGCCCCGCCGAACGTCTCGACGTAGCGGTCCAGGTAGGCGTCGAGCACGGTGGGGTCGGCGGTCGCCAGGTGGACCCCGGCCTGCGACTTGACCGCCTGCGGTGCCGGGTGGCCCGCCGCCCGTGCGGCCTCGCGGGCAGCCTTGTCCTCGGCGCTGCGTTTCTGGGGCGTGCGCACGTCGGCGGGTTTCTTGCTGGCCGGGTAGACCAGCAGCGGCGCGCAGCCCAGCGCCGCCAGGCCGTGCAGATAGCCGCGCACGCCATCGTGGTCGTCGGCCTTGGGCACATCGCCCAGCAGCGCGGTCAACGCCTCGGCGCGGCTGTCTGGGCAGGTATTCTCGGTCATGTCTCCTACTTCACGGTGTGGGGAGTCGTTGGGTGGTGCCGTCCGGCACATCGCGCCGAGGCCAAACGCGCGAGTCGGACGGCATCACTGCTTTTACGGCTATGTGCTAGTTGATATTTGGTGGTTAAACACTCACCGCGATGCCGCGATCTCGGCAGGCATGACCGGGCGCAACAGCGCGTTGACATCGGCGATCTTGACGCGCATGACGCTGCCCGGCTTGTCGCTGATCCGGTAGGCGGGCAGCTCGCCGCTGGCGATCTTCTCGCGGAATGTGAACACCGAGTAGCCCGTGCGGGCGGCGGCGGAACGCAGCGATTCGTACTCAGGGGTGGGGGTGTTGTTGCGGGTGGACACGTCGGTCTCTCCTCTGACCTCGCCGTTGCCGATGGGGGCCGGGTGGCCCCTCTCGGGTCGGGCGGGTCAGTCCCGCCGATAACGTCACCAATATAGCGCGGGTCTATGGGGTTGCGCCACGTCCCGCGAGGAACACGCCGAACGAATTAGATTGTGCGCGTTGAGTTTCCCGACTTCTACGGGTTAGTGGACGCCAGCGCAGACAGCTTGTCGGCCAGCGCGGCGGCACGGCCCTCGGCGGTGTGTTGGTAGCGCATCGACATGTTGGGCGAGGTGTGGCCCAGCCGGTCCATCAGTTCGCGCACCGTCGCGCCGGTCTGCGCGGCCATCACGCCCGCCGCGTGGCGTAGGTCGTGGAAATGCATGTCCGGCTGCCCGATTGCCGCCCTGGCGGACTCCCACGCGGTGCGGAACCGCTTCTCCCCGGCGAACGACCCGGTGGACGGCTCAACGAACACCAGCGCGTCGTCACCGTCGGCGACGTGGCGCTGGAGGTGTTCCAGGACGGCGGGGCGGACGTGGGGCGGCACGCTGACCACCCGCCGCGACTCGCGCGTCTTGGTCGGGCCGACCTCGAACCTGCCCTCCCGGTAGGTCACCGACCGTTCGATGCGCACCGAGGAACCGTCGGCGGCAACGTCACCGCGCCGCAGCGCGAACACCTCGCCCTTGCGCAGCCCGCACCACCCGGCCAGCAGCACGCCCAGCCGCGCGTCGTCGGGCATCTTCTCGGCCAGGGCGGTCAACTGGGTGGCGTCGAGCAACACCACCGACCGGCGGGCGTGCTTCACCTGCGCCGCGCCCCTGATCCGGCACGGGTTGCGGTCGATGAGGTCATCGGCCACGGCGGTGTTGAACACCCCGTTGAGGACGGCATACGCCTGCGCATTGCGGGTCTCATGCTCGTTGCCCAGCCCGGCGAACCAGGTGCGGACGTGCTCGGGGGTGATGTCGGCCAGCCCAAGGTCGCCCAGCGCGGGGAGGACGTGGTTGTCGAGGTGCCCCTGGTAGTTGTCACGGGTGCGGCGGGCCAGCTTGGTCTTGTTGTCCAGCCACGTCTTGGCGTAGGTGCGCAGGGTCAGTTTCTCGGCTTGGCGGCGCGCGGCGCGTTCGGCGGGTGGGGTCCACTCCCCCGGTCGGCGGCGGTCCAGGTCGATCAGGTCCTCCTCGGCCTGGAGCCAGTGCCCGGCGCTGCTCTTGGTCGGGAACGTGGCCAGCGCCTTGAACACGACGCCGTTGTGCAGGTAGCTCGCCTGCCACCGCCCCGAGGGCAGTTGGCGCATCCGCCCGAACGCCCGCCGGGTTCGCTCGGCCTTAGCCGCCGCCGTCTGTCGTGCCATGCGCCTGCTCCGTTCCGTGCAACCTCCGTGCAATAGTCACCCTATCGGAACCCGACAGAACCTCACGGATGGAAACACCGTTTGACAGGGGTAAATGCTGATGGCGGGGTGTTTCCGGTGGTCACCGGCACTATCGCACGGGCCGGTTCGGCTAATTCGAATCCTGCCGGGGGCACCACGGCCGGGGGCATTGCATGTCGGCTGGTCAATAGCGATCGATCAGTGCGCCGCCTAAAATCATGCGGTTATGGGGCAAGATTCATTGCAGGTCGTGCCCGCCGAGCTAGTCGCTACAGCGGCCCAGTGGCAGGCGCTTAGTTCCCAGTTCATTGGGGCGCCGCCGTCGCCGGGGCCGTCATTCGAGGCCACGACGGCGGCCGTGAATGCCCTCAACGCGGCGATCGCCGCTACTACGGCGTCATTCGTAGCGCGCACGCAGGAAACGGTCGGCGGGGTGACCACGGCATCCGGCGGATACCTCAGCCAGGAGGCCACATCGGCGGCCGCGATGAATGACGTGACAAACGTGAGGGTGGTCTGATGCCCGCCACACTCTCGCAGATCCTGGCGTGGTCCACCGAGCACCTCATCGAGGCTGCCGCCTACTGGACGCAAACCGCCGACCGCTGGGAAGACGGCTTCTTGACGATGCGCAACCAGGCGCAATCCATCACGTGGCGTGGAGCTGGCGGTGACGCACTGCGAGAACGCACCCAGGCCGATCTGTCCGTCGTCAGCGCCAAGGCCGACCTATTGCGGCAGGCCGCTGGAATAGCCCGCAACGGTGCCAGCGACATCAGCGCAGCCCAGCGCCGCGTCGTCTACGGCATCGAAGACGCCCAGAACGCGGGATTCACTGTCGGAGAGGACCTTTCGGTCACCGACATGCGCAGCACCAGCCCAGCGGAACGGGCGGCCCGGCAGGCCCAAGCGGAAGCGTTCGCCGCTGACATCCGTTTGCGCGCCGAACAACTCGACGGGGCCGACACCAAGGTCGCCGGTCAGCTCACCGCCGCTACTGCCGGTCTCGGCGGCAGCGGCTTTGCGCCAGCCTCGAGTCCAAACTCCAATCACGGCGCAGCCGCCGCCGACCGCACGACACCTGGCTCGAACCGCAACGGGGTGCGCCTTGTCGACTTCAAGCAGGACGGCGGCCCACAACCACAACCGCAACCCCAGCCTGGGGCTCCGCAGCCAGCGCAGCAGCCCAGCTTCTTAGACCAGTACAAGCAAGCTCTGACGTCACCCGGCCAGCCAGCGCAGCCGGCTGCCACACCTATGCCGGCATTCGGTCCGCGACCAGACCCCGGTCCTCAGCCGGCGCCAGGACCGATGCCTACCGTGCCGCCTCAACCGACCTTCGGGCAGTGCGTAGGGGGTCAGGTGAAAGCTAACGTCGGCAAGGATATGGTCAAAGCCGGATTCGAGACAGGCATCAAGGGTGCGATCGTCGGTGCGGCAGGTGGCGGAATAGCCACTCCCGAGTTCGCCGGCGCAGGGGCGTTGCCCGGGGCCGTCCTCGGCTTTGTCGGCGGGTTCGCGAAGGGTGTAGAGGAAGCCCCCGTCAAAGCGGCGCTAGAAGGCGCAGCCGAATGCGCCGACGTACCGATACCGGGGTGGATGAAGTGATCAACATCAAACGGGCGGTGCTCATTCTGCCGCTGTATGTCGCCGCGCTGACTGCCGTCGACATGGTGTTCCATTCAACTCGCGTCAACCCCAGCAAGTCTGTTCCAGTCTGGATAGTCGTCGGTTTTATTGCCTCTGCAATAGCCGTAGTTGCCGTAGGGATCTGGTACTTCACTCAACGGGCCAGCGGCAAGATTTCACAGAAACGCGAGCACGCTTACATAGCGCTCCTCGTCGGCGTAATGGCGTCCCTTTTCGCCGGCGACGTACTGGGTAGCATTGCATCACTTCTTTTAGGCGGCAGGTCGGTGTGGGCCATGGCGCCAAGCTATGCACTCTCATACGTCGTCTTATTGTGGGCGATAGCGTGGACGTCGAAAGCGCTGGATAGTCGCGCTGGCAACGCAGATGACCGCAGCGGGACCCCACGCTAAACACTTCACTTCCAGCGAGACCCGCCGCGATGGGGCTCGCGGGTTTCGTCGGCGGGTTCGTCGAGGGCCTTGTTGAAGCGCCCGTAAAGTCTGCCGTCGAGGGCGCAGTAGAGTGCGCTGACATTCCGATACCGGGGTTGCCGAAGCCGTGATCAACCTGAAGCGCGCGGTCCTTCTGTTGCCGGTGTACATCGCCGCGATGATCACCATCGACATTGTGTTCAAGTCAGCCCACATAGCCCCCAGCAAGCCCCTGCCGGTGTGGATCGTGGCGGGATTCATCGCCTCGGCGATCGTCGTAGTCGCCGTTGGAATCTGGTACTTCACTCAACGAAGGTCCAGCAAGGTCACGCCGAAGCGGGAGTACGCCTACATCGCCATCATGGCGGGGTGGCTCTATCGGGATTCGTAGGTGACACCGTGAGCGGCGTAGCTGGGCGTTTCACGGGGGGAATCATTGTGGGTCATGGTGCCGAGCTACGCGCTCGCTTACGTCGTCCTCCTGTGGACGATTGCGTTCACCGCGAAAGCGCTTGACGGTGGTGCCGGCAATGTCGATGAGCGCAGCGGTTCCGCGCAGCTGCCCTACCACGATCTCAAGAGGCACTTCGCGCTTGCGCGGCGATGGGAGCTTGATACAACGGAGAGCTCGACTCCGACCGACATAGCAGCGACCCTGCGCAACGCGAAGGAACGACTCGACTTAGCGCGAAGCAACAACATGGTCCTGGGATCGCTGCAGCCAGCCGATTATCTCAACCGTTGGAGCGCCGTCCTTACAAATCCTTGAAGGCCGGGTGCGGTACTCAATACGGCGTCGCAATCCTTCGACCCGCAGTGGCAACGACGACCCGCAGTGACACGACGTAGTATTCAGCTCGCCGCTTGCAGGTGTGCAGCTTGGCCTCGGCAAACAAACCGTAGGGGAACGTCCCGGGGCGTGGTGTAAATAGTGGCGGCGTGTCGGTGCTGATGTAGAGGGCCATCGCGTGAGTCTCTGTGGTGAAACGACCAAGGATCACTACCGAGAGGAACATCGCGATGGCCCTGGATCAGTCTGCCTTGCTGGAGGTGCTGGACGCATTACGCAATGCCGATGCCGCTGATCGGATCAAGCAGGCCGCCGAGACGATTTATCAGGCACTCATCGATGCGGAGCTGACGGCGGTGATCGGCGCCGGTCCGCATGAACGGAGCGCATCACGAACCAACCAGCGCAATGGGTCTCGGCCGCGCACACTGTCGACGATCGCTGGCGATTTGGAGTTGCGGATTCCCAAGCTTCGGTCGGGCTCGTTCTTCCCGGCGCTGCTGGAGCGGCGCCGCCGGGTCGATCAGTGCTTGTTCGCGGTGGTGATGGAGGCCTATTTGCACGGCACCTCCACCCGCAAAGTCGACGATTTGGTTAAAGCCCTCGGCGCGGACGCCGGCATCTCCAAAAGCGAGGTCTCCCGGATTTGCGCCGATCTGGACACCGAGGTAGGCGCCTTTCGGGACCGGCCTCTATCCGAGCAGCACTTCCCGTATGTGTTCCTCGACGCCACTTACTGCAAGGCTCGGGTCAACCATCGGGTGGTCTCCCAAGCGGTCGTCATCGCCACCGGTGTCGCGGTTGACGGACGCCGTGAAGTGCTCGGCTTCGACGTCGGTGACTCCGAGGACGGCGCGTTTTGGACGGCGTTTCTGCGCTCACTGAAAACCCGCGGCCTGTCCGGGGTGCAGCTGGTGATCTCTGATGCCCACACCGGGTTGCGCAGCGCCATCGAGGCCATCCTCATCGGCGCATCTTGGCAACGATGCCGGGTGCACTTCCTGCGCAACGTGCTCGCCCAGGTGCCCAAGGGATCAGCCGAGATGGTCGCCGCAGCGATCCGCACCATCTTCGCCCAACCCGACGCCGAACATGTGCGAGAGCAACTCGACACCATCGCCGGCATGCTCGGCCGCCAACTGCCCAAGGTCGAAACGATGCTGCGCGAGGCCGCCGACGACATCACCGCATTCGCCGATTTCCCTGTCCTGCACTGGAAAAAGATCTGGAGCACCAACCCCCTCGAACGACTCAACAAGGAGATCAAACGCCGCACCGACGTCGTCGGCGTCTTCCCCAACCCCGCCGCGCTGCTACGGCTGGCCGGCTCCGTTCTCGTCGAAGCCCACGACGAATGGCAAGTCGCCGAAAAGCGCTATCTCTCCGAGACCACCCTGGCCCTATTACATCCCCGCTCCGATTCAGCCGACCAATCCGTTGCCGTCCCCGCCGCCATCACGGCATAGTGGAAACTCGCAGAGCCTCAGGCGAAACGCCGATCGGCTTTACACCACTTCACGGGGCACAACCGCTGACGGCGGTGATCGGCGCCGGTCCGCATGAACGGAGCGCATCACGAACCAACCAGCGCAATGGGTCTCGGCCGCGCACACTGTCGACGATCGCTGGCGATTTGGAGTTGCGGATTCCCAAGCTTCGGTCGGGCTCGTTCTTCCCGGCGCTGCTGGAGCGGCGCCGCCGGGTCGATCTGAAACGCCCTGGAAATCCCGGAGGCTCCTGACCTTGGAAACGAGGATGCAGGTATGCCGAAGGAACAGTCGCCCGGGAAGCCGACGACACGTCGATACAGTGCCGAGGAGAAGGCCGCCGCGGTGCGGATGGTCCGCACCTTGCGCGCGGAGCTGGGCACCGAGCAGGGCACAGTGCAGCGGGTCGCTCGCCAGCTCGGCTACGGAGTGGAATCGGTGCGCACCTGGGTCCGTCAGGTCGACATCGACGAAGGCCTGGCTCCTGGGGTGACGACCTCGGAGTCGAAGAAGGTGAAGGAACTCGAACAGGAGATCCGAGAACTCAAGCGTGCCAACGAGATTCTGAAGCGAGCGGCAAGTTTCTTCGGGGCGGAGCTCGACCGCCAACACAAGAAATAGTCGATTTCATCGACGACAATCGCGGGGAGTTCGGGGTCGAGCCCATCTGCACGGTCCTGCGCAGCGCAGGCTTGCAGGTGGCCCTGAGCACCTACTACGACGCCAAAGCCCGGGTCCCATCGGCGCGGGCCCTGCGCGACGCCGTCCTCGGGCCGGCGTTGTGCCAGCTCTGGAAAGACAACTACTGCGTCTATGGGGCCCGCAAACTCTGGAAAACGGCTCGTCGCGATGGTCATGACGTCGGTCGCGATCAGGTGGCCCGGCTGATGCGGGCCGCAGGCATTGAGGGGGTCCGGCGCGGCAAACGGGTGCGGACCACCAAAGCTGACCCAGCCGCGGCGCGGCACCCGGACTTGGTGCACCGCAACTTCGCCGCGGCTGCCCCGAACCAGCTCTGGGTGACCGACCTGACATTCGTGCCGACCTGGGCCGGGGTGGCCTACGTGTGCTTCATCATTGACGCACACTCGCGGATGATCGTGGGGTGGCGGGTGGCTTCGCACATGCGGACCTCGATGGTTCTCGACGCGTTGGAGATGGCGCGTTGGTCACGCGGAACTACATTGCAGGACTTGATATGTCACTCAGATGCCGGGTCGCAATTCACGTCCATTCGCTACGGCGAGCGGCTCGCTGAGATCGGCGCAGTCCCGTCAATTGGGACCGTTGGAGATAGTTTCGATAACGCTCTCGCGGAGACAGTCAACGGTTACTACAAGGCCGAGCTGATCTACGGGCCGGCTCGAAGCAGACCGTGGAAGACCGTCGAGGACGTAGAACTCGCCACCCTCAGTTGGGTCCACTGGCACAACACCAGCCGCCTGCACAGCTACCTCGGCGACATCCCACCCACGGAGTTCGAAGCCGCGTTCTACGATGCATACCGGACCGACCAACCCTTGATCGGAATCCAATAGCCCGAGCCTCCGGAAACCCAGGCGCTTCAATCAGTGCTTGTTCGCGGTGGTG
>NZ_JAOS01000033.1:0-6644 GCF_000523975.1 Mycobacterium sp. MAC_080597_8934 | reverse complement strand
GATCGCTGGCGATTTGGAGTTGCGGATTCCCAAGCTTCGGTCGGGCTCGTTCTTCCCGGCGCTGCTGGAGCGGCGCCGCCGGGTGGTCTGAAACGCCCTGGAAATCCCGGAGGCTCCTGACCTTGGAAACGAGGATGCAGGTATGCCGAAGGAACAGTCGCCCGGGAAGCCGACGACACGTCGATACAGTGCCGAGGAGAAGGCCGCCGCGGTGCGGATGGTCCGCACCTTGCGCGCGGAGCTGGGCACCGAGCAGGGCACAGTGCAGCGGGTCGCTCGCCAGCTCGGCTACGGAGTGGAATCGGTGCGCACCTGGGTCCGTCAGGTCGACATCGACGAAGGCCTGGCTCCTGGGGTGACGACCTCGGAGTCGAAGAAGGTGAAGGAACTCGAACAGGAGATCCGAGAACTCAAGCGTGCCAACGAGATTCTGAAGCGAGCGGCAAGTTTCTTCGGGGCGGAGCTCGACCGCCAACACAAGAAATAGTCGATTTCATCGACGACAATCGCGGGGAGTTCGGGGTCGAGCCCATCTGCACGGTCCTGCGCAGCGCAGGCTTGCAGGTGGCCCTGAGCACCTACTACGACGCCAAAGCCCGGGTCCCATCGGCGCGGGCCCTGCGCGACGCCGTCCTCGGGCCGGCGTTGTGCCAGCTCTGGAAAGACAACTACTGCGTCTATGGGGCCCGCAAACTCTGGAAAACGGCTCGTCGCGATGGTCATGACGTCGGTCGCGATCAGGTGGCCCGGCTGATGCGGGCCGCAGGCATTGAGGGGGTCCGGCGCGGCAAACGGGTGCGGACCACCAAAGCTGACCCAGCCGCGGCGCGGCACCCGGACTTGGTGCACCGCAACTTCGCCGCGGCTGCCCGAACCAGCTCTGGGTGACCGACCTGACATTCGTGCCGACCTGGGCCGGGGTGGCCTACGTGTGCTTCATCATTGACGCACACTCGCGGATGATCGTGGGGTGGCGGGTGGCTTCGCACATGCGGACCTCGATGGTTCTCGACGCGTTGGAGATGGCGCGTTGGTCACGCGGAACTACATTGCAGGACTTGATATGTCACTCAGATGCCGGGTCGCAATTCACGTCCATTCGCTACGGCGAGCGGCTCGCTGAGATCGGCGCAGTCCCGTCAATTGGGACCGTTGGAGATAGTTTCGATAACGCTCTCGCGGAGACAGTCAACGGTTACTACAAGGCCGAGCTGATCTACGGGCCGGCTCGAAGCAGACCGTGGAAGACCGTCGAGGACGTAGAACTCGCCACCCTCAGTTGGGTCCACTGGCACAACACCAGCCGCCTGCACAGCTACCTCGGCGACATCCCACCCACGGAGTTCGAAGCCGCGTTCTACGATGCATACCGGACCGACCAACCCTTGATCGGAATCCAATAGCCCGAGCCTCCGGGAAACCCAGGGCGCTTCAATCAGTGCTTGTTCGCGGTGGTGATGGAGGCCTATTTGCACGGCACCTCCACCCGCAAAGTCGACGATTTGGTTAAAGCCCTCGGCGCGGACGCCGGCATCTCCAAAAGCGAGGTCTCCCGGATTTGCGCCGATCTGGACACCGAGGTAGGCGCCTTTCGGGACCGGCCTCTATCCGAGCAGCACTTCCCGTATGTGTTCCTCGACGCCACTTACTGCAAGGCTCGGGTCAACCATCGGGTGGTCTCCCAAGCGGTCGTCATCGCCACCGGTGTCGCGGCTGACGGACGCCGTGAAGTGCTCGGCTTCGACGTCGGTGACTCCGAGGACGGCGCGTTTTGGACGGCGTTTCTGCGCTCACTGAAAACCCGCGGCCTGTCCGGGGTGTGAAGCGCCCTGGGTTTCCCGGAGGCTCGGGCTATTGGATTCCGATCAAGGGTTGGTCGGTCCGGTATGCATCGTAGAACGCGGCTTCGAACTCCGTGGGTGGGATGTCGCCGAGGTAGCTGTGCAGGCGGCTGGTGTTGTGCCAGTGGACCCAACTGAGGGTGGCGAGTTCTACGTCCTCGACGGTCTTCCACGGTCTGCTTCGAGCCGGCCCGTAGATCAGCTCGGCCTTGTAGTAACCGTTGACTGTCTCCGCGAGAGCGTTATCGAAACTATCTCCAACGGTCCCAATTGACGGGACTGCGCCGATCTCAGCGAGCCGCTCGCCGTAGCGAATGGACGTGAATTGCGACCCGGCATCTGAGTGACATATCAAGTCCTGCAATGTAGTTCCGCGTGACCAACGCGCCATCTCCAACGCGTCGAGAACCATCGAGGTCCGCATGTGCGAAGCCACCCGCCACCCCACGATCATCCGCGAGTGTGCGTCAATGATGAAGCACACGTAGGCCACCCCGGCCCAGGTCGGCACGAATGTCAGGTCGGTCACCCAGAGCTGGTTCGGGGCAGCCGCGGCGAAGTTGCGGTGCACCAAGTCCGGGTGCCGCGCCGCGGCTGGGTCAGCTTTGGTGGTCCGCACCCGTTTGCCGCGCCGGACCCCCTCAATGCCTGCGGCCCGCATCAGCCGGGCCACCTGATCGCGACCGACGTCATGACCATCGCGACGAGCCGTTTTCCAGAGTTTGCGGGCCCCATAGACGCAGTAGTTGTCTTTCCAGAGCTGGCACAACGCCGGCCCGAGGACGGCGTCGCGCAGGGCCCGCGCCGATGGGACCCGGGCTTTGGCGTCGTAGTAGGTGCTCAGGGCCACCTGCAAGCCTGCGCTGCGCAGGACCGTGCAGATGGGCTCGACCCCGAACTCCCCGCGATTGTCGTCGATGAAATCGACTATTTCTTGTGTTGGCGGTCGAGCTCCGCCCCGAAGAAACTTGCCGCTCGCTTCAGAATCTCGTTGGTTATCTGAGGCCGTGAGGAAGCTGTTCACCATGTAGACGACACGCGTTCGGAGATGCCGGGAAATGCGTTGTGGACCAGTTATCTTCGGTGTCTGTGACGAGTCCTGGGCTGCGGGTGCAGTCGGTGGTGATGCCGTTCGGCGACCGCGAATCGTGGACGCTGGTGGATCAGGATGCGGTGGTGGTGGAGCCGGTCGAGGCGTTCTTGTCGCATCTGCACGCGATCGAGCGCTCACCGAACACGGTCAAGGCCTATGCCCATGATCTGCGGGATTGGTTCGAGTTCCTCGATCGGGGCGGCCTGGTGTGGTCGCGGGTGCGACTGGAGGAGGTGGGCCGGTTCGTGGCGTGGCTGCGACTACCCGCGGCGGGGCGAGTGGGCAATGTGTCAGCGCTGCCGACGGCGGAGAGCATGTGCTCGGAGGCCACGGTGAACCGCAAGCTATCGGCAATCTCGGCGTTTTATGAATTCCATCAGCGCCACGGAGTGGACCTGGGTGATCTGTTGACGACCTGGCAGCGGCATAAGGGACATGGTGGATCGTGGCGACCACTGCTGGCGCACCTGGGATCTCGACCGGAGCGCAGCAGGCGGATCCGGTTACGGGCCCAGCGGCGCATCCCGGACACGCTGGACACGGAACTGGTCGCGGCGATCGTGGCGGCCTGTGATCGGCTGCGGGATCGGTTCCTGTTTTCTCTGCTGGCTGCATCCGGGCTGCGGGTTGGTGAGGCGTTGGGGTTGCGGCACAGCGACATCGATGCGGCTGCTCGGCTGGTGACGGTGGTGCCGAGGGTGAATACGAATCGTGCCCGAGCCAAGGGCGGGGGTCGCCAGGTGCCGGTGCCGGGCGCGGTGATCCGGCTGTATGCGGATTATCTGCATGGCGAGTACGGCGAGCTGGACAGCGATTACGTATTCGTCAACTTGTGGTCCGGTCCTATTGGGTATCCGTTGACGTATGCCAGCGTCTACGATTTGGTCTGCCGATTGCGGGAGCGGACCGGAATCATGTTCGGGCCGCATACTTTTCGCCACTCGTATGCGACAGAGTTGTTGCGCCGCCAGGTGCCGGTCGAGGTGGTGGCCCATCTGTTGGGGCACGCGTCGATCGCGACGACCAGTGACGCGTACGCGCATCTGAAGGTCGAGGACACCCGCCGCGCGTTGGTGGCCGCGGGGTGGCTGGCGGACCGGGATGGGTCGTGGTGAGCGTCGAGGTGCTGGCGCCGCCGATTGAGCCCGGCTGGGTTGCGCGTTTGGGCGCAGCGGTGCGTGCGGAGTTCCGGGTCGAGGTGCTGGTGCCCGCCGTCGCGGATCCGATTCTCGGGTCGCCGGCATGCGCGGTGCCCGGGTGTGTGCGTTCGAGTCGCTACGCCGGGCTCTGCCCGGCCCATCTGGGCCGGTGGAGAAAGGCGGGTCGCCCGGATGACCGACGGGCGTGGGCGGCGACCGCTGATCCAGAGGTGATGGGGTACCGGCCGCTGCAATCGTGCCTGGTGCCCGGTTGCGGCTTCGGGCAGCATCGGTATCGGTTGTGCTACACGCATTCCCACGCCTGGGACAAGGCCGGACGCCCAGTGGTGGATCGGTGGAAGCCGGACGTGGCCGGCACGCCGGCAGCGGTGTGCGCCATCCCGGGGTGCATGTTGTGGGCCGAACTGGACGCCGGGTGGTGTCATTCCCACCACCGGCGGTGGCGGCTGCGTGGTCGCCCGTCGGCGGCGGAGTTCATCGCCTACTGCGCCAGCTACGGCGAGGATCGCTTCGACTTGCGGCCGCTGCGGCCGCAGTTGCGGCTGGAGATCGGCTACGCGCTGCAATGCCGCGTCGACCTGAACCGAACCCGCACCACACCGCGATCGATCAAGCCGCTGCTGGACCACTTGTCGGCAACCGGGGCCGAGTCGCTGCTGGATCGTCCGCTGGCCGACTGGCTGGCCGGGCTGCCGGCCGCGGCGTCGGTCAACACCCCGCGCGCGTTCCTCGGTTACGCGATCGAGTGCGTGCTCGATTTGCGCGACGGGACCGGCTGGGACAGCGAATACCAGCGTGACGTGTGGCGGCTACGGCGGCTCGGTGTTTCCGGCCATGACGGGGCCAAACTGGATTTCACTGCGGTGCACCCAGTCTGGCTTCGAGAGCTGGCCAAACGATGGTGCCGGTGGCGCATGTCGTGCGGAGTCGGGCTGGGGCAGCTACGCAGTGATCGCCTCGCGCTCGTTCGTTTGTCGCAGTTCATGCCCGGACTAGCGAGCTCGTCGGGCCCGGGTGCGCTCGAGCGGGCAGCGCTGGAGGCCTACCTGGCTCGACTGGCCGTTGAGATCCCACAACCGAAGACCCGCAGCGCCGAGATCGGCTGTGTGACCGGGTTTCTGAATGCCGTTCGCCAGCACCGGTGGGCATCGCTGCCGGCCGAGGCGCAGCTGTATCCCAGCGACCAGCCCCGCCGTGACGAGACACCGGCACCGCGGGCGATTCCCGAGTTCGTCATGGGCCAGTTGGAAAGCCCGGCCAACCTCGACCGGATCAGCGACCCGCGGATCCGGCTGCTGGTGGAGGTCCTCATCCGCACCGGCCTGCGCATTGGCGACGCCACCCGGCTGGCGCTGGACTGTCTGGTTCGCGACCCGCAGGGCGCGGTCTATTTGCGCTACCGCAACCATAAGATGCGCCGCGACGCGGTGGTGCCCATCGACGACGAACTCACCGCCATGATCCAGACGCAGCAGGAGCGCACCCGGCAGCGGTTTCCAACCACCGCCGTGTTGCTGCCGCGCAGCAGCGCCAACCCCGACGGACGGCTGCCCATTCCCACCGTGACGTTCCACCTCCAGCTCGGGCAGTGGCTCGAAACATGTGGTGTCACAGATGAACTCGGTCAGCCAGCGCATATCACCGCTCATCAGTTCCGGCACACGGCGGCCACACGATGGATCAACCATGAGGTGCCGCAGGAAGTGGTCCGACGCCTGCTCGACCACACCAGCCACACCATGACCGCCGTGTATGCCCGATTGGCCGACACCACCATACGAGAGCAGTGGGAACGCGCCCAGAAGATCAACATCCACGGTGAGCCGGTCGACATCACCGTCGACGGGCCCCTCGCCGATGGCGAGTGGATGAAGCAGAACCTTGCACGCGCGAAAATAGCGCTGCCCAACGGCTATTGTGGTCTGCCACTACAGAAATCGTGCCCGCACGCCAACGCATGTTTGACTTGTCCGCTGTTCATCACGACCGCCGAATTCCTACCCCAACACCGCAAGCAGCTCGATGACACCCGCACGTTGATCTCGCGTGCTCAAACCGACGGCCACACCCGCCTGGCCGAGATGAACCACACCGTCGAAACCAACCTGCTTACCATCATCGCCACCCTCGAAACCGACCAACGCGACTGCCGGTGCGCTGCAGCGGGCAGCGAAACATGCTGCGGAAAGGAACCATCCGATGCGCCATGACAACAGCCACTACCTCCTCGCCGCTGCCCAACGCCGCCGCGCCGACACCCTCCAACGCGCCCGGCAAGCCCTGCAGGAACTCGGCGAAACCGGCCAGCGGCGCACTATCACACAGATCGCCGCCCTCGCCGGCGTCTCCCGCTCATGGCTGTATGCCCAGCCCGCACTGCGCGACCAACTCCGCCGACTGACCGCCATATCGGAGACGCCCGAGCCGGCACCACCTGCCCCAGTCGAGCGCGGCTCCGACGCCTCCCTGCGCCAACGCCTCACCCTCGCACACGAACGCATCCGCGAACTCGACAACGAAAACCGTCAACTACGAAACCAGATCGCACTC
>NZ_JAOS01000032.1:0-11541 GCF_000523975.1 Mycobacterium sp. MAC_080597_8934 | reverse complement strand
CGGCACAGCGACATCGATGCGGCTGCTCGGCTGGTGACGGTGGTGCCGAGGGTGAATACGAATCGTGCCCGAGCCAAGGGCGGGGGTCGCCAGGTGCCGGTGCCGGGCGCGGTGATCCGGCTGTATGCGGATTATCTGCATGGCGAGTACGGCGAGCTGGACAGCGATTACGTATTCGTCAACTTGTGGTCCGGTCCTATTGGGTATCCGTTGACGTATGCCAGCGTCTACGATTTGGTCTGCCGATTGCGGGAGCGGACCGGAATCATGTTCGGGCCGCATACTTTTCGCCACTCGTATGCGACAGAGTTGTTGCGCCGCCAGGTGCCGGTCGAGGTGGTGGCCCATCTGTTGGGGCACGCGTCGATCGCGACGACCAGTGACGCGTACGCGCATCTGAAGGTCGAGGACACCCGCCGCGCGTTGGTGGCCGCGGGGTGGCTGGCGGACCGGGATGGGTCGTGGTGAGCGTCGAGGTGCTGGCGCCGCCGATTGAGCCCGGCTGGGTTGCGCGTTTGGGCGCAGCGGTGCGTGCGGAGTTCCGGGTCGAGGTGCTGGTGCCCGCCGTCGCGGATCCGATTCTCGGGTCGCCGGCATGCGCGGTGCCCGGGTGTGTGCGTTCGAGTCGCTACGCCGGGCTCTGCCCGGCCCATCTGGGCCGGTGGAGAAAGGCGGGTCGCCCGGATGACCGACGGGCGTGGGCGGCGACCGCTGATCCAGAGGTGATGGGGTACCGGCCGCTGCAATCGTGCCTGGTGCCCGGTTGCGGCTTCGGGCAGCATCGGTATCGGTTGTGCTACACGCATTCCCACGCCTGGGACAAGGCCGGACGCCCAGTGGTGGATCGGTGGAAGCCGGACGTGGCCGGCACGCCGGCAGCGGTGTGCGCCATCCCGGGGTGCATGTTGTGGGCCGAACTGGACGCCGGGTGGTGTCATTCCCACCACCGGCGGTGGCGGCTGCGTGGTCGCCCGTCGGCGGCGGAGTTCATCGCCTACTGCGCCAGCTACGGCGAGGATCGCTTCGACTTGCGGCCGCTGCGGCCGCAGTTGCGGCTGGAGATCGGCTACGCGCTGCAATGCCGCGTCGACCTGAACCGAACCCGCACCACACCGCGATCGATCAAGCCGCTGCTGGACCACTTGTCGGCAACCGGGCCGAGTCGCTGCTGGATCGTCCGCTGGCCGACTGGCTGGCCGGGCTGCCGGCCGCGGCGTCGGTCAACACCCCGCGCGCGTTCCTCGGTTACGCGATCGAGTGCGTGCTCGATTTGCGCGACGGGACCGGCTGGGACAGCGAATACCAGCGTGACGTGTGGCGGCTACGGCGGCTCGGTGTTTCCGGCCATGACGGGGCCAAACTGGATTTCACTGCGGTGCACCCAGTCTGGCTTCGAGAGCTGGCCAAACGATGGTGCCGGTGGCGCATGTCGTGCGGAGTCGGGCTGGGGCAGCTACGCAGTGATCGCCTCGCGCTCGTTCGTTTGTCGCAGTTCATGCCCGGACTAGCGAGCTCGTCGGGCCCGGGTGCGCTCGAGCGGGCAGCGCTGGAGGCCTACCTGGCTCGACTGGCCGTTGAGATCCCACAACCGAAGACCCGCAGCGCCGAGATCGGCTGTGTGACCGGGTTTCTGAATGCCGTTCGCCAGCACCGGTGGGCATCGCTGCCGGCCGAGGCGCAGCTGTATCCCAGCGACCAGCCCCGCGTGACGAGACACCGGCACCGCGGCGATTCCCGAGTTCGTCATGGGCCAGTTGGAAAGCCCGGCCAACCTCGACCGGATCAGCGACCCGCGGATCCGGCTGCTGGTGGAGGTCCTCATCCGCACCGGCCTGCGCATTGGCGACGCCACCCGGCTGGCGCTGGACTGTCTGGTTCGCGACCCGCAGGGCGCGGTCTATTTGCGCTACCGCAACCATAAGATGCGCCGCGACGCGGTGGTGCCCATCGACGACGAACTCACCGCCATGATCCAGACGCAGCAGGAGCGCACCCGGCAGCGGTTTCCAACCACCGCCGTGTTGCTGCCGCGCAGCAGCGCCAACCCCGACGGACGGCTGCCCATTCCCACCGTGACGTTCCACCTCCAGCTCGGGCAGTGGCTCGAAACATGTGGTGTCACAGATGAACTCGGTCAGCCAGCGCATATCACCGCTCATCAGTTCCGGCACACGGCGGCCACACGATGGATCAACCATGAGGTGCCGCAGGAAGTGGTCCGACGCCTGCTCGACCACACCAGCCACACCATGACCGCCGTGTATGCCCGATTGGCCGACACCACCATACGAGAGCAGTGGGAACGCGCCCAGAAGATCAACATCCACGGTGAGCCGGTCGACATCACCGTCGACGGGCCCCTCGCCGATGGCGAGTGGATGAAGCAGAACCTTGCACGCGCGAAAATAGCGCTGCCCAACGGCTATTGTGGTCTGCCACTACAGAAATCGTGCCCGCACGCCAACGCATGTTTGACTTGTCCGCTGTTCATCACGACCGCCGAATTCCTACCCCAACACCGCAAGCAGCTCGATGACACCCGCACGTTGATCTCGCGTGCTCAAACCGACGGCCACACCCGCCTGGCCGAGATGAACCACACCGTCGAAACCAACCTGCTTACCATCATCGCCACCCTCGAAACCGACCAACGCGACTGCCGGTGCGCTGCAGCGGGCAGCGAAACATGCTGCGGAAAGGAACCATCCGATGCGCCATGACAACAGCCACTACCTCCTCGCCGCTGCCCAACGCCGCCGCGCCGACACCCTCCAACGCGCCCGGCAAGCCCTGCAGGAACTCGGCGAAACCGGCCAGCGGCGCACTATCACACAGATCGCCGCCCTCGCCGGCGTCTCCCGCTCATGGCTGTATGCCCAGCCCGCACTGCGCGACCAACTCCGCCGACTGACCGCCATATCGGAGACGCCCGAGCCGGCACCACCTGCCCCAGTCGAGCGCGGCTCCGACGCCTCCCTGCGCCAACGCCTCACCCTCGCACACGAACGCATCCGCGAACTCGACAACGAAAACCGTCAACTACGAAACCAGATCGCACTCCTGCACGGACAGCTCCGCGCCAACCGCATCGCCGACACCCACATCACGGACACCGTCCACGACACAAACACCCAGATCACGCCCCCAAACAGTCGAGCCCGCCCAAGATAACGTTGGCACGCTTGAGTTCTCGGATCTCCTGTTCGAGTTCCTTCACCTTCTTCGACTCCGAGGTCGTCACCCCAGGAGCCAGGCCTTCGTCGATGTCGACCTGACGGACCCAGGTGCGCACCGATTCCACTCCGTAGCCGAGCTGGCGAGCGACCCGCTGCACTGTGCCCTGCTCGGTGCCCAGCTCCGCGCGCAAGGTGCGGACCATCCGCACCGCGGCGGCCTTCTCCTCGGCACTGTATCGACGTGTCGTCGGCTTCCCGGGCGACTGTTCCTTCGGCATACCTGCATCCTCGTTTCCAAGGTCAGGAGCCTCCGGGATTTCCAGGGCGTTTCAGTGCAGCTGGTGATCTCTGATGCCCACACCGGGTTGCGCAGCGCCATCGAGGCCATCCTCATCGGCGCATCTTGGCAACGATGCCGGGTGCACTTCCTGCGCAACGTGCTCGCCCAGGTGCCCAAGGGATCAGCCGAGATGGTCGCCGCAGCGATCCGCACCATCTTCGCCCAACCCGACGCCGAACATGTGCGAGAGCAACTCGACACCATCGCCGGCATGCTCGGCCGCCAACTGCCCAAGGTCGAAACGATGCTGCGCGAGGCCGCCGACGACATCACCGCATTCGCCGATTTCCCTGTCCTGCACTGGAAAAAGATCTGGAGCACCAACCCCCTCGAACGACTCAACAAGGAGATCAAACGCCGCACCGACGTCGTCGGCGTCTTCCCCAACCCCGCCGCGCTGCTACGGCTGGCCGGCTCCGTTCTCGTCGAAGCCCACGACGAATGGCAAGTCGCCGAAAAGCGCTATCTCTCCGAGACCACCCTGGCCCTATTACATCCCCGCTCCGATTCAGCCGACCAATCCGTTGCCGTCCCCGCCGCCATCACGGCATAGTGGAAACTCGCAGAGCCTCAGGCGAAACGCCGATCGGCTTTACACCACTTCACGGGGCACAACCAACCGTAGTTACTCGCGGCCCGGTCTCACCCGTACCAAGCGCCTCGAGAGTCGCTAATGCGTTGCCGCATCGGCTGGTCAATAGCGATCGATCAGTGCGCCGCCTAAAATCATGGGGTTATGGGGCAAGATTCATTGCAGGTCGTGCCCGCCGAGCTAGTCGCTACAGCGGCCCAGTGGCAGGCGCTTAGTTCCCAGTTCATTGGGGCGCCGCCGTCGCCGGGGCCGTCATTCGAGGCCACGACGGCGGCCGTGAATGCCCTCAACGCGGCGATCGCCGCTACTACGGCGTCATTCGTAGCGCGCACGCAGGAAACGGTCGGCGGGGTGACCACGGCATCCGGCGGATACCTCAGCCAGGAGGCCACATCGGCGGCCGCGATGAATGACGTGACAAACGTGAGGGTGGTCTGATGCCCGCCACACTCTCGCAGATCCTGGCGTGGTCCACCGAGCACCTCATCGAGGCTGCCGCCTACTGGACGCAAACCGCCGACCGCTGGGAAGACGGCTTCTTGACGATGCGCAACCAGGCGCAATCCATCACGTGGCGTGGAGCTGGCGGTGACGCACTGCGAGAACGCACCCAGGCCGATCTGTCCGTCGTCAGCGCCAAGGCCGACCTATTGCGGCAGGCCGCTGGAATAGCCCGCAACGGTGCCAGCGACATCAGCGCAGCCCAGCGCCGCGTCGTCTACGGCATCGAAGACGCCCAGAACGCGGGATTCACTGTCGGAGAGGACCTTTCGGTCACCGACATGCGCAGCACCAGCCCAGCGGAACGGGCGGCCCGGCAGGCCCAAGCGGAAGCGTTCGCCGCTGACATCCGTTTGCGCGCCGAACAACTCGACGGGGCCGACACCAAGGTCGCCGGTCAGCTCACCGCCGCTACTGCCGGTCTCGGCGGCGACGGCTTTGCGCCAGCATCGAGCCATAACAGCAGGCAGCCATCGGCGCAGAAAGACGGCGGCCAGAACCGCCGCAGCACCTCCGGCGTTCCTAACAGCCAACGTGGCGGGGTTCACCTCGTGGATTTCAAGCAGGACGGTGGCGCAGACCCTTCGCCGATGCCACAGCCAACGCCATCGCAAGGCCAACCACAAATCGGACCATTCCCCGTGCCGCCACAGGTCGCGGCTGCTGCGCCGAAGACCCCGCCACCCCCGCCGGACGTGGCCGCACCTCCTGCCCCGGCTGGACCGAGCTTCGGCCAATGCGTGGGAACAGAGGTGAAAACCAACGTCGGCAAAGACATGATCAAGGACGGCTTCAAGAGCGGCGCCATCAAGGCCGGAATCGGCGCGGCGTTCGGCGCGGGCCTCACTCCGGAACTCGGTGGTGCTGGGGCACTGCCCGGCGCGGTGCTCGGCTTCGTCGGCGGCTTCGCGCAAGGCTTGCTCGAAGCCCCGGTCGAGGCTGCCGCCAAGGGTGCGCTGGAGTGCAGCGAAGATGTACCTGCTTGGCTGAAGCCATGATCAACGCGAAGAGGATCCTGCTCTACCTGCCGCTTTACCTCGTCTGGGCCGTCACCATCGACGTCCTGTTCGATTCGGCCAGCCCTCCTGGCAGTAAATCCGTGCCGGCGTGGATGACAATTGGTTTCGTCGTGTCCGCCGTGGTCGTGGCAGGTGTCGTGCTCTGGTATCTGTCCAGACACGCCGCCGGCAAAGTGCCCCAGCAGCGCCAACACGTCTACACCGCCTTGCTTGTCGCAATCATCGTGTCCGGCTTCGTGGACGACGCGCTCAAAGGCGCCGCTTGGCTACTCCTCGGCCGTCATCCGTGGTGGGTACTCGTGCCGATCTACACACTCGGCTATGCGGCGTGCTGGGCAGTCCTCATGCTCATGCTGAACTGGCTTGAGCGTCGAGCAGACGACCGCACCGGCTCGCCACGCGCGTGATGACCCACACGCTGATAGCCCTGGAGATTTCTGCGGCAGTCATTGTTGTCGGGGCGTGGGCATAGCCATACGAAACCAGCGTCGGCGGCGGCCTACCAAACGCGAAGCGCCCGTGAGGGATTAGGCCGGCGCCCGGCTCAGGATGAACGCCTCGATATGGCGATCGCCGGCCCGCACCTCGTATTTTCGCCAACCGGGATACAGCTCGACACCTTTGGCCCAGACCTGGTCGCGCTCGTCGGGCGTGGCCAGCCGCGCGGTGGCAGGCCAGCTGTCGCGCCCGACCGTGACCGTCGCTTCCGGGTGGGCCTTGAGGTTGAAATACCAGGCCGGATGCTTGGCGCCGCCGAAGTTGGACGCGATCAGGGCCAGGCCCTCGGGATGCGGAATCCCGTACACGGGGACGGTGCGCGGCTCACCGGATTTGGCGCCCGTCGTGGTGAGCATGACCACCGGGATGCCGGTTGCCAACCCGGCGAAGCTGCTCCGCCCGCCGGTGGCCTTAGCGACGAGGCGGTCGAGGTGATGCGCCGTCGGGCGAAGCAGCGCCACGCCGGCGGTCGTGGACGCGAAGCGGCGCATCAACCGGTGAAAAGCATTCGCATCGTCGAACGATCGCCCGGGCATGGCCTCAGTGTGACTCGCCGGACGGCGCCGAGGGGCGTTTTGGCCCGACCGGGGCGAGCTGTCGAAAAACGAGCCACAGGCGTCACAGCCGGCGTTAAGCTGCTGGTCGTGGGCGTGCGGGTGATCGCGCTCGTCGAAAGTCCCCAGGTGTGCTCGCTGAAATTCCTCACCTGTGAGCGGGGGTCAGTGTATCGGTTGGCGGGTTGCCGTGGTGGCGCGGCGCAGGGTTTCGGCGGCGGCGTGGTGGTCGCGTAGTCGGTAGGACTCGCCGTCGAGGTTGATGACCACCGAGCGGTGCAGGAGGCGGTCGAGCATGGCTGCCGCGACGGTAGTGTCGCCGAGGATTTCACCCCAGGCGCCGACGCCGCGGTTGGTGGTGATCACGATGGAGGTCTTCAAATATCGTTGGGAGACAACCTGAAACAACGCCGAGGCCGCTTCGGCCGGCAGCGGTAAGTAGCCCAGTTCATCGATCACCAAGAGTGTGGGTCCGTTAAAGAACCGCATGGTGGTGGCCCAACGTCCTTCGATGGCGGCGCGGTGGCAGCGAGCGGCCAGATCCGCGGCGGTGGTGAAGTAGGTGCGGTAGCCGGCATGGGCGGCCGCCCGCGCCAACCCGACCGACAGGTGTGTTTTGCCGGTGCCCGGCGGGCCGATCAACAAAATGTTGGTCGCCGATTGCAGGTAGCGGCAGGTGCCCAGCTCATCGATCAACGCCCGGTCGATCCCGGCGGCGGCATCGATATCGAAGTCGGCCAGGGTGGCCGGGGTCGGTAGGCAGGCGAACCGCAATCGCCCCGCCAGTTTGCGGGCCGCGGTGGCGTCGACCTCAACAGCGAGCAGTCGTTCCAAGGCCACCGTGAGCGAGAGGCCGTCGGCGCTGGCCTGGTCGAGGACTGCTGGGAGGGCTTCGGCGGCGGCGTGCAGTTTGAGTTCGGCCAGATGCGAGCGCAGCTGCTGATAACGGCTGGCCGCCGCCGACGGTGACTCAACGACAGCCTGGGTGGTTTTGGGGCTGCGTGCTGTGGGGGTCATTGCAGGGTCCTTTTCTGGGCGGCCCGCTCATAAGCGGAGAGGTCGATGACAGTGGAATCGGTTGGCGGCGTGCAGGGTTCGGCAGCAACGGAACCACCGTCTTGGAGTTGAATGAGTTGTGCGGCCGCGGCTTTGGCTACCGGCCCGGGTGGGATGCGTTCCTTGCGGCGGTGCGGTCGCCCGGTGGCCGCGGTGGCCAGCGCGGCGGCGTCCAGGGCGATGACATGCCCGCTGTCGCGGACCATCACCCCGAGCCCGTCGGTGGCCATGCGGTGCCGCGCGATCACGATCCCGCCTGTGGTGGCGATATCGCAGAACTCACCGCCGATCGGATGGCTGACCACCACCGCGGCGGCGGCCAGCTCCGGGGGCACCGAGTAGCGGTTGCCGCGGTAGGACACCAACGCTTGCCGCGATGCGGTCCGTTGTTCGGTGACGATCACCGGATACGGCACGGTCGGCACCGGTTGCAGTGGTTCGGTTTTGGCGACGGTGGCCACCGACGAGCGACCATCGGCGGTAGCCCGGATACGGGTGTCACCACGCACCCGGGCGAAGCGGTCCACGCTGGCCTGGGCTTGTTCAACGGTGGCCTCGTCGGCCAAGGTGCGCCACCAGCGTTGGGCGGCGGTGTGGTTGATCTTTTCCACCACGCCCTTGCGGTTGCCGCGCCGGGCGGGGCAGATAGCCACCGCCACGCCGTAGTGTTTGGCCACTCCGGAAAACGACGCCGTCACCCGCCCACTGCCGGGATCGCAGACGGTGGCCATCCGGTCGAACCGCCACACTCGGCTCACCCCGCCCAGGCCGCGCACGACGCGGTCCAGAGCCGCAACCAGATGCGGTTGGTCGGTCGAGGCAGACAAGGCGGCGCGCCACTTGCCCGAGTGCGCCAGGGAACCGACCAACAGATTGGCGGTCTTGCCCCATCCCCAGGACGCGGGTGGATTCGGCAATTCCAGCCAGTCCCATTGGGTTTCATCCCCGGGCGGATGCGTGATGACCGCGTTGGGACGTTCGGTGGCAGTGCGGCAGGCTTGGCAGACCGGCCGCAGATTCCGGGTGCGGATGTTGCGGGTCAGGCTCTGATACGACAGGCCGAACCCGAGGTCTTCGAGTTCATCGAACAGGGTGCGGGCCCACAGATGCGGGTCCTCCAGCAGACGCGCGGTGACGTAGTCGACGAACCGGTCAAACGGATCCGGGCCCGGCCGGGCCCGTTCCCCAGGCTTGCCCTCACCGGTGAGGTATCTGCGGACCGTCTTGCGGTCGAACCCGGTATGGCGGGCGATCGCCGAGATCGTCCAACCACGTTTGCGTAGAGCATGTACTTCCACATCGTCCTCCCATGTGAGCATGAGAAAGCGGGCCTCCTTCAACGAAGCAACTGGCATCAGACACCAGCAGCATCGAAGGAGGCCCGCCCTTCTCGGCGGAGCCACACGGATGGGGAATTTCGATGAGCATCAGTGGGGAATTTCAGCGAGCGCGGTCACGGGTGGTCACCAAGGGCGCCGGCCGATGGCTGGCGGTCGCGGCCTCCCTCGTCATCTCCGCCGCCATGATCCACGCCCAGGGCACCAAGCCGCGCTGCTGCCCCGCGCCACCGGCGGCGGCGCCCACCCCCAGCGCCACCGCCTCCAGCGCCGCCGCGAACCCACCGCCGGCCGGCGCTCCGCGCACCGCCAGTCCCGCCGAGGTGGAATCGCTGACGGCCCTGGCACCACCCGCCCCGTCCGCGGGGCAGCAATTCCAGCTCGCACTGCCGCACAGCGTGGGCTCCGAGGACCGGCTGCAGGTCAAGACCATCTGGGCGGCCCGCGCCATCAGCGTGCTGTTCCCCCAGATCACGACCATCTACGGGTATCGGGAAGACCCGTTGCCGTGGCACCCCAACGGGCTGGCGATCGACGTGATGATCCCGAACTACCACACCCCCGAAGGCATCGAGCTCGGCAACCAGATTGCCGGCTACGCCCTGGCGAACGCCAAACGCTGGGGAATCAATCACGTGATCTGGCGGCAGAAGATCTATCCGGGCGTCGGCGGGGGCAACTGGATGGCGGACCTGGGCTCCGAAACCGCCGACCACTACGACCATGTCCACATCGCCACCGACGGCGGCGGTTACCCGAGCGGGCACGAGACCTATTACATCGCGTCGATGACCCCGACGCCGCCGGACTGAACGTCCGAGCCGTTGCGCGGCAACGGGATTGCCACCACCGAACGCCCGCCTTGCTGACGGCGCCGCTCGACGGGCATGAATGCGTTTGCGCGGTTTGCGCCGTTCCGCGCGCAACCCGGCGTCATAGCCCGCATACTGAGCCGGTTGCACCCCACCGAAAGAAGAGCCACGCATCATGTCTGTTTGCGGGCTACGCATGTTATGCATTCCGGCCGTCGTTGCTGCGGCGTTGACCGTAGGTAGCGGGATCGCCGTCGCCGACGACGACGGGTACCTCGCCCAACTGAAGAAGATCGGCGTCGCCTGGCAGCCGGGCGGCGACACCACGCTGATTCAGCTGGGCCACGCGATCTGCTCGGACCGCGCCGCGGGCAATACCCCGGACGAGCTGGCCGCCGATGTGCATTCCGGCCTGAACAGTTCCTTCAACTACGCCGACGCCACGGCCATCGTCAGCGCCGCGGAATCCAACTACTGCCCCTGATCCGTCACGGGCGCGCCGGTTGATTCCGGGCGCAACAGGAACAGGCCGTACGCGGCGATCGACTGCGCGTCGGCGATGACGTCCGTCCGGATCATCTGCTCGACGTCGTCGCGGGAGAACCAGGCGCTGCGCATGTCCTGCTCCTCGTGCTCGCGGTCGGCTTCACCCTCGACGATCCCGGTGGCCAGGAACACCCAGCCGCGCTGACTGCTCATCCCCGGGGCCACGTCGAGCCGGCCCAGCGGCTCGAACGTCGTTGCGCGCAATCCGGTTTCCTCGCGCAGCTCACGCCGGGCCAGCTCGACGGGATCGGCGTCGGCCAACTCCGGAGCGGTGCCCTGGGGGAACTCCCAGCGCCGCTCCCCGATCGGGTAGCGAAACTGCTCCACCAACCCGAAACGCCGCCCGTCGTAGGGCATCACCAGCGCGTACGAAGGCTTGTCGACCACGCTGTAGATGCCCGCGCTGCCGTCCGGGCGGCGGATGTCGTCCTCGCGCAACACCATCCACGGGTTGCGGTAGATCTCCCGGCTGGCGAGGCGTTCGATGAAAGTCACGCCGCCCAGTATCGCGACGAACACCACACCCGACACGGCCAGGAGTAGCGTCCCGATTCATGCCGTCCGCAGAAGCCATCACCGACACCGTGAATCGCTACCTGGCGCTCGTCGCCACCGGTACCGCCGACGACATCGTGACCCTGTACGCGGCCGACGCCACCATCGAGGATCCGATCGGAGCCGACATTCGCCGCGGGCATGACGCGATCCGGGCCTTCTATGCGGGATTCCAGGACGCCAAGAAGGACACCGAACTCGCCGAATTGCGGGTCTCCGGCAGCGAAGCCGCCTTCCTGTGGCACCTCACGCTCGACGCCGGCGACACCCGCACCCGCATCTCGCCCATCTCGACGATGTCGTTCGACGAGGACGCCAAGATCACGGCGATGCGCGCGTTCTGGTCCCCGACCGACGTCCAGGTCCTCTAGCACCGCCTTACCGCGTCGCACTGGCGTCAATCGGCATGGTGCCCGATAGTCGTAGCAACACCGTGAGCGCCAATGTCATCAAGAGGTGGGGTTATGCGTGACGACTCACCCCGGATGAGTCCGCGCCGCCACATCATCGTCAGCGGTGACGACGTGCTGGCGACCACCATCGCCGAGGAACTGA
>NZ_JAOS01000031.1:0-282687 GCF_000523975.1 Mycobacterium sp. MAC_080597_8934 | reverse complement strand
AGCGCAAGGACTTCCATCCTGGGTTGGTCTTCGGGGAATGCGTATCCGTAGGAGCTGCGGTCTTCTTCGAATGTGTAGCGTTTCAGATGTTCCTCGATAAAGCCATCCTGGGGAGTGGGGGATTCGGTCTTCATGAAACTTATGGCTTGCCGATCCGCGGGTTCAACTAGTATGCGCGGGCTGGGGCCGCGGTCGTCCCATTTAACGAACTGCGACGTTAAACGAAGGTCGACGCGGACGCTATCTCCGATCCGCATAATGACATACTTGGCAGCGTCTGAGAACTTTGAGAAGAAGACCTTGATGCTCTCGTCTCGTTGTGCCGCTCGTTCATGCTTTAGGGAACTCAATACGCAGAAATAATCCGGCACCCGGTCGATGATCCAAGCTCCCCAGTCGCCTGACTCCGCCCACTCTGGCCACTTTTTGAGCTTTTCGGAGTAATCGGAACGAAAGTACATGCGGTCGTTTTGTCTGTCGGGTTCGTCGTACGATCCTCGGCAGGCCTCGTTGGCAATTTTGCGCCAGAAGCTGTAATGCTTGATTGCATCAGCGAATCCAACTTCTGCATCGAGATTCATAGCCAACTCTGCAGGACCTCTCTGTGCTCGCCCACCATCCCCAATCCAGGTAGCCGTTCTCGATTAACCACTTTATCAGCACAGTCTTCTTGTTTTTGTCAATTACTACTCATTGTGTGCCGCACCGGGCTGGCCAAATGCGTCGCCAACTTCGCCGTATCTGACTTCCCAACCTTCGGGCAATTCTTTACCTGTGCCGTGGAACCGATTGTAATCGCCAGATGAACCAGGTGCCACGCCGCGGTGCGGATAGCTATCACCGACAGCGCCCATGAAATCACCTTTAGCGTCGCTGACCTCTCCCATCCTGTCGAGCCACGTCTTTGGGAATACTGCGAGCCGTTTTGTATATGCCGTCGGCGAACCCTTCCACTTTGGGCAGTCCCACGTCCCAGTTGCAGGGCCCCACCATATATTCAAAATTTCTTGGGCGGTCATTCCCGCATAAGGGCTATTCGCCCCGGCTGATTCGGCAAGTTCTCGAGGGCAGCCGTGCTCTATGAGATCCTTGACGAGTTTCTCAGGTGATTCCACGAGCGCAAGTTGCGCCTGGTACCAAGGCGGTAAATCCGATGGGGTGGGGATTTCTGGCGGATGTCCGTCGGCGGGTTCATCGGGAGGCGCGCCGTCGTGTGGCGGGTGCGATCCGGACGGTCGATCGCCGTCGCCAGGCGGGTGATGACCGCCAGGTTGATGCGGCCCGCTGCCATCGGCCAGGGGATGTCCGTCGCCGGGTCCATGGGGACCGCCATCACCAGGATGGTATGGCCCATCTCCGCCGCCGGGCACGTGGGGAGCGCCATCTTGCTGCGGCTCGACGGGATGAGCGCCCGGCTCCCCGCCATGAGGCACATCACCTAGACCGGAAGGTGTTTCGGCAGGCGCGCCGCCGCCCATCGGGACCGAGGACGCCGATGGAACGGGCGCCGCCGCCGCGGCCGCGGGTGCTGGAGCGGACGCAGGCGCCGCCGCAACTGCGGGTACCGTCGCAGCGGGAGCCGGCGCGGCCGGAGGTTCGCCGGGGGACGCCGGCGCGTGGGCGGGAACGGGCTCGGGCGATTTGGGGTGGGTGCCGTCTCCGGCCGGCGTCGGCATCACTGGTTTGCCGACCGATTCCGGCGGCGTCGCAATGGGTTTCGGTTCGCCGCTGTGCGGTGCGGCGGTCGGCTTGGGCGGCTCGGCGGGCGGATTGCCGGGCGTCCTGCCAACTTGTGACGTTGGTTATGCCGGCCGGATGTTGACCGTGAACCAATCCTTCGGAATCCCTTGTCGCAGAATGGAATCAAGCTCCTCGAAGCTGAGAACCAACACGTGCGACGCCGCGGGGGCGTCAGTCTCGCCCATCCATCCTCGATCAGTGGGTTCCTGATCGATCCGTAAACTGACACGCCCGGGAAAATTGACCGGGTCTGGCTTGCTCAGGGTGACGCGTGGATCAATACCTTCCTGATACCAGCGGTAGGCGGGGCTCTCCGTGTATTGACCTGGGCGGGCCGATTGGCTGATTAGAAATGCAAGATATTTCTCAGCATCGTCGAACCTTCTGAACATCCAATATGTTTCTCGCAAGCCTCGTTCTTGGCTATCAATATAGAAATTCCCATCTCCCCATGTCAGATAGTAAGAAATATCAGCGTCGTCGATGAAAGCAAGCTCTCGGCTGTTCGTCATCTCGGGTGGGCGGGCACCCCAGTAGATCTGTTCGGGCGTTTCGTGTAGTCGGGGTTCGCGCTGGACTTGTCCGGGAAGGCGACCTCGACTGCGCAGGGCGATCTCTTGCCACGCGTACCAGTACTTAACGATTCTATGCAGGAATGACGGGAATTTGCTCAGATCGACATTGTAGTCAGTCACCGCGGCTCCTCAGGTTCTCAGGTGGGTTGAGAAAGTATCTGTCTATCAGGGCTTGGACACTCACGCGCTCGCCTTCGGGGGCGATTATAAGAAGTTGAGGTTGACCGCCGGGATGTCCGAACCATGGTGCTGCCAAAGAGAATTCTATTTTCCACCCCGGTGGAAGGCCGGCGGATGCATCGACTTTATACGCGTGGTACGGTTCTTCGAGGCTTGTGTGAGGAAGTGCACGCCCCTCGTATGGCGTGCCTTCAAAAGCCAGCCACCGCCCGCCTGGACGGCCGATTCGGTCTAGCCATTGGCCATGCAATGCCGAAATTTCGGCAGGCGTAAGATCGCGGACGGTCCCCGGAATCGCGTATGGCTTCGCTGGATCGTTAACGTCGGGGTATCGCAATCTACCGTTTTCGTCTTCAAATAGTTCGCGGTATTCGGTTTCGGAAAGTTCACCAAATTCCTTCGCGTCAGGGAAAACATCCCTCGCTCTAGGCGGGCCATTGTGGCTGCCGTCCACAGGATGATGATCGCCAGGCATATCGCTGTCATCGCCGGGATGGGAGTCATGCGGTCCGTTGCCGTCTCCTGGGGAATGTGGACCGCCATCGCCCGGATGGGAGTCGTGCGGCCCATTGCCGTCTCCCGGCGGATGTGGACCACCGTCGCCGGGCGAGTGGGGCGGCCCGGTGCCGTCTCCCGGCGGGTGGGCGCCACCGCCGTGGGGCTCGGTTGGAGGAGCACTCGGTTCCCCGGCGTGGGGTACCTCTCCCAGGCCGGAGGGTGCTTCGGGTGGCGCACCGCCACCCATCGGGAGCGACGGCGGAGTGGGAAGGTGAGTCGCAGCGGCGGCTGTCGATTCAACGGGCAGGCCAGCAGCGGCGGCAGGGACTGCCGGAGGTTCGCCGTCTCCGGCCGGCGGGGGCGTCACTGGCTTGCCGACCGATTCCGGTGGCGTCGCAATGGGTTTCGGTTCGCCGCCGTGCGGTGCGGCGGTCGGCTTGGGCGGCTCGGCGGCCGGAGGTGTCCCGCCAACCGGCGGCTTGGACTCGGTCGGGCTGTGCGGCAGCGGACCGTCGGCCGGCCCGGGCGCCGGCTTCCCCGAGGGCGCGACCGGCCCCGGCTTTCCCGAAGGCGCGGGCTGGCCCGAGTCCGGTGCTTTGGGCGCGGCCGGGGGCTTGACCTCTGGAGGCTTGGGAACCCCGGGCGGTTTCTTCAGCCCTTTCAGCGCATCGGCGGCGGTGTGCCCGAATTTGCCCAGCTTGGACAGCGGCCCGCCGGGCAAGGCCAACGTCGCCACGTCGAAAGTGGACTTCCCGAGGGCCTCGGCCGGATTCGAGCCCCACTCGTCCCAATGCGTGACGTCCTTGCCCAGCGCCTTCCACGCGTCGAACGCTCCCGGCACGCCGTCGGGCCCCAGGCCGACGAGCGTCCCGGCTCCTTCAACCATGCCGGCCATGGTTTTGCCGTAACCCACGGGATCCAGCAGCATCCGGTTGGGGCTGACCTCGTACAGCCCTTTGAGAAATCCCCAGCCTTCCTCACCGACGCCTTTGAAGGCCTGGCCGACCTGGTTGAGCGCCCTGCCGACCGGCGTCCCGTGCAAGAAGTGGTCCCACTCCTTACCGGCCCAATGGCTCATGTTCTCTGTGGCCGCGGCAACCGCGGACACCGTGGCCTCGATCTGGCCGCCCAGCGTTTCGGCCTCCCGGCCGAAGTTGTCGACCACCGTGCGAATGTCGTCGGCGATCTTCTTGATCTCGTCTTCGTCTTCGTCGGTCAGCAGATCCCAGGCCTCTTTGATCCCGGTCAGCGGATCGCAGATGCGCGACAACAGATCCAGGATCGCCGCGTGCACCTGGTCGACCTTGGCCGCATAGCTGTTGAGCTGCGCGGCGATCGTCTGGCATTGCCGCGCCACGTCGGCCGTGGCGCTGGAGGCGTCGGCCAGCGCCTTGTTGATCGCGGCGCCCTCCGGAATCTGTTGTGCGCCAATGGCGGCCATCGTTCCGCCGCCGGCCGCGGTCTCGGCGGCCATGAAGTTGGCGCCGGCGGTGGCCCAGGCCGCCGCGGCGGCCCGCAATTTCGCCGAATCGCCGGTGGGCCAGATCATCCCGATATACGGGGCCACCCAGCCCCAGCCGGCCGGGGCGCCGCTGCCGTGACCCACCGCCGACGGCGGCGCCCCGACCGTCAACGGCCCGGTCACCTGGGGTGCCGGCAGGGCGGAGGCCCGGCCCGCCAGGTCCGACATCGCCTCGGCCACCGCGTAGTTGTGCGCCGACATCCGCACCCCATCGCCGATGCTGCACAACCCATTCCGCGTGTCGGCCATCGCCTGGATCAACTTGGCCGCCGCGCCGTCGTAGCGACGGCCGAGCGCGGCGCCCACCGGATCGTCACCGGCCATCCCGGAGGTGCCGGCCAGCGCCGCCGTCAAGGTCGAGATCACCGAACCCAACGACTCACCGGCAGCCACCACGGTGGCGCCGGCGTGGTCTAGGGCGGTGGGATCACACGCCAGCGGCGCCATCGGGTCACGACCACATGCCGAGATTCTTCGACATCGCCCCGGTGTAGTTGCCGTGCGCGGTCGAGGCTGCCTTGCCGAGCTGCGCCAGCGCCTCGCGCATCATCGCCTCGCCGCGCACCCAATGCTGATGCGCCTCGGCATGCGCCGCGGCGCCCTCACCGGTCCACGTCTGGTGCAAACGCGTTACGCGAGAATCGATTTCGGCGATCATGTCCTCGGCGTAGCGCTGGAATTCGGCCATCCGCTGCACGGCGTCGGCCAGCGCCTCCGGGTCCACCCGGAACGCCTCAGCCACCGCGCACCGCCCGTTCGGCCTGGGCGGCGCCGGCCTCGTTGCTCGCATAGGCCTCGCCGGCCTGGCCGACCAGGCGGGCCAGCATCGCCAACCCGAGCTGCACTTCGCGAGCGCCGCGATGCCACAGCTCCCACGCCGCGGCGTACGCGCTGCCCGACGCGCCCTGCCACCCGCCCAGCATCTGACCGACCTGGTCGTCGAGCTGGCCCAGCTGTGCCGAAAGATGCTCGGCCGCACCGCTGAGCGATGCGGCGGCGCCCTGCATCACCACAGGGTCGACCCGCACCGTTTTGTCGCTCATAGCCGGAACGTAATGCCTGGTAACCCGCCCCACAAGTCACCGATGCGACACTGGTCGCCATGACGTCAGCCACCCCGCGGCCGCAGGTGGAGCTGCTCACCCGGGACGGGTGCACCATCTGCGAGCGCATCCACGCCCGGCTGGTCGAACTCGCCGCGGAATTGGGCTTCGAGCTGTCGACGACCGACGTCGACGCCGCCGCGGCGGCGGGCAATCCGGGGCTGCGCGCCGAATTCGGCGACCGGTTGCCGGTGATCCTGCTCGACGGTCGCGAACACAGCTACTGGGACATCGACGAGCCACGGCTGCGCGCCGATCTCGCCCGCTGAGCTCGGGCCGGCTGCCAAACGATTATTTGGTAGCCCAGCTGATAAACGTTTACCGTGGACAGCAGTTCAGTTACTGGAGGAAGCAAGGGAGCTGGCCAGGTGATGCTGCCGTGAGCGTCTTGCTCTTCGGGGTTTCGCACCGTAGTGCGCCGGTCTCCGTCCTGGAACAACTCAGTATCGACGAATCCGATCACGGCAAGATCGTCGACCGGGTGTTGCAGTCCCCGCTGGTGACCGAGGCGATGGTGCTGTCGACATGCAACCGGGTCGAGGTCTACGCGGTGGTGGACGCGTTCCACGGCGGGTTGGCCGTGATCGGGCAGGTGCTGTCGGACCACTCCGGGATGTCGATGTCCGACCTCACCAAATACGCCTACGTCCGGTACAGCGAGGCCGCCGTCGAGCACCTGTTCGCGGTGGCCAGCGGCCTGGACTCGGCGGTGATCGGCGAGCAGCAGGTGCTCGGCCAGGTCCGCCGCGCGTACGCCACCGCCGAAACCAACCGCACCGTGGGCCGGGTGCTGCACGAACTGGCCCAGCGCGCGCTGTCGGTGGGCAAGCGGGTGCACTCCGAGACCGCCATCGACGCCGCCGGCGCCTCGGTGGTGTCGGTCGCCCTGGACATGGCCGACCGCCGGCTGGGCGGGCTGGCCGGCAAGACCGCCGTCCTGGTAGGCGCCGGAGCGATGGGCGCCCTGGCCGCCGCGCACCTGTCCCGCGCCGGCATCGGGCAGGTCCACGTGCTCAACCGGTCGCTGTCGCGGGCCAACGGCTGGTCCGCAAGATCCGCGAAACCGGGGTGCGGGCCGACGCGCTGCCGCTGGAGCACCTGGCCGACGCGCTGGCCGGGGCCGACGTCGTGGTCAGCTGCACCGGCGCGGTCAGTCCGGTGGTCTCGCTGGCCGACGTGCACCACGCGCTGGCCGCCGCCGGCCGCTCGGCCGCCGACGAGACCGCCCACCCCTGGTGATCTGCGATCTGGGCATGCCGCGCGACGTCGACCCGGCGGTGGCCGGGCTGCCCGGCGTCTGGGTGGTCGACGTGGACCGCGTGCAGCACGAGCCCTCGGCGCACGCCGCGGCCGCCGACGTCGACGCCGCCCGCACTATCGTGGCCACCGAAGTCGCCGCCTACCTGGCCGGGCAGCGGATGGCCGAGGTCACGCCGACGGTGACGGCGCTGCGCCAGCGCGCGGCCGACGTCGTCGAGGCCGAGCTGCTGCGGCTGGACAACCGGCTGCCCGGCCTCGACAGCGCCCACCGTGAAGAGGTGGCCCGCACCGTGCGTCGGGTGGTGGACAAGCTGCTGCACGCCCCGACGGTGCGGATCAAACAGCTCGCCAGCGCCCCCGGCGGGGACAGCTACGCCGAGGCGTTGCGTGAGCTCTTCGAACTCGACCAGACCGCCGTCGACGCCGTCGCCGCGGGCGAATTGCCGGTCATAGCAACCGGATTCGACGCGGGTGCGCCGCAACAACCCACCGAGTAGCCGATTGGCGAATGTGATCCGGATAGGAACCCGGGGCAGCCTGCTGGCCACCACCCAGGCCGGGGGCGTCAGGGACGCCCTGATCGCCCGCGGGCACCCGGCGGAACTGGTCACCATCACCACCGCGGGGGACCGGTCGTCGGGGCCCATCGAGTCGCTCGGGGTGGGAGTGTTCACCACCGCCCTGCGCGAGGCCATCGAGGAGGGCCGGGTGGACGCCGCCGTGCACTCCCACAAGGACCTGCCGACCGCCGACGATCCACGGTTTGCTGTGGCCGCCATCCCCGCCCGCAACGACCCACGGGACGCGGTGGTGGCCCGCGACGGCCTGGTGCTCGCCGAGTTGCCGCCCGGTTCGCTGGTGGGCACCTCCTCGCCGCGACGGGCCGCGCAGCTTAGAGCATTGGGTCTCGGTTTGGAAATCCGCCCCCTACGAGGCAACCTAGATACCAGGTTGAACAGGGTTAGCAGTGGTGATCTGGACGCGATCGTGGTAGCCCGGGCGGGTCTGGCCCGGCTGGGTCGCCTCGGGGATGTCACCGAGACGCTCGAGCCGGTGCAGATGTTGCCGGCACCGGCTCAGGGCGCGCTCGCCGTCGAATGCCGAGCCGGGGACAGCCGGTTGGCCGCGGTGCTGGCGGAGCTGGACGATGCCGACACGCGCGCGTCGGTCACCGCGGAGCGAGCCCTGCTGGCCGAACTGGAGGCCGGTTGCTCCGCACCGGTGGGCGCGATCGCCGAAGTGGTCGAGTCCATCGATGAGGACGGCCGGATCTTCGAAGAGCTGTCGCTGCGCGGTTGCGTGGCGGCGCTGGACGGGTCCGACGTGATCCGCGCGTCCGGCATCGGCACTCCCGGTCGGGCCCGAGAGCTGGGGCTTTCGGTCGCCGCCGAGCTGCTCGAGCTGGGCGCGCGCGAGTTGATGAGCGGAGCGCGGCACGACCCGGCGCGAGGAAATTAAGTGCGAGTTACCTGGGAGCGACAATGACGACGCGAGGGCGTAAGCCGACACCCGGCCGCATCACGTACGTGGGCTCCGGCCCGGGTGACCCGGGACTGTTGACGGCCCGGGCCGCGACGGTGCTGGCGAACGCCGCGCTGGTGTTCACCGACCCCGACGTGCCCGAGCCGGTGCTGGCGCTGATCGGCAAGGACCTGCCGCCGGTGTCCGGCCCGGCGCCGGCCGAGCCGGCGTCCAACGGCGAGGGCGCCGGCTCCGAGCAGGGGCAGGCGCAGCCGGCGGTGATCTCCGGTGGCCCGGACATCCGACCGGCGCTGGGTGATCCGGCCGAGGTGGCCAAGACGCTGACCGCCGAGGCGCGCACCGGCGCCGACGTGGTGCGGCTGGTGGCCGGTGACCCGCTGACCGTCGACGCCGTCATCACCGAGGTCAACGCCATCGCCCGCAGCCACCTGCACATCGAGATCGTGCCCGGGCTGGCGCCCACCAACGCCGTCCCGACCTACGCGGGCCTGCCGCTGGGCTCCTCGCACACCATGGCCGACGTGCGCGGTGACGTGGACTGGGAGGCGCTGGCCGCCGCGCCCGGCCCGCTGATCCTACAGGCCACCGCGTCGCACCTGGCCGACGCGGCGCGCACCCTGATCGAACACGAACTGGCCGAGAACACCCCGTGCGTGGTCACCGCGCACGGCACCACCTGCCAACAGCGCTCCATCGAGACCACGCTGCAGGGGCTGACCGACTCGGCGGTGCTGGGCGGCACCGACCCCGCCGGCCCGCTGACCGGTCCGCTGGTGGTGACCATCGGCAAGACGGTGAGCGCCCGGGCCAAGCTGAACTGGTGGGAGAGCCGCGCCCTGTACGGCTGGACCGTGCTGGTGCCCCGCACCAAGGACCAGGCCGGCGAGATGAGCGAGCGGCTGACGTCGTACGGCGCGCTGCCGATCGAGGTGCCGACCATTGCCGTCGAGCCGCCGCGCAGCCCCGCGCAGATGGAGCGTGCCGTCAAGGGATTGGTCGACGGCCGCTTCCAGTGGGTGGTGTTCACCTCCACCAACGCGGTGCGCGCGGTGTGGGAGAAGTTCGGCGAGTTCGGTCTGGACGCGCGGGCGTTCTCCGGGGTCAAGATCGCCTGTGTGGGCGAGTCGACGGCCGACCGGGTGCGGGCGTTCGGGATCAGCCCCGAGCTGGTGCCGGCGGGCGAGCAGTCCTCGCTGGGTCTGCTCGACGACTTCCCGCCCTACGACAGCGTTTTCGACCCGGTGAACCGGGTGCTGTTGCCGCGGGCCGACATCGCCACCGAGACGCTGGCCGAGGGGCTGCGCGAACGGGGTTGGGAGATCGAGGATGTCACGGCCTACCGGACGGTGCGGGCCGCGCCGCCGCCGGCGGAGACCCGGGAGATGATCAAGACCGGCGGCTTCGACGCGGTGTGCTTCACGTCCAGCTCCACGGTGCGCAACCTGGTCGGCATCGCCGGCAAGCCGCACGCCCGGACGATCATCGCCTGCATCGGTCCCAAGACCGCCGAGACCGCCGCCGAGTTCGGCCTGCGGGTGGATGTCCAGCCCGAGACCGCGGCGGTGGGCCCGCTGGTCGACGCTCTGGCCGAACACGCCGCGCGGTTGCGCGCCGAGGGGGCGCTGCCACCGCCGCGCAAGAAGAGCCGCAGGCGCTAGCGTCTCATGGCTTACCCGCGGCAGCGTCCGCGCCGGCTTCGCTCGACCCCGGCGCTGCGCCGCCTGGTGGCCCAAACCTCCTTGGAGCCAAGGCATTTGGTGCTGCCGATGTTTGTCGCCGACGGTATCGACGAGCCGCGCCCGATCGCCTCGATGCCGAAGGTGGTGCAGCACACCCGCGACTCGCTGCGCGCCGCCGCCGCCAGCGCCGTCGCCGCCGGGGTGGGCGGTCTGATGCTGTTCGGTGTGCCGCGCGACGAGGACAAGGATCCGATCGGTTCGGCCGGCACCGACCCCGACGGCATCCTCAACGTCGCGCTGCGCGATCTGGCCAAGGACCTCGGCGATGCCACCGTGCTGATGGCCGACACCTGCCTGGACGAGTTCACCGACCACGGGCACTGCGGTGTGCTGGATGACCGGGGCCGGGTGGACAACGACGCCACGGTGGCGCGCTACGTGAATCTCGCTGTGGCGCAAGCGGAGTCGGGCGCCCACGTGGTCGGGCCGAGCGGGATGATGGACGGTCAGGTGGGCGCGATTCGCGACGGACTGGACGCCGCCGGCTTCACCGACGTGGTGATCCTGGCCTACGCCGCCAAGTTCGCCTCGGCGTTCTACGGCCCGTTCCGGGAGGCGGTCAGCTCCAGCCTGTCCGGGGATCGGCGCACCTATCAGCAGGAGACCGGTAACTCCCGCGAGGCGCTGCGCGAGATCCGGCTGGACCTGGACGAGGGCGCCGACATCGTGATGGTCAAGCCGGCGATGAGCTATCTGGACGTGGTGGCCGCTGCGGCGGAGGTCTCGCCGGTCCCGGTGGCCGCCTACCAGGTGTCGGGGGAGTACGCGATGATTTGTGCTGCAGCCGCGAACAATTGGATCGACGAGCGCGCCGCGGCGCTGGAGTCGCTGACCAGCATCCGACGCGCCGGAGCCGATATCGTTCTGAGCTATTGGGCCGCGGATGCGGCAGGGTGGCTGTCGTGAGACGGGGCTTGCGTTGACATCAGACACGACCGGGGACGACGTCCAGCCGAAGCGGTTGTTCTACGAGCCGGGGGCCAGCTGGTGGTGGGTGGCCTGCGGGCCGGCGTCCGCGGCGGCCATGGTGCTGATCGAAATCTGGAGCGGCGCCAAGGTGTCGCTGGTGGTGCCCGCGATCTTTTTGGTGCTGGTGTCGGCGTTCGTGGGCTTGCAGGTGAAGGCGGCGCGCATCCACGTCTCGGTCGAGCTCACCGAGGAGGCGTTGCGCCAGGGCACCGAGACGATCCTGGTGCGCGAAATCGTCAAGGTGTACCCGGAGGCCGAAAACAACGAGGCCTCCGGCAAGGAGCTGGCGCGCTGGCAGTCGGCGCGGGCGCTGGGCGAGCTGGTCGGGGTGCCGCGCGGGCGGATCGGCATCGGCCTCAAGCTGACCAACGGCCGCACCGCCCAGGCGTGGGCACGCCGTCATCGCCAGCTGCGCGCCGCGCTGACCCCGCTGGTGCAGGAGCGGGTGGAACCGAGCCGCACGGACGTGCTGGACCGCGATCCCGACGACGACGCCGGGACGGCGCAATGATCGCCGGCTCCCGCGCGGTCGTCGAACTCGTCCTGGCCGTCGCCGCGCTGGCCGGGTCGGCGGTGAGCTGGGTGCGCTCGCATCACAGCGTGGCCGTCGCGCCCATCGCCGACGGGCAGCCGTTCACCACGTCGGTGGTGTACGACCCGCAGCTGCTGCTGCTCACACTGGTGTTGTTGACGAGTGCCGGGGTGTTGGCCGTGGTCGGGATCACCCGACTGCGGCGCGCCCGTTCGGCCGCTACGACGTCTTCTTGACCAGCGGCAACGCCATCCGGCGGCGGACCGCGATGGCGTCGGCCCGATCCCGCAGCACCTCGTGCACCGAGCGCATGATCGGGAAGCTGGCGTCGTGACCGGTGTCGTCGAGCACCGCGGTGACCGCCGAGCTGGCGACCAGCGTCCACTCCACCTCGGCGGCGCGACAATCGGCGTCGAAGGCGTACAGCAGCGAGATGCCGGCCTCAGCAAATTGGGAGACATCGGCGACGTCGAGCACCACCGGGTTTTCGCCGAGGGTGAAACGCCGAATGTGGTGGCTGATCCGGTCCACGTTGGCGTCGTCGATCACGCCGCGGATGTGCACCACGGTCGCCAGGTGACGGTGATGTGCCCGGACCTGAGCGCCGTCGCAGTCAAACACGCAGTTGTCGTGGCGCGTCTCGGTACCTGCGATCGTCATGAGGACCCCTCACTCGCCGTGGCGCTCGCGCTGCCTTCGAAGGGCGCCTCCACACCCACCGAAGCTGCCTCAAACGCTAGGCCGCAAGCCTAAGGAGACCGGTAGCCGCGTCTAACTCTTTGCTAAGAAGCCGCTGAGGCCGCCGCGACGGCCCCGGCCCAGCGAAACCCGAGCAAACGCCGCCCGGCCAAAGGCCCGGGTGAACGCGGTGTGGCACACCACAACCGTCCACCCATCGGGGCGATTGCGCTGCTAGGCTGCCATGGCTGCCGGTTGCCGGTCGGGGGCTGGTGAGACGGCCGCCGCGCCCGCTCAGCCGGGCGGCACGAGAACGCAACAGCAGGATCCAGACGGGAAAGAGCAACGTGCGGGGCGGAGAGATCAGGGGCGAGATCAAGGCCCTGACGGGACTCCGTATCGTCGCCGCGCTGTGGGTGGTGCTGTTTCACTTCCGGCCCATGCTCGGCGATGCCTCACCCGATCTGCGCGACGCGCTGGCACCGGTGCTCAATTGCGGCGCGCAGGGCGTCGACCTGTTCTTCATCCTCAGCGGATTCGTGCTGACGTACAACTATCTCGACCGGATGGGCCGGTCCTTCTCGACGCGGGCCACGCTGCATTTCCTGTGGCTGCGGCTGGCGCGGGTGTGGCCGGTGTACCTGGTCACGTTGCACCTGGCCGCGCTGTGGGTGATCTTCACGCTGCACGTCGGGCACGTGCCGTCGCCGGACGCCGCGTCGCTGACCGCGATCAGCTACGTGCGCCAGATCCTGTTGGTGCAGTTGTGGTTTGTGCCGTTCTTCGACGATTCCAGCTGGGACGGCCCGGCCTGGTCGATCAGCGCCGAATGGCTGGCCTACGTGCTGTTCGCCGGGCTGGTGCTGGTGCTGCTGAGGATGAAGCAGGCGACCCGGGCGCGCAGCCTGATGGTGCTGGCGTTCGCGGCGTCGCTGCCGCCGGTGGTGATGCTGCTGGCCAGCGGCCACTTCTACACGCCGTGGAGCTGGTTGCCGCGCATCGTCACGCAGTTCACCGCCGGCGCGCTGGCGTGCGCGGCGGTGCGCAGGTTGCGGCTGACCGACCGGGGCCGCCGGATCGCGGGCTACATCTCGCTGCTGCTGCTGGCCGCCATGGTGGGCGTGCTGTATTGGTTTGGCGCACACCCGATATCGGGTGTGGTCGAGAACGACAGCGGCGGCGTCGTCGACGTGTTGTTCGTCCCGCTGGTCATCTCGCTGGCCGTCGGGCTGGGCAGCCTGCCGCGGGTGTTGTCGGCCCGGGCGATGGTCTACGGCGGCAAGATCTCGTTCTGCCTGTACATGGTGCACGAGCTGGTGCACACCTCGTGGGGATGGGCGGTCGAGCAGTTCGAGCTGGTGACCCAGGACAACCCGTGGAAATGGAACGTCATCGGCCTGCTCGCGATCGCCCTGGCCGGCGCGGTCGTCTTGTATCACGGCGTGGAAGAGCCCGCCCGCCGGTGGATGCGCAAGATGGTCGACGTGCGAGCCGTCAGCGCGAGAAGCGACCCCGGCGAACCGGCCAACACCAAGCTGCATCCGATCGACCGTCCGCTGGAAGCGATTTCGGCCCGCGCGGTGTGATGGCTGCCTTAGCGGCCGGCCGCGACCTACTGGCAGTATTCGGTGAGAACGCGGCGGCGCCCGACCATGCCGTTGACAGTGGAGGTAGGAGTGAGTCGTCTGGCCACCTTTCTCATCGGGGTGAGTCTTCTGCTGGGCGTGGGCCTTGTGGCATACCCGGCGCAGCTGCGCACGTACGAGACGCTGACGCTGGACTTCCGGCTGAATCATGTGGCAGTGATTGGGGATTCGTACACCACCGGGACCAACGAGGGCGGCCTGGGCGCCAGGTCGTGGCCGTCGCGCGCGTGGCAGGTGCTCAGCGCGCGCGGGTCACGGGTGTCGGCCGACGTGGCGGCCGAGGGCAGGGCCGGTTACGCCGTGACCGGCGACCACGGCAGCATCTTCGAGGATCTGACCGCCCGCGCGGTGCAGTCCGATGACGCGCTGGTGGTGTTCTTCGGCTCCCGCAACGACCAGGGGGTCGATCCCGGGCTGCTGATCGAAAAGACGCACGCCGCTTTGGATCTGGCCCGCCGGCTGGCGCCGGCCGCGCGCCTGCTGGTGATCGGACCGCCGTGGCCGACCGCCGACGTGCCGCCGTCGATGTACCTGATCCGCGACATCCTCGGCGGCGCGGCCGGGGCGGCCGGGGCGACGTTCATCGACCCGATCGCCGAACACTGGTTCGTCGGCCGGCCCGACCTGATCGGCGCGGACGGGGTGCACCCGAATGACGCGGGGCACCAATACATGGCGGACAAGATCGCACCGCTGATCCGCACCCAGCTGTCGACCTGACCGGGGCGTCAGTCGTCGGCGTGCCGCTCGTAGTCCCAGCGTTCCAGCCGGGCCTGCAGCTGCAGCAGGCCGATTCCGGCGAAGGGTGCGGCGACGGCCACACAGACCAGCAGCAGCGGAGACATGTCCTACAACCTCCAATAACCCTTCACTGATCTGACGTTCGACGGCGCCGAGCGGTTCATCGCACTCACCCGTCCGCCAGGGCGCGGTCGGCCAGCGCGCCCAGCACCGGCGCCAGCAGCCGCGCATACTCGGTCGTCACATGGTTGTCGTCGCGGAACACCAGGGTGTTGCCGACGATCAGCGGGCACCGGTCGGGCGTGCAGAACAAATCGGACAAATCGGCGTAGTGACCGCCGTTGCCCAGCGTCGCCGCCTGCTCGGCGGCGACGCCGTCGCCGTCGATCGCCGCGGATCTGGTTGGCGCACAAGCGGTTACATCGTCGAGATGAGCGGACAGGCAGACCGGTGCCGACGAATGCGGGTCGGGCGCGGGCCCCAGCACCAGCACGGTCGCGCCGGTGCCGCGCAGCTGCGCCACGGTGCGGCCCAGGGTGTCGATCCAGGCCGGGTCGTAGGAGGTGAACCCGAAGTCGGCGCCGTAGCGCCGGCTCATGTCCAGCACGACCAGCCGCGGGTGTTCGGCGTTCATCCGGGCCATGATCTGGGCGCGCCACTGCTCGCATTCGGTGTACTCGCGGCCCAGATACGGGCTGACGATGTGCAGCTCGGCCAGTGGGCAGGTCACCTTCGCCAGGGTTTCCAGCCGCCAGTGCCGTTGCTCGGCGAGCTGCTCGAAGGCCGGATTCCACATGGCGGCGTGCGAGTCGCCGATCAGGGCCACGGTGGTCGGCGAGGCGGTGTCGCCGGTCGCGCACTCGCTCTGGCCGACGTCGCGCCAGGACCGCACGCAGCCGTTGACGAACACCGCGGCCTTGTCGGCGGGTGCCTGGGCCAGCGGCGGGTCCAGGTTCGACGGGACGGCCCGCACGCCGGCGGCGGCCGCGAGGATGACCCGGGCCTGCGCGAAGGCCTGACGAACCGCGGCCTCCTGCGCGCTGATGGCGGGACGTTGGACGGGGCGTCGCGATGATGTTCGCGCGGGGAGCGGCCACGCCGTGCCCCACCGGGGCCGGTATCACGTTGAGCAGCACCAGGCATGCGCACGCGGTGGCGGCACTCGCGCCGCCCGCGACCACCAGGCTGACTCTCGCCGAGCAGCGCAGCGCGGCGGCGAAGCGGCCGGGATTCTCCACCAGATGCAGGGTGAGCACGGCCAATCCGGCCGACACCGCCGTCGCGCTCAGCCGGGCCGGCAGCCCCGCGGGCTCGCCGAGCAGCGCGGGCATCAGCAACAGCACCGGCCAGTGCCACAGGTACCAGGAATAGGAGATCCGGCCGATCGCGCGCATCGCCGGGCGGCACAGCAGCCGGCCCGGCCCGAGCCCGCCGGTGACGGCGCCGCCACCGATGATCAGCGCGGTGCCCAGCACCGGCAGCAGCGCCTCGGTGCCGGGATACGGGGTATGGGCGTTGAGCTGGGTGCAGGTCAGCAGGATCAATGCCAGACCGCCCCAGCCGGCGATCGACGCCGTTCGCAGCGACAGCCGGCGCCACTGCTGGATCGACAGGGCCACCAGGCCGCCGGCCGCCAGCTCCCAGGCCCGGGTGGGCAGCGAGAAGAACGCCCACGACGGCGAGGTGCGGGTCCACAGCACGCCCGCGACCAACGACGCCGCCCCGATCAGCGCCAGCACCACCGCGTACGGCACCGGGCGCGGCGTCGCCCGCAGCGGCCGGACACGCCGCACCGACGCCGTGATGGCGATGATGAGCAGCGGCCACACCAGATAGAACTGCTCCTCCACCCCCAGTGACCAGTAGTGCTGGAAGGGCGACGGCGCGTCGGCGGTCAGGTAGTCGGTGCCGCGCAGCGCGAACCGGTAGTTGCCGACGTACAGGGCGCTGGCGACGCCGTCCAGGAACACACTGCGGGCCTGCAGCGGCGGCAGCACCGCGGCCGCGCCGATGGCGGTGACGGTGCCGACGATGGCCGCGGCCGGCAGCAGGCGACGGGCCCGCGCACCGTAAAACCGGCCCAGCGCAACGGTATTGGTGGTGGACGCTTCCCGGAAGAGCAGGCCGGTGATGAGGAAGCCGGAGATGACGAAGAAGATGTCCACGCCGATGTAGCCGCCGCCGATCCCGGGAATGCCGGCGTGGTAGAGCACCACGGCGATCACCGCGACGGCGCGCAGTCCCTCGATGTCGGGCCGGAATCCCCTTCGGAAGCCCCGCCGCTCCACGGGCTGTGGGCTGCTGGCGAGCAATTCCGGCCGGAGTGTCATCTGCGTGGGCTAGGTCGCCATCCAGGCCAGTTCGGCGGGGAGTTGACTGCGCCAGAAGGCGATATCGTGTCCGCCGAGGGAGAAGCTGCCCGCCGGTGGTGTCTTCAACTGGTAGACGAATTGCTTTGTGGCGAAATAGAAGCGGTCGAAGTTGCCGCAATCCACCCGCAGCGGAATCGAATTCAGCGCGGGCAGGCCCAACACGCTGTTCTGCACGAAGTCCTCGTTGCTGTCGAACGCCCCGGGCGCACTGGTGGCGTACGAGGTGTACAGCGCCGGGCTGATCGCGCAGATGCCGGCGGTGCGCGACGGGCCCAGCTTGGCGCCCAGGCGAAGCGCCCCGTAGCCGCCCATCGACCACCCCATGAACCCGACCCGGGAGGTGTCGAAGCCCATGGTGGACAGCATCGGCAGCAGCTCGTCGAGCACCATCGCACCCGAGTCCTCGCCGGAAGTCCTTTTGTGCCAATAGGTGTTGCCGCCGTCGACACCCACCACCGCGAACGGCGGCTTGCCGGCCTTGACCAGCTGGGCCAGCCCGTCGGGCACGCCCATGTCGAGCATCTGGTTGGCGTCGCCGTCCACGCCGTGCAGCGCGATCACCGGACGCAGCATCCCGGTCTGCCCGGGCGGGATGGCGATCACGTAGTTGGTCTTGATGCCGCCGCGGGCCGCCGACACGAACGATCCGGTGAGCCGGGTCGGCAGCGTCTTGCCCGCCGTCGGCGGCTCGAACGGCGCCGGGGCCTGCGGCAGGGTGGCGGCGCGCGCGGTGCCCGGATCCAGCAGGGCGCTGAGCGCGAACACGCCGGCGGCGCCGAGGCTGGCACCGGCGCCCATCCGGAGCACCGCCCGGCGTGTGAGGTCAGGCATGATCGCAATAATGCCGCGCTCGGCGGGCATAACCCGCCGAGCCACGCCGTATTGCAAGCATTGTGTGATCTGGCGTGACCTTGCGGTCACGAACCGGTGATCATTCGCCGCGAGCGACGCTCGATTTGCGCGGTCGGCCGTAGTCATCCTAGCGCCCCGCGCGGTGGCCGCCGTCACTTTCCGCGGGTCCGCATGTTCCGGCGCGCCCCCCGCGTGCCGCGCGGCAAAACGCGCAGTCGCGCTTGGCTTCTGGCGCGGCGGCGGCCGCCTCCGGTCCCGCCGCCGCGCCGGGACCCCGGCCGTCGTCGCCGCCGCTGGCGCGCCCCGATGCCGGCGCTGATCGCGGCGGCGCGTGGGGATGCAATCTCGAAGGTTTCAACCCTGGCCCGCCGGCGGCACCGCGACCAGGATGGAGCCCCTGTGCACGGGGGCGAACGCGCAACGAAGAGGATTGTGAATTGAGTCTGGCGTTTCACTGGTTTCTGCCGACCTACGGCGATTCGCGGAACCTGGTCGCGGGCGGGCACGGCACGCCGATGTCCGGTGACCGGCCGGCCACGCTGCGGTACCTGCACCAGATCTGCTCGGCCGCCGAGGACAACGGCTTCGAGGCCGTCCTCACGCCGACGGGATTGTGGTGTGAGGACGCGTGGTTGACGACGGCGATGCTGGTCGAATCGACCGAGACGCTGAAGTTTCTGGTCGCGTTCCGTCCCGGGCTGTTGAGCCCGACGCTGGCCGCGCAGATGGCCGGCACCTTCCAGCGGCACTCGCAGGGACGGCTGCTGCTCAACGTGGTCACCGGCGGCGAACCACACGAGCAGCGCGCCTACGGCGACTTCCTGGACAAGGAGGCGCGGTACGCGCGCACCGCCGAATTCCTGCACGTGGTGCGGCAACTGTGGACCTCGCCACAGCCGGTCACCTTTGCGGGAGAACACATCCGGGTCGAGGGCGCGCAACTGAACAACCCACCCGACCCGATACCCGCGGTGTTCTTCGGCGGCTCCTCGGCGTCGGCCGGGCCGGTGGCCGCCAAGCACTCCGACGTCTATCTCACCTGGGGCGAACCGCTGACCGCGGTCGCCAAGAAGCTGGACTGGGTCCGCGGGCTGGCCGTCGACGCCGGGCGAATCCTGCAGTACGGCTTGCGGATTCACGTGATCAGCCGCGACACCTCGGACGCGGCGTGGGCCGAGGCCGACCGGCTGCTGTCGGCGATCGACCCGGCCGACATCGAGCGGGTGCAGGCCAGCCTGGCGCGCAGCGAGTCCGAGGGCCAGCGCCGGATGCGGGAGCTGCACGGCGGCGACAGCGGCAAACTGCTTGTCGGCCCGAACCTGTGGGCCGGGGTCGGCCTGGTGCGCGGGGGAGCGGGCACCGCCCTGGTCGGCTCGCACGCCGAGGTCGCCGAGCGGCTGGCCGAATACGCCAAACTGGGCATCACCCACTTCATCCTGTCGGGGTATCCGCATCTGGAAGAGGCCTACTGGTTCGGCGAGGGCGTGCTGCCGTTGCTGGAGCGGATGGGGTTGTGGCGGCACCCCAATCGTCGGTCGCGTCCGGCGGCGACGACGCCGTTCGCGGTGGCCTCGGCGCACTGACGGCCATGGCAGCCACCTTGCCCGCGCCGGCGCCCGCCGGGCTCGCCGACGGCCATCCGGTCGACGAATCCGCCGAGCAGCAGCGCCGCCGACTGCGCATCGTGGTGGCCGCCAGCCTGCTGGGCACCACCGTCGAGTGGTACGACTTCTTCCTGTACGCCACGGCGGCCGGGCTGGTCTTCAACAAGGTGTTCTTCCCGAACGAAAGTTCTTTGGTGGGAACGCTATTGGCGTTCGCGACGTTCGCCGTCGGATTCGTCATGCGGCCCATCGGGGGCCTAGTGTTCGGCCACATCGGCGATCGGATCGGCCGCAAGCGCAGCCTGGCGCTGACCATGCTCATCATGGGCGGCGCGACCGCGCTGATCGGGGTGTTGCCGACGGCCGCGCAGATCGGGGCCTGGGCGCCGGTGCTGCTGCTGGTGTTGCGGGTGCTGCAGGGGTTCGCGCTCGGCGGCGAGTGGGGCGGGGCGGTGCTGCTGGCCGTCGAACACAGCCCGGGCGACCGGCGCGGCCGCTACGGGGCGGTGCCGCAGGTCGGGCTGGCACTCGGATTGGCTTTGGGCACAGGCATATTCGCTTTCCTGCAGATCGTGCTGGGCCCGGCCCGGTTCCTGTCCTACGGCTGGCGCATCGGGTTCCTGTTGAGCGTGCTGCTGGTGGCGATCGGCATCGTGGTGCGGTTGCGGGTGGAAGAGACACCGGCGTTCCGGGAACTGCAGGACCTGCAGGCCGCGTCCACCGTGCCGATCCGGGACATCCTGCGCGAGCGGCGTTCCCGGCGTAACACGGTGCTGGGGCTGCTGTCCCGGTGGGCCGAGGGCTCGGCGTTCAACACCTGGGGCGTGTTCGCCATCAGCTACGCCACCGGGGCGCTGGGACTCAACCGGGTCTCAGTGCTGATCGCGGTGACCATCGCCGCATTGCTGATGGCAGTGCTGCTGCCGGTGTCCGGCGTCCTGACCGACCGATTCGGTGCCCGCCGGGTGTATCTGGCCGGCATCGCCTGCTACGGCCTGGCCGCGTTTCCGGCCTTCGCGTTGTTCGGCACCAAGAAGCTGCTGTGGTTCGGGCTGGCGATGGTCATCGTGTTCGGCGTCGTGCACGCGCTGTTCTACGGTGCCCAGGGCACCCTGTATTCCGCGCCGTACCCGACCAACACCCGCTACACCGGGCTGTCGTTCGTCTACCAGTTCTCCGGTGTCTACGCCTCCGGGGTCACCCCGATGATCCTGACCGCGCTGATCGCCGCGCTGGGCGGCGCGCCGTGGCTGGCGTGCGGCTACCTGGTGGCCACCGCGGTCATCAGCGTGCTGGCGACCGCGCTGATCCGCGATCGCGATCTGTACCTCTAGCCGCGCCAAGCGCGGCCCTCGGCTGGCGCTGCCGATCCCGATGTGCTGTGGTTGATGCTCATGGCGGGCACTTCGCAACTGCGCCAAGGGCTGTCGCAGCGGCAACTGAGCATGATCGCTCTGGGCGGGGTGATCGGCGCCGGCTTGTTCGTCGGGTCCGGCGTGGTGATCAAGGACACCGGGCCGGCCGCGTTCCTCACCTACGCCCTGTGCGGCCTGCTCATCGTGCTGGTGATGCGGATGCTCGGCGAGATGGCGGCCGCGAACCCGTCCACCGGATCGTTCGCCGACTACGCGGCCGCGGCGCTGGGCCGCTGGGCCGGATTCTCGGTCGCCTGGCTGTATTGGTACTTCTGGGTGATCGTGGTCGGCTTCGAGGCGGTCGCCGGCGGCAAGGTGCTCAACTACTGGTTCCACGCCCCACTGTGGGTGCTTTCGCTGGGCCTGATGCTGTTGATGACCGCGACCAACCTGTTCTCGGTGTCGTCGTTCGGCGAGTTCGAATTCTGGTTCGCCGGAATCAAAGTCGCCACCATCGTCATCTTCCTGGTGGTAAGCGCGGCCTATGTCGTCGGATTGGTGCCGGGGCATCACGACCGCCTGACCAACCTGGTGTCGCACGGCGGGTTCTTTCCCCGCGGGGTGGGCGCGGTGTTCGCCGCCATCGTGGTGGTGATCTTCTCCATGGTCGGCGCCGAGATCGTCACCGTCGCCGCCGCGGAAAGCCGCGACCCGCGGCGGGCGGTGCAGAAGGCGACCAGATCGGTCGTCACCCGGATCGGGATCTTCTTCGTCGGCTCGGTGTTTCTGCTCGTGGCGATCCTGCCGTGGGACTCGGTGGAACTCGGCGCCTCGCCGTATGTGGCCGCGCTCAAACACCTGGGCCTGGCGGGAGCCGATCAGGTGATGAACGCGGTCGTACTCACCGCGGTGTTGTCCTGCCTGAACTCCGGGCTGTACACCGCGTCACGCATGTTGTTCGTCCTCGCCGGGCGGGGCGAGGCACCCGCCCGGTTGGTGCGGCTGAGCGGGCGCGGCGTTCCCCACATCGCCATCCTGTGCTCCTCGGCGGTCGGCTTCGGCTGCGTCGTCATGGCCCGGGTCGCACCCAACACCGTGTTCCTGTTCCTGCTCAACTCCTCGGGCGCCATCATCCTGTTCGTGTACTGGTTGATTGCGTTGTCGCAGATCGTCCTTCGCCGTCGGACGCCGGCCGAGCGGCTGAGCGTGAAGATGTGGTTCTTCCCGGTGCTGTCGGTTCTCACCCTGGCCGGCATCTCCGCGGTGCTGGTGCAGATGGCCTTCGACGCCACGGCGCGCAGCCAGTTGTGGCTCAGCCTGTTGTCCTGGGCGGTGGTGGTGGCGCTGTACCTCGTGGCGCGCTCGCGCGGCCGGGTCGCCGCGCGGTGACCGCGCTCAGCCGGTGTGCGCGCCGGCGCGGTGCCGTATACCCGCGCCGGCCCGTTCTAGCGGAGCCCGGTCAGCGCCACCGCCGTTCAATGGACTTGACCACGGCCGTCAGCGTCGCATTCACCGGCGCGTCGACGCCGACCCGCGCGCCCTGCCGCGGCACCGCGCCGTTGATGACGTCGATCTCGCTGACCCGGCGGGCCTCGTGATCCAGCAGCGCCGAGGGTTTCGCATCGGGCATCTGCGCCCCGAACGCGCGGACATGCTCGACCGCGTCGGCGACGGCGATCGCGACACCGGACGCGCGCGCCACCGACCACGCCTCGGTGGCCGCCGCCCGGCTGACCGGACCCATCTCGGCGTCGTCCATCACCTGGCCGACCGTCATGCCGGTCAGCGCGCACGGCGCGCTGTAGGCGACGTTGCAGATCAGCTTCTCCCACTGCATCGCGGCGATGTCGGTGACCGCGGCCGCGTCGAACCCGGCGTGTGCCCAGGTCCGGGCGATCGATTCCACCCTCGCGTGCGGCAGCGACGAGTAGGGGCCGAAGCGCATCGCCCGCATGGCGTTGTGGTGGACATGGCCCGGCGCCACCCGGGACGCGCCGAACCCGCTGGCGATCCCGACCGCGACCCGCTGTGCACCGACGACGCCGGCGACGGTCTCCGCCGACCCCAGGCCGTTCTGGATGGTCAGCACCGCGGTATCCGGCCCCAGCATCGGAAGTGCTTGGCGCGCAGCGGCTTCCACGTCGGCCGCCTTGACCGCCAGCACCACCAGGTCCATCGTCTCGTCGACCGCGCCGGTGCTGGCCCGCAGCGGCACCACCTGGTCGCAGCCGGGGCCGGTGACGCGCAGCCCGTGCCGGTTGATCCGCTCCACGCTGGGCCGGTGCCGGTCGACCGCCAGCACCTGCTCGCCCGCGGCGGCCAGCTTCGCGGCGTAGATCGAACCCATTGCGCCGCAACCGATTACCACGATCTTCATCGGCGTTCTCCCGTCAGCTCGGCGATCAGTTCGGCCAGGCCGGGTTTCTGCTCCAGCCCGAACCCGGCGGCGTCCGGCGGCGCGATCATGCCCGATGAGACGACGCAGCCGTCCGGATAGCCGCCGAACGGCGCGAACACCCCCGGGTAGGCCTCGCAGCCACCCAGCCCCAGCCCGGCCGCGACGTGCAGGTTGATCAGATGCCCGCCGTGCGGGAACGCGCAGCCGCGGCCGAAACCATGATCCGCCAGCACGTCGAGCATCCGCAGGTACTCGGACAACCCGTAGCTCAGGCCCGGATCCATCTGGAACACATCGTGATCCGGCCGCATGCCGCCGTAGCGGACCAGGTTGGTCACGTCGGGCACCGAAAACAGGTTCTCGCCGGTGGCCACCGGGCCGTCATAGCAGTCCGTCACCGCGCGGTGCAGCGCGTAATCCAGCGGGTCGCCCGGCTCCTCGAACCAGCGCAGGCCGTAGCCGGCCAGCGCGCCCGCCCACCGGATGGCCTCGGCCCGGCCGAACCTGCCGTTCGCGTCGACCGCGACCCGTCCGGCGTCGCCGACGACGTCGATGACGGCCTCGACCCGGGCCAGGTCCTCGCCCAGCGCGGCGCCGCCGATCTTCATCTTGACCGCCCGATAGCCCAGCTCGAGATACTCGCCCATCTCCCGGCGCAACGCATCAACGCCGCCCGCCGGGCGGTAGTAGCCGCCGGCGGCGTACACCGGCACCGCCGGCGCGGGCTGCCGCCCGGCGTGCCGGGCGATGGTCACGCAGGCGGGTTCGTCGCGCAGCTTGGCGTTCAAATCCCAGCACGCCAGCTCCAGCGCGGCCACCGCCGCCGCCCGGTCGCCGTGGCCGCCGGGTTTCTCGTCGGTGAGCGCGCACGCCGCCACCGCGGCCGGGTCGAGGAACCCGGAGCCGTCCAGCAGCGCGTCGGGGGCGGCGGCCAGCACCCGCGGGATCAGCCGGTCGCGCAGGATTCCGCTCTGGGCGAACCGCCCGATCGAGTCGAACGCCACGCCCGCCACCGGCCGCCCGCGCCGCACCGCGTCGGTGAGCACCGCCACCAGCGAGACCGTGTGGCCGGAGAAGTCGACCACCGCATTGGCCGGCCCGCCGCGGCCGGGCGCGTCGAGACGAACCGCCCGCTCGACGATCCCGGTGATCCGCACCAACGGGGGTTCAGGGCGTCCGGGTGAGCAACACCGCCTGCTCGAACGGCAGCCGGGCGAACACGCCGCGCACCCCGGGCCGCAGGTGCGACGCCGCCTCGGCCTTGCTGACCACGCGCGGATCGGCGACGCCGAACGTCTTGCCCCGGCTGCGAATCCGGCCGCCGCCCGCCGCGGTCAGGTTCTTCAGCCAGTCCCGGTCCGGGCCGTAGGTCAGCAGGATGGCCACCCCGGGCTTGCCGTCGACGTCGGCGCTGAACAGGTTGACGGGGGTGCGGTACGGCTTGCCCGAACGCCGTCCCACGTGCTCTACGATGCCGAACGGCGGGAGCCAACCGGCCCACATCCGCTGAATCGGGTTGGTGACGTGACGGTTGAACCGGGCAAGCCCTTGTGGGAGTTGCATACCGCCATCCAACTCGCAGGCGCCGGGCGACATCAACCCGATCTTTTCCCCGCCGCAGCGACTAAGGTCAGGTGATGGGCGACACACCGGGAATCGCGGCGGGCCGTCGCGGCTCGGAGCTGTCGCGCCGGGGCCGGGACCTGGCCGCCGGGAAGGTCATCACCGCGGCCGACGTGCAGTGCGCCGCCGAGCGCGCCGAGACGTCCCGTCAGCGTGACCTGGATGCGCACCGCCGCGACGAGCACCGCCACTATCAGGCGGCCATCGCCCACGAGCGGGTCGCCGAGGTCGAGGACAGGGCCGTCGCCGAGGGCCTCGGCGACGTCGCCGCGCACCAACGGGCCGCGGACCGGGAACGCGAGGCCGCCCGGCGCAACTTCATGGCGGCCCAGCAAGCCAACTCCTACGACGCCGACTAGCACCCTTCTGCTACACCCTGTAGTTGGAGGGGTGGCGAAGGCTGGGACACTGGTCGTCATGGGAAGCAGTGATCAGGCGACCGCGCACGCCAGGGCCCAGGCTGCCTCGGCGCGGTTGTTCGACGACGCCTGCGCCGTCATCCCCGGCGGGGTGAACTCACCCGTGCGGGCGTTCACCGCGGTGGGCGGGACGCCGCCGTTCATCACCGCCGCGCGCGGCTGCCGGCTGACCGACGCCGACGGCAACCACTACGTGGACCTGGTGTGCTCATGGGGGCCGATGATCCTGGGGCACGCGCACCCGGCCGTCGTCGAGGCCGTCGCCAAGGCCGCCGCGTCCGGGCTGTCCTTCGGGGCGCCCACCCCGGCGGAGAGCGAGCTGGCCGCCGAGATGATCGCCCGGGTGGCGCCGGTCGAGCGGATCCGGCTGGTCAACTCCGGCACCGAGGCCACCATGAGCGCGGTGCGGTTGGCCCGCGGCTTCACCGGGCGCGCCAAGATCGTCAAGTTCTCCGGCTGCTACCACGGCCACGTGGACGCGCTGCTCGCCGACGCCGGCTCCGGGGTGGCCACCCTGGGGCTGCCGTCCTCGCCGGGCGTCACCGGCGCGACGGCCGCCGACACGATCGTGTTGCCCTACAACGACATCGACGCCGTGCGGCAGGCGTTCGCGGAGTTCGGCGACCAGATCGCGGCGGTGATCACCGAGGCCAGCCCCGGCAACATGGGGGTGGTGCCGCCGGCGCCCGGCTTCAACGCGGCGCTGCGCGCGCTCACCGCCGAGCACGGCGCGCTGCTGATCGTCGACGAGGTGATGACGGGCTTCCGGGTCAGCCGAAGTGGTTGGTACGGAATCGATCCGGTGGACGCCGACCTGTTCACCTTCGGCAAGGTGATGAGCGGCGGCCTGCCGGCGGCCGCGTTCGGCGGCCGGGCCGAGGTGATGGAACGGCTGGCGCCGCTGGGCCCGGTGTATCAGGCCGGCACCCTGTCGGGAAACCCGGTCGCGGTGGCCGCCGGGCTGGCCACGCTGCGCCACGCGGATGCCGCCGCCTACGCCGCGCTGGACGCCAACGCCGATCGGCTGGCCCGGCTGCTGTCCGACGCGTTGACCAATGCCGGTGTGCCGCACCAGATTCCGCGGGCCGGGAACATGCTCAGCGTGTTCTTCACCGACACCCCGGTGACCGACTTCGCCTCCGCGCGGGCCACCCAGACCTGGCGCTATCCGCCGTTCTTCCACGCGCTGCTGGACGCCGGCGTCTACCCGCCGTGCAGCGCCTTCGAGACGTGGTTCGTCTCCACCGCGCTGGACGACGACGCCTTCGACCGGATCGCGGCGGCCCTGCCCGCCGCGGCCCGCGCCGCCGCGGGCGCCGACGAGGGGAATTCCTGATGGGCGAGCAGACCCGGGTGCACGTGGTGCGGCACGGCGAGGTGCACAACCCCGACGGCGTGCTGTACGGGCGGCTGCCCGGGTTTCACCTGTCCGAGGCGGGCCGGGCGCAGGCGGCCGCGGTGGCCGAGGCGCTGGCGCCGCGCGACATCGTCGCGGTGATCGCCTCACCCCTGCAACGGGCCCAGGAGACCGCCGCGCCCATCGCCGCGCGGCACGGCCTGGCCGTGGACACCGACCCGGACCTGATCGAATCGGCCAACTTCTTCGAGGGCCGGCGCATCAGCCCCGGCGACGGCGCCTGGCGCGACCCGAGGGTGTGGTGGCAGCTGCGCAACCCGTTCCGGCCGTCCTGGGGTGAGCCCTACACCGAGATCGCGGCCCGGATGGAGACGGCGGTGGACAAGGCCCGCGCCCGCGGCACCGGCCACGAGGTGGTGTGCGTCAGCCACCAGCTGCCGGTGTGGACGCTGCGGCTGCACCTGACCGGCCGGCGGCTGTGGCACGACCCGCGCAAGCGGGAATGCGGGCTGTGCTCGATCACCACCCTGGTCTACGACGGCGACCGGCTGGTCGACGTCGAGTACTCGGAGCCGGCGGCGCCTTGAGCGCGCGGGTGCTGGCGATGGCCGGGGCGGTGCTGGCCGGGTTGCTGACCGGCTGCTCGTCCGGTCACGATGCCGTCGCCCAGGGCGGCACCTTCGAATTCGTCTCGCCCGGCGGCAAGACCGACATCTACTACGACCCGCCGTCCAGCCGCGGCCGCCCCGGCCCGCTGTCCGGCCCGGACCTGGCCGACCCCGCGCACACGCTGTCGCTGGACGACCCGATCTTCGCCGGCCGGGTGGTCGTCATCAACATCTGGGGGCAGTGGTGCGGACCGTGCCGGTCCGAGGTCAGCCAGCTGCAGCAGGTGTATGACGCCACCCGCGGCGCCGGCGCGTCCTTCCTGGGCATCGACGTCCGGGACAACAACCGGCAGGCGGCGCTGGACTTCGTCAACGACCGTCACGTCACGTTCCCGTCCATCTACGACCCGGCGATGCGCACCCTGATCGCGTTCGGCGGCAAGTACCCCACCACGGTGATCCCGTCCACGCTGGTGCTGGATCGCCAGCACCGGGTCGCGGCGGTCTTTCTGCGCGAACTGCTGGCAACCGACCTGCAGCCGGTGGTGCAGCGGGTGGCCCAGCAGTGACCGGGCTGACCCAGATCGCCGCCGCCGGCCCGCTGCTGGCGGCCCTCGGCGTGTGCCTGCTGGCGGGCTTGGTGTCGTTCGCCTCCCCGTGCGTGGTGCCGTTGGTGCCCGGCTACCTGTCCTACCTGGCGGCCCTGGTCGGGGTGGAAGAGCAGCCGCAGGCCGGCGCGGTGCAGGCCCCGCCGGGCGCCCGCTGGCGGGTGGCCGGCTCGGCCGCGCTGTTCGTCGCCGGGTTCACCGCGGTGTTCGTGCTGGGCACCGTGGCCGTGCTGGGCATGACGACCACGCTGATCACCAACCAGCTGCTGCTGCAGCGGGCCGGCGGCGTGCTGACCATCGTGATGGGGCTGGTGTTCGTCGGCCTGATCCCGGCCCTGCAGCGGCAGGCCCGGTTCAGCCCGCGGCAGCTGACCACCGTCGCCGGGGCGCCGCTGCTGGGCGCGGTGTTCGCGCTGGGCTGGACGCCGTGCCTGGGGCCGACGCTGGCCGGCGTGATCACCGTCGCCTCGGCCACCGACGGCGCCAGCGTGGCGCGCGGCATCGTGCTGGTGATCGCCTACTGCCTGGGCCTGGGCATCCCGTTCGTGCTGCTGGCCTTCGGCTCGGCGGGCGCGGTAGCCGGCCTGGGCTGGCTGCGCCGGCACACCCGGGCCATCCAGATCTTCGGCGGCGTGCTGCTGATCACAGTCGGCGCCCTGCTGGTCACCGGGCTGTGGAACGACTTCGTCTCCTGGCTGCGCGACGCGTTCGTGTCCGACGTGAGGCTGCCGATTTGATGGCGCTCGCCACCCTTCGCGCCACGGCCCGCAACACCTGGCGGGCGCTGACCTCGATGGGCACCGCGCTGGTGCTGCTGTTCCTGCTCGCGCTGGGCGCCATCCCCGGCGCCCTGCTGCCGCAGCGCAATCTCAACGCCGGCAAGGTCGACGACTACCTGAAGGCCCACCCGGTGATCGGGCCCTGGCTGGACCGGCTGCAGGCGTTCAACGTGTTCTCCAGCTTCTGGTTCACCGCCATCTACGTGCTGCTGTTCGTGTCGCTGGTCGGCTGCCTCACCCCGCGGATGATCGAGCACGTCCGCAGCCTGCGCGCCACCCCGGTGGCCGCCCCGCGCAACCTGGCCCGGCTGCCCAAGTACGCCGGCCACCGCATCGCCGCCGACGCCGAAGACCTGAACACCCTGGCCAACACCCTTGTCGGCCGGCTGCGCGGCTGGCGCACCGCCATCCGCCACCACGACGGCGCCGGCCCCGACGCCGTGGAGGTCTCCGCCGAGAAGGGCTACCTGCGCGAATTCGGCAACCTCGTGTTCCACTTCTCGCTGCTGGGCCTGCTGGTCGCCGTGGCCGTCGGCAAGCTGTTCGGCTACGAGGGCAACGTCATCGTCATCGCCGACGGCGGCCCCGGCTTCTGCTCGGCCTCGCCGGCCGCGTTCGACTCGTTCCGGGCCGGCAACACCGTCGACGGCACCTCGCTGCACCCGCTGTGCATCCGGGTCGACGACTTCGACGCCCACTACCTGCCATCCGGCCAGGCCGTCTCGTTCGCCGCGAACATCGACTACCAGTCCGGCGCCGACCTGGTCGCCAACACCTGGCGGCACTACCGGCTGCAGGTCAACCACCCGCTGCGGCTCGGCGGCGACCGGGTCTACCTGCAGGGCCACGGCTACGCGCCCACCTTCAGCGTCACCTTCCCGGACGGGCAGATCCGCACCGCGACCGTGCAGTGGCGCCCCGACAACCCGCAAACCCTGCTGTCGTCGGGGGTGGTGCGCATCGACCCGCCCGCGGGCAGCTATCCCACCGCCGCGGAGCGCCGCCAGCACGAGATCGCCATCCAGGGCCTGCTGGCGCCCACCGAGCAGCTGGACGGCACGCTGCTGTCGTCGCGGTTCCCGGCGCTCAACGCCCCGGCGGTGGCCGTCGACATCTACCGCGGCGACACCGGGCTGGACACCGGTCGCCCGCAGTCGCTGTTCACCCTGGATCCCCGGCTGATCGAGCAACATCGGCTGACCAAGGAGAAGCGGGTCAACCTGCGCGCCGGGCAGGCAGTCCGCATCGACCAGGGGCCCGCGGCGGGCACCGTGATCCGCTTCGACGGCGCCGTGCCGTTCGTCAACCTGCAGGTCTCCCACGACCCGGGCCAGACCTGGGTGCTGGTGTTCGCCGTCACGATGATGGCCGGCCTGCTGGTGTCGCTGCTGGTGCGCCGCCGCCGGGTGTGGGTCCGTCTGACACCGGACGCCGGCGGCGCGCCCGGTACGGTGAACGTCGAACTGGGCGGCCTGGCGCGCACCGACAACTCCGGTTGGGGGGACGAGTTCGAGCGGCTGTCGCAGCGGCTGCTGGACGGACTGGCCGAGCCCGCGTCCCGAGCGTCCCAAAGGAGTACCGAGGTGGACGTCAAATGAATACCGTGCACGTCAACATCGAGCTGGCGCGCTACTCCGACTGGGCGTTCACGTCGGCGGTGGTGGCGCTGGTGATCGCGCTGCTGCTGCTGGCCTTCGAGCTCGCCTACGCCGGCGGACGCCGCGCCGATGCGCGGGCCCGGGTGCTGGCCGGGGCGGTCAGCGCCGACTCGGCGACACCCGGGGTGGTGGACGAGGTGCCCCGCCGGCCCGTCGACGAGCGCGCCGGCCGCGCCGGCCTGGCCGTGGTGTACCTGGGCACCGGCCTGCTGCTGGCCTGCCTGGTGCTGCGCGGCCTGGCCACCCTGCGGGTGCCGTGGGGCAACATGTACGAGTTCATCAACTTGACCTGCCTGTGCGGGTTGGTCGCCGGGGCGATCGTGCTGCGCCGCCCGCAGTACCGCCCGCTGTGGGTGTTCCTGCTGCTGCCCGTGCTGATCCTGCTCACGGTGTCCGGGCGCTGGCTCTACACCAACGCCGCGCCGGTGATGCCCGCGCTGCAGTCCTACTGGCTGCCCATCCACGTGTCGGTGGTCAGCCTGGGCTCCGGGGTGTTCCTGGTCGCCGGCATCGCCAGCATCCTGTTCCTGCTGCGCACCTCGCCGCTGGGCGACCCCGGCAACGACAGCGCGCCGGCCCGGCTGGTGCGGCGGTTCCCGGACGCGCAGACCCTGGACCGCATCGCCTACCGGACCACCATCTTCGCGTTCCCGGTGTTCGGCTTCGGCGTCATCTTCGGCGCCATCTGGGCCGAAGAAGCCTGGGGCCGGTACTGGGGCTGGGACCCCAAGGAGACGGTGTCCTTCGTCGCCTGGGTGATCTACGCCGCCTACCTGCATGCCAGGTCGACGGCCGGATGGCGGGACCGCAAGGCCGCCTGGATCAACGTCGCGGGGTTCGTGGCCATGGTCTTCAATTTGTTCTTCGTTAACCTGGTCACCGTGGGTCTGCATTCCTATGCGGGCGTGGGTTGACATTGGATAACCGAGGTAACTAGCGCACAACAAGGGGGAGTGCCGTGTCCGAGCATCCGACGGCGGGCGTGGGGGCGCCCGAAGAACAGACAACGCAAATCCCCCCAGCCGCCGCAGCGGGCGACGAGAAGAAAGACGCCGCCGAACCGCAGCCGGAGCCCGGCGGCGAAGCCCCGACCAAGGCGTTCGCCGGATTCCGCACCGAACGCCGGGTCCCGCCCCGGAGCGGGAGCCGGCGCCACCCACCGCGCCGCGGCCCGCCGGCATGCCGCCGTGGGACTCCACCCCGGTCACCGGCATCCCGCGCGTCGACCCGACGGCGTACGGCGCCTACTACGCCGGCCCGGACGCCCCGCCCACCCAGATCCAGGGCCCGCCGCCGCGTCAGGAGCACCTGCCGCACACGCCGTACCCGGAGCTGTCCACCGGGATGCTGCTGCGCCCGGTGCAGCCGCCGCCGTCCGAGGGCTGGCGGCTGCTGCTCTACAAGCTGTCCGGCGGGCTGATCAACCTGGGCGAAAGCCCCCGCGCCGCCCGGTACAACAACCTGGTCGCCCAGGTGAACCGGCCGCTGCGGGGTTCCTACCGGGTGGCCTTCCTGTCGCTCAAGGGTGGGGTCGGCAAGACCACCATCGCGGCGACGCTGGGCGCCACCTTCGCCTCCATCCGCGGGGACCGGGTGGTGGCGGTGGACGCCAACCCCGACCGCGGCACGCTGAGCCAGAAGATCCCGCTGGAGACGGCGGCGACGGTGCGCCAACTGCTGCACGACGCCGGAACCATCGAGCGCTACAGCGACGTGCGCCGCTATACCTCCAAGGGCCCCAGCGGGCTGGAGGTGCTCGCCTCGGAGACCGATCCCGCGGTCTCGGAGGCGTTCAGCGCCGACGACTACGTGCGGATCCTGGACATCCTGGAGCGCTTCTACGGCCTGGTGCTCACCGACTGCGGTCCCGGACTGCTGCACTCGGTGATGAAGTCGGTGCTGGACAAGGCCGATGCCCTGGTGGTGGTCAGCTCGGCGTCCATCGACGGCGCGCGCAGCGCGTCGGCCACCCTGGACTGGCTGGACGCGCACGGGCACGAGGACCTGGTCCGCAATTCGATCGCGGTGATCAACGGGGTGCGGCCGCGGCCGGGCAAGGTCGACATGAACAAGGTGATCGACCACTTCTCCCGGCGCTGCCGGGCGGTCCAGCTGGTGCCCTTCGACCCGCATCTGGAGGAGGGCGCCGAGATCGACCTGGACCGGCTGCGCCGCGGCACCCGCGAGGCGCTCACCGAGCTGGCCGCCATCGTCGCCGACGGATTCCCCGGCGCGCAGCGCAACCCGGGCGTGCTCGGTTAACCGGTGCAGCGGGGCCTAAATAGTCCTACAAGGTCTAAAAGGGATTGTTGTCGCCGTGGCCCAACCGCCGCAGGAAATCCGGATCGTCGTCGGGCCCGATGACGCGGGTCTTGGGCCGGGCGGCCTGCGACCGCGCCGCACGCCAGCCGACGTAGATCAGCGTCCCCAAAATCAGGACGAGCAGCAGGTAGACCACGCAAAACCTCCTCGGGACCTCCATCGCGAATATACCCGCGCCGTAGGCTTTGGCTGTGTCACAACAAGGTAGCGACGGATCCACCCCGGGCCCGGGCGGCGCCGTCGTCCCGGTCCTGGCCTACGCGGCGGCGCGGCTGCTGCTGGCGGTCGTGCTCACCGGCGTGATCTACGGCGTCGCGCGGCTGGCCGGCATCACCGAGTTCCCCGTCGTGGTGGCCGCGCTGTTCGCGCTGGTCATCGCCATGCCGCTGGGCATCTGGGTGTTCGGGCCGCTGCGCCGGCGCGCGACCGCCGCGCTGGCCGTCGCCGGCGCCCGGCGGCGCCGGGAGCGCGAGTTGTTGCAGGCCCGGCTGCACGGGGACGTGCCCCCCGAACGGTGACGGCTCAGCCCGGCGGCAGCCGCACCACCTGCGCGGCGTAGCTCAACCCCGCGCCGTAGCCGATCAGCAGCGCCAAGTCGCCGGCCTTGGCCGCCCCGGTCGCCAGCACCTCAGCCATGGCCAGCGGTATCGACGCCGCCGAGGTGTTGCCGGTGTGCTCGATGTCGTTGGCGATCACCGCGTCCGGCCGCAGCTCGAGGCTCTTGGCCAGGATCTCGTTGATCCGGCTGTTGGCCTGGTGCGGCAGGAACACGTCGATCTCGTCGGGCCGCACCCCCGCCGCGTCCATCGCCTGCTGGCCGACCTTGCCCATCTCGAATGCGGCCCAACGGAATACCGCGCTGCCCTCCAGCCGCAGGAACGGGCGCGGCCCGGTGGGCCGGTCCAGGTAGTCCATCCAGTCGATGTCCTGGCGAATCGCGGTGGCCTGGGTGCCGTCGCTGCCCCACACCGTCGGCCCGATCCCCTGGGTGGGCGTCTCGCCCACCACCACGCCCGCGGCGCCGTCGGCGAAGATGAAGCAGTTGCTGCGGTCGGTCATGTCGACCGTGGGCGACAGCTTCTCCGACCCCAGCACCAGCACCTTGCCGGCCGTGCCGCCGCGCACCATGTCGGCCGCCACCCCCAGCGCGTAGCCGAAGCCGGCGCAGCCGGCCGAGATGTCGAAGGCGGGCACGCCGGTGGCGCCCAGCGCGGCCGCGACCGCCGGGCCGCACGCCGGGGTCTGCAGGAAATGGGTGCTGGTGGCCACCACGACGCAGTCGATGTCTGACGCCTCCAGGCCGGCCTTGGCGATCGCCTCACGTCCGGCCTCGGTCGCCATCGAGGCCGTGGACTCGTCGCGCGCGGCGAATCGGCGCGTCTTGATGCCGGTGCGCGAATAGATCCACTCATCGGAGGAGTCGATGTTCTGGCACAGCTCGTCGTTGGTCACCACGCGCTGCGGGCGGTACGACCCGACGCTGAGCAAGCCGATGTTGGTGGGCCCGCTGGTCGCGGAAATCTGCTTCATTGCGGTCCTTCGCTATCCCCCGAGCAGACGCAAAAGTACCCCAAAAGCGCGGTGCGCGGGCGCCTTTGCGTCTGCTCGCACTGTCAGGTACCCCACGTCAACGCCGCCGCCACCGCGACCGCCCACACCACCATCGCCAGGCCGGTGTCGCGCAGCACCGGGATCAGCTCGGCGCCGCCGCGCCCCGACCGCACCGGGGTCGCCGCGCGCAGCGCCAGCGGCGTGGCCACCAATCCCGCGGCGCACGACGGCGTGGCCGCGACGAGCACCAGGGTCAACGCGGCGGCGGCGGAAAGCAGCGCCTGGTACAACACCCGGGTGCGGGCGTCGCCCAGCCGCACCGCCAGGGTGATCTTGCCCGACCGGGCGTCGGTGGGAATGTCGCGCAGGTTGTTGGCCACCAGCACCGACGACGACAGCGCCCCGACCGCCACCGCCAGCACCAGGCCCACCCAGTCCACCCGCAGCGCCTGGGTGTACTCGGTGCCCAGCACGGCGACCAGGCCGAAGAACACGAACACCGCGACCTCGCCAAAACCGGTGTAGCCGTAGGGTTTCGACCCGCCGGTGTACAGCCACGCCCCGGCGATGCAGGCCGCCCCCACCGCGATCAGCCACGGCGCGCTGGACAGCGCCAGGACCAGCCCGGCGATCGCCCCGACGGTCAGGCTCACGATCGCGGCGCCCAGCACCGCGCGCGGGGCGGCCAGCCGCGAACCGACCAGCCGCACCGGGCCGGCGCGGTCGTCGTCGGTGCCGCGGATGCCGTCGGAGTAGTCGTTGGCGTAGTTGACGCCGACCGTCATCGCGACCGCGACGACCAACGCCAGCAGCGCCTTCCACCACACCGCGGCGTGCAGCCACGCCGCCGCGCCGGTGCCGGCGACCACCGGCGCCAGCGCGTTGGGCAACGTGCGCGGCCGCGCACCGGAGATCCACTGCCCGAGATTGGCCACACCGACATCCTGCCAGGATGCGCGGCCCGGCCCTGCGATCAGCCCGCGCTCATGCACCACAATGGTCGGATGCTCGGAGTCATCGGCGGCAGCGGCTTCTACACCTTCTTCGGATCCGACGCCGACGACGTCACCGTCGACACCCCGTACGGGCCGCCCAGCGCCCCGGTCACCGTCGGCGCCGTCGGCGGGCACCGGGTGGCCTTCCTGCCCCGGCACGGCGCCCGGCACGAATTCTCCGCGCACACCGTGCCGTACCGGGCCAACCTGTGGGCGCTGCGCAAACTCGGTGTGCGCCGGGTGCTGGCGCCGTGCGCGGTCGGCAGCCTGGTGCCCGAGCTCGGCCCGGGCGCCGTCGTGGTGCCCGACCAGCTGGTCGACCGCACCCGCGGGCGCGCCGACACCTATTTCGACTCCGGGGCCGTGCACGTCGACTTCGCCGACCCGTACTGCCCGGCGCTGCGCGAGGCGGTGACCGGGCTGCCGGGGGTGGTCGATGGCGGCACCATGGTGGTGATCCAGGGGCCGCGGTTTTCCACCCGCGCCGAGAGCCGGTGGTTCGCCTCGGCCGGGTTCTCGCTGGTGAACATGACCGGCTACCCGGAGGCGGTGCTCGCCCGGGAACTCGAAATGTGCTATGCGGCAATCGCTTTGGTCACGGATCTGGACGCCGGTGTGAGCGCCGGTGAGGGAGTGAAGGCGGTTGAGGTGTTCGCCGAGTTCGAGAAGAACATCGAGCCGTTCAAGAAGCTGGTGCGCGACGCCATCGGCCGGGTCGCCGCCGAGCGCAGCTGTACGCAGTGCTCACCGCACGCCGGGGTGAGCCTGCCGATCGAGCTGCCATGAGGGTGCTGGTGACGGGGGCGGCCGGGTTCATCGGCTCGCGGGTGGCCGCCGCGCTGCGGGCGGCGGGCCACGACGTCGTCGCCGTCGACGCGTTACTGGCCGCCGCGCACGGACCGAACCCGCTGCCGCCCAACGGGTGTCACCGCGTCGACGTGCGCGACGCCGACGCGCTGGCCCCGCTGCTGGCCGGGGTGGACGTGGTGTGCCACCAGGCGGCGATGGTGGGGGCGGGGGTCGACGCCGCCGACGCCCCGGCCTACGGCGGCCACAACGACCTGGCCACCACGGTGCTGCTGGCCCAGATGTTCGCCGCCGGGGTGCGCCGGCTGGTGCTGGCCTCGTCGATGGTCGTGTACGGGCAGGGCGGTTACCGCTGCGAGCGGCACGGGCCGGTGCACCCGCTGCCGCGGCGGCGTGCGGACCTGGACGCCGGGGTCTTCGAGCACCGGTGCCCGATCGGCGGTGAGGAGCTGCGCTGGCAGCTGGTCGACGAGGACGCCTGCCTGCGGCCACGCAGCCTGTACGCCGCCAGCAAGACCGCCCAGGAGCACTACGCGCTGGCCTGGTCGGAGGCCACCGGCGGGTCGGTGGTGGCGCTGCGCTACCACAACGTGTACGGCCCCGGCATGCCGCGCGACACCCCGTACTCCGGGGTGGCGGCGATCTTCCGCTCGGCGCTGGAAAAGGGTGAGCCGCCAAGGGTTTTCGAGGACGGCGGGCAGATGCGCGACTTCGTCCACGTCGACGACGTGGCCGCCGCCAACCTCGCGGCGCTGGCTTGCCGCGACGGCTTCACCGCGGTGAATGTCTGCTCAGGGCAACCCATTTCGATCTTGCAGGTGGCGACCGCGCTGTGCGACGCCCGCGGCGGCGCGGTCGCGCCGGTGGTCACCGGCCAGTACCGCAGCGGCGACGTCCGCCACATCGTCGCCGACCCGTCGCGGGCCGCGCGGCTGCTGGGGTTTCGCGCCGCCGTCCAACCCGGCGACGGGCTGCGCGAATTCGCGTTCGCGCCGCTGCGGTGACGGCTACTGCTGCGGCGGCCGGTAGATCTGGGGCTTGGGCACCGGGATCTGCCGCGTCCCGGAGTCGTCGCCGCGGAAGATCCGGGGCGACCCGGCGAGCGGGGGGATCTCGGTGGTGGGCGGCTCGTGGTCCGCGCCGGGCCGCCGGTGGCGATCCGGGTGGTCGCCGCGGCCGACGGCGCGGCGCCCTGGCTCACCGGATACGCGTCGTCGGCGCCGCCGCGTTCGCCTGCGCCGCGCGCCGGCGGCGGCGCGACGGCCCGGCGCCGACGGCCCAGCTGCCCGGCCACCACGGCGGCCACCAGAATGCCCAGGGCCAGCCCGCACAGCGTCACGTCGAACACGCTGGTGATCTGCTGGGCCAGGTTGTTGCCGTAAACCGGGTGGTGCACAGGCGAATTGGGGGTATCGGCGAACCGCGGCGCCAGCTGCATGCCGACCACCACGCGGGCGACGGCGAGCGCGGCGACCAGCCCGCACAGCGAGGTGACCAGTCGCGCGGCCAGGTTGGCCAGCCGGCGCCGTAGCCAGATCGCCAGCACCGCGGTCACCAGGTCGAAGGCGGCCAGCACCAGGCTGTCGTACCGGGAGAACGGATAGTTCAGCGTCACCGCGACGGCCAGGTCGGTGATCCGCATCGCCATCGACCCCAACGCCCACACCGCGATCAGCAGCAGGCCGCTGCGGGCCGTGGCCCGCCACGCGGATTCCTCGGTGTGCGAAGGGGTTCGGCGTTCGAACAGGGTACGGGGGGCGAACAGCGCCGCGCCGGCGGCCCAGGCCAGGTAGCCCTCGAAGCCCACCCCGGCCGTCGAGGTGTTCTGCGCGATGCCGTGGAAGGCGTCGAGGTCCCGCCCGGCGGGCAACAGCCACACCAGGATGCCGGCGGCCAGCGTGGACGTGCCCAGCGCGATCGTCGTCAGCCGGCTCGCCCGGTCGGAGCGCAGCAGCCACCGGGAGGCGACCAGCACCGCGACCAGCGCCACCACGCCGTACACCACCGCGGTCGCGATGACCGCGATGTTCTCCTTGCCGAATTGCGCTGCGCCGCCGGAACTCTGCAGCGCGTAGCGCACCCGCCAGTACAGGTTGAAACCGAAGCTGAGCACCGCCGCGAGCATCGACAGCGCGCCGATGATCCGCGCGGCCCGATGCCAACCGGTGGCCTCGTCGCCGCCCGGGGTGCCCGGCACCGGCGCGGCCGCCGTGCCGGCCGGCACCGCCTGGGCGCTCAGCAGCGCGCCGGCGATGCCCACCCAGGCGCCCGGCCCCACCCCGCCCGGCACGTCGACCGTGCCGCCGAAACGGACCGTCTGGACGGCGTCGAACCCGACGAAGGCGAGCACCAACAGCAGGTAGGGGACGTTGAGCGCCAACCGAAGCCGGGCCGCGCGGTCCGGGTCGAACCGGGCGCCGCCCGCCCGCCAGGAACCGGCCACCGCGACCGCGGCCAGCGCCAGCGCCGTCACCGCGACCAGGACCGCGAACACGATCGGGTTGCTGTCCGGGATGCCGACGCCGAAGTAGAGGTTCCACGGCAGCAACATCGCGGCGAGCAGCAGCGCCACCGCGGTCAGGTCGGCGGCGACGCGCCGGCCGGTGGTCGCCGGGCCGGGCGACGGCGTGGCGCCGGTGGCGTGCGACCGGATGATGCGGGGCGCCGCCGGTTGCCGGGGCTGGCCGGCGATGGGGCCGGTCGGGGTGTCGTCGCTGCTCTGGCTCACCATGCCCCCCGGAATTCAAGGACGAATGCTGTCGGCGCGGTTTCGGGTGTTCGGTCCGAAAGTACCCGGCCGAACCCCGTGCACTGCTCGCTTGCGAACATATTCTCCGTTCGGGTGCCCTGGCAGTGGCGGGCGACCGGCAGCGCAGCGGAGGTGATTCCGCGGCGACCGTCCGGTCCTTCGAAAAGCTGGTTACGCTGCGCTAGTAGGCGAAGCTTGACGCCCGAATGACTGATACTGCCAACGGTATCGCAAGTGTAGTGCTGCCGGGACATGCTGGTTGCGGGGTCGCCGGGGTGAAGGAGAACCGGGATGGACGTGGTTTTGGGGGTTGCGGTCACCGGCCCCGTCGCCCGCTTGGCGCTGGTCGGCTCGCGGGGCACCGACGTGATCGACCAGTCCGTCGTCGACCTGGCCGACAACCCGATCGAGACCCTCACCGAGACGGTGGTCGGCACCAATCGGCTGCTGGCCGGCGAGAACCACCGGCTGGTCGGCACCCGGCTGTGTTGGACCGATCACCCGCGGGCCGACCAATTGCGCAGGGCGCTGGAGGATTCCGGGGTGCACAACGTCGCGGTGCTCTCCGAGTCGCAGGCGGTGGCCGCGCTGATGCGTGCGGCCGGCCAGCCCGGCGCCGCGCTGGTGATGGACGACGCGACGGGCACCCTGTCGATGGTGAGCCCGGCCGCCGGCGACCCGGACGCGCCGCCGACCCTGCTGGCCCGCCAGCCGCTGGGCGGGGCCGTGGGCGGCGATGTGACCGCCGCGCTGCAGACGATGATGGCGAACCTGAGCGCCCACCCGGACGCGCCCGGGGAGGTGTATCTGGTGGGCGCCTCGCCCGACCTGGACCGGGTCGCCGAACAGCTGCGCGACGCGTCGACCATGCGGGTGCAGGTCGCCGACGATCCCACCTTCGCGCTCGCCCGGGGCGCGGCGATCGCCGCCGCGCCCGCCCTTGCCGCCGGGGACGCGACGGCGATGGCGCCCGCGGTCGGGGTGACCGGGGACGCGACGGCGATGGCGCCGGCCGCGGGGGACGCGACGGCCATGGCGCCGGCCGCGGGGCTGACCGGCGACGAGACGACGGTGGTGCCGGCACCGGAGCTCGCCGAACCGCAGGACCAGCAGCTGGCCTACTCGATGGCCGACGACGCCGGCATCTATCCGGGCGAAATGGACGAGTACGACCCGGAATTCGACGACTACGACGCCGACTATGACGACGCCGAAGAGGCCGCCCCGGCCAAGCTGTCGCGGCGGTCGTTGGTGATCGGCAACGCCGTCATCGCCTTCGCCGTCATCGGGTTGGCGTCGCTGGCCACCGCGATCGCCGTCGCCGTCGAGCCCACCGCCAGCCGGCAGCCGGTGGTGGGGGTGCAGAACGGCACCCCGGGCAAGTTCATGCCGATCCTGCCCAGCCAGCAACAGGCGCCGCTGCCGCCGCCCCCGGCCGACGCGCCCAATGCCGGGTTCCAGGGCGGCATCGTCCAGGCCCCGAGCAACGCCCCGGCCCCGCAGCCGGCGGTTCCCGCGCCGGCCAACCCCGCGCCCGAGGCGCCGAGCAACCCCGGCGTGGTCCCCAATCCCAACCCCGGTTGGGCGCCCAACCCGAATCCCCTTGTGCCCGTTCCCATCCCGATCCCCGTTCCGATCCCGGGATGGAACCCGCCCTACAACCCGCCGTACACCCCGCCCTACAACCCGACGACGCCCTACACACCGCCGACCACCACGTACGAGCCGCCGACGACCACCTACCAACCCCCGACCACCACCTACCAGCCCCCGACGACCACCTACCAGCCCCCGACGACCACCTACCAGCCGCCGACCACCACCTACCAGCCGCCCACCACCACGCACGAACCACCCACCACGACGTACCAGCCGCCGAGCACCCGGGCGACCACCGAGGCGCCGCTGCCCACGCACACCCAGCAGACCGTGCCGCCCACGCATTCGCAGCCGCTGTTCCCGCAGGAGCCCCACACCCACCGCGGGTTCTGACCCGTGCCCGGCGCCGACGGTCGGGTCACGGTGGTCCTGCCCTGCCTCAACGAAGAGGAGTCGCTGCCGGGGGTGCTGGCCACCATCCCGCCCGGCTACCGGGTGGTGGTGGTCGACAACAACAGCACCGACGACACCGCCGGCGTCGCGCGGAGGCACGGCGCCCAAGTGGTCACCGAGACCCGGGCCGGATACGGGGCGGCCGTGCACGCGGGCGTGCTGGCGGCGACGACGCCCATCGTGGCCGTCCTCGACGCCGACGGCTCGATGGACGGCGCCGACCTGCCCCGGCTGGTCGCCGCGCTGGAGGCGGGCGCCGACCTGGTCACCGGCCGGCGCCGGCCGGTGCCCGGGCTGCGCTGGCCGTGGGTGGCCCGGGTGGGCACCGTGGTGATGAGCTGGCGGCTGCGCACCCGGCACGGGCTGCCGGTGCACGACATCGCGCCCATGCGGGTGGCCCGCCGCGACGCGCTGCTGGGGCTCGGCGTGGCCGACCGGCGTTCGGGCTACCCGCTGGAACTGCTGGTGCGCGCCGCGGCCGCCGGCTGGCGCGTGGTCGAACTCGACGTCCGCTACGGCCCCCGCACCGGCGGCAAGTCGAAGGTCAGCGGTTCGCTGCGGGGCAGCATCACCGCGATCCTCGACTTCTGGAAGGTGATTTCGTGATCCCGGTGACCCTGCTTGTGGTGGCCAAGGCCCCCGAGCCGGGCCGGGCCAAGACGCGGCTCGCGGCGGCGGTGGGGGAGCGGGCCGCCGCCGAGATCGCCGCCGCCGCCCTGCTGGACACGCTGGACGCCGTGGCCGCCGCGCCGGTGGCGGCCCGGGTGGTGGCGCTGACCGGCGACCTGGACGGCGCCGCGCGCGGCGCCGAGATCAGGGCGCGGTTGGCGTCGTTCACGGTGATCGCCCAGCGCGGCAACGACTTCGGCGCCCGGCTGGCCAACGCGCACGCCGACGCCGCGGACGGGTTGCCGGTGCTGCAGATCGGGATGGACACCCCGCAGGTGACCGCCGAGCTGTTGGCCGGCTGCGCGCGTCGACTGCTGGGCGCGCCGGCCGTGCTGGGCCTGGCCCGCGACGGCGGCTGGTGGCTGCTCGGCGTGGCCGCGCCGGCGCTGGCAGACTGCCTGCGCGCCGTGCCGATGTCGGCCGCCGACACCGGCGAGCTGACACTGAAAGCGTTGCGCGACAACGGCATCGAGGTCGCCACGGTGCAGACGCTGGCCGACGTCGACGTCGTCGGCGATGTCGCGGTGGTGCGCGACGCCTGCCCGCCCGCCAGCCGGTTCGCCCGGGCCACCCGGGCGGCCGGCCTGTAAGCACGGCGCTACCAGTGCGTGAGGATGATCGTGTTGACCGCCAGGGCGCCGACGGCGTTGAGCGCCAACCAGATTCGATGCGTCCGCACCGGCAGCAGCGCGGCGGCCGCGGTGAGCCAGATGGTGAACGGCAGCCAGATGCGTTCCACCTCGGCCTTGCTGAGCATGCTCAGGTCCGCGCAGGCGGCGGCGGCCAGCACCGCCAGCAGCAGCAACGGGAAACCGCTGCGCCGGCGGATCGCGGCCCGGTCGAACACCCGGCCGACCCCCGCGACGCCGCCCAAACCGATCGCGCACACCACGCAGGCCAGGTTGGCCCAGCTCCAGTACTGGAACGGCCGGTCTTTGGCGATGCCTTGCCAATAGCGTTGCTGCACAAGGGTATAGCCGTCGAACCAGTAGAACCCGGCGACGGCGAAGGCGACCGCCACCGCGATCGCGGCCAGCGCCGCGGGGCCCAGCGCCCGCAGCGCCGCACGCCACTGCGTCCAGCCGTCGCGGGGCGGCCGGGGGGCCGCGGCCAGCACCGCCGCCGCCGGCAGTCCCATCAGCATCAGGCCGTAGTTGCAGAACACCCCCCAGCCCAGCAGCAGCCCGGCGCCGGCGGCGGTCAGCGCCGGGAACCGCACCGGACGGTGCACCGCCACGGCCAGCAGCGCGCCGCCCCACGCCGCCACCCCGGCGAAGTACCCGTCGGCCGAGACCGCCACCCAGATGGCGGTGGGCGCCAGCGCGACGAACGGGGCGGCCCGCCGCGCGGTCGGCTCGTCGGCCAGCGCCCGCACCCCGATCAGCACCGCGGCGGCCGCGCTGGATCCGGCCAGCAGGCACAGCAATCCGGCCCAGCCGCCGCCGTGCAGCCCCAGCCGGTCCAGCCAGACGAAGGTCAGCAGCGCGCCCGGCGGATGCCCGGACACGTGCGTGGTCCACGAGTGCGGCTGGTAGTCGACGATCCGGCTGGAAAACGTGCGCACCGCCGCCGCGATGTCGTGGATCCCCGGCACCTCCCACAGGTATTCGTCCCGGGTGGTCAGCCGGCCGGCGAAGCCGCGCTGCCAGCCGTCGATCATCGCCAGCGCGAACGCCCACCCGGCCGCGACGGCCCAGCTGCCCAGCGTCAACGCCCGCCACGAAAGCCGTTGCGCCAGAACGGGTCCCCAGGCCACGACGGCGACCGCGAGGGCGACGGCCGGGCCGGTTCCCCAGCCGGCGTGGATCAGCCACTCACCGAAGATCGGCGCGGCCCCGGCGTGGGTGGCGAATCGCTCCGGGCCGACGTCCAGCCGCGGCCGCACCCCGAGGTTCAGCCGCGGCAGCAGGAACGCCGCCGCCACCAACGCCGCCCCGACCGCGGCCGCCACCGCGTCCCGCCGAGCGATTCTCACGGAGCAACAGCCTATTGTTCGCCGCCCCCGGCGAATCGGCGCACCAACGCCGCCCGGTCCACCTTGCCGATGCCCCGGCGCGGCAGCGCGGCGACAACGTGTACCTCGCGCGGCGCGGCGGTGGCGTCCAGGGTGCGGCTCAGGTGGGCGCGCAGCGCGTCCGGGCTCGGCGCCGCGCGGCCGTCGCGCAGCACGATCGCGGCGACCACCCGCTGCCCCAGCCGGTCGTCGGGCAGCCCGAACACCGCGCAGTCGGCCACCGCGGGATGCGTGCACAGCGCCGCCTCGACGGGTTGCGGCAGCACGGTCAGCCCGCCGGTGCTGATCGCGTCGTCGGCGCGGCCGAACACGGTGAGCACGCCGTCGTCGTCGACGGCGCCCAGATCGTCGGTGAGGAACCAGCCGGGGTCGGCGAACGGATCGGGATCGACCGGATTGCGGTAGCCCTTGGCCAACGTCGCGCCGCCCAGCGCGATGCGCCCGTCGCTCACCCGCACCCGCACCCCGTCCAGCGGGACGCCGTCGTACACGCACCCGCCGGCGGTCTCGCTCATCCCGTAGCTGCGCACCACCGTGATGCCCGCGGCGGCGGCCGCCTGCAGCACCGGCCGCGGCGCGGGCCCGCCGCCCAGCAACACGGCGTCCAGTTCGGCCAGCGCGGCCGTGGCCGCCGGGTCACCCAGCGCCTTGGCCAGCTGCACGGCCACCAGCGACGCGTACCGGCGGCCGGTGCCCAATGCCCTTGTCGCAGCGGGCAATTGGGTGACATCGAAGCCTCGGGAGACGTCGAGTTCGACGGGCGTCGAGCCGGCCAGCAGGCTGCGCACCAGCACCTGCACCCCGGCGATGTGGTGTGCCGGCAGGGCCAGCAGCCAGCTGCCCGGCCCGCCCAGACGCTCGTGCGTGGCCGTCGCGCTCGCCCTCAGCGCGGCGGCGGTCAGCATCGCACCCTTGGGAGCACCGGTGGTGCCCGACGTCGCCGCCACCAGGGCCACGTCGTCGTCGACGGGTTCGCCGACCCGCAGCCCCGCCCGAAGCGTCGCGGACTCGCGGTCGCCGGGCGGGCCGAGCACCACCAGGGCGGGATCGCGCCCGTCCAGCACCCGCCGCAGGGCCGGCAGCAGCGTCGGGACCGCCGCGCCGGGCGGGACGTGCAGCGCGCGCAGTGCGGCTATGCCGGGTCCCCGGCCTGGTCGGCGTCGTCGAACGGCCAGCCCTGGGCGGCCAACCGCACCCGGACCCGCTCGACGTCGTCGGGGGTGGGCAGCTCGTCGGTGATCTGGGTGATCAGCACGCCGATGTCGACGTCGTCGAACTCTCCGCGCCGGATCAGCTCGCTGGCAACGTCTTTGACCTCGTCGCCGGACAGCCGGCGCGCCAGCAACGCGAGCACCGGGAAGGTGTCGGTCGGCGGCACGCCCTCTGGATATCCCGCGCGGAGCCAGGAGACGATCGAACTGAGAAATCCGTTCACGCTCTGACAACACCCCCCGGTGTGTGGCTTAGCAACTCGGTGGGCACCTATCGATGCTACTTGGCTTTGGCTCCGAGGAACGGGTAGCCGGTGTGGTGGGCGATGAAGTCCCGGGCGATGTAGAGCAAAGCCAGCGTGATCACCGCGATGACCAGCGCGTAGATCGCCCACGCCAACCCGGTCAGCAGCGGGTTGCGCCGCGCGGGCCCGCCCTCGGCGCCGTCCAGGGTGATGTCACCGGCCCCGGCCGACTGCAGCCGGATGCCCAGGGCGAACAGCCCCGGCAGCGCCGCGCCGGCCAGCATGGCGAACAGCAGGATCTTCAGGCTGGCCTGGTAGTTGAACCAGTCGCCGATGTGGCTCATGACGCGCTCGCCTTGAGCGTCGGGTCGTCGGACTGGTACCGGTCGCCCGGCCCGCCGAACGGGGGCCCGGCATCCGGGGGCGGGGAGTGGTCGTCGGCGCCTTCCAGCCCGGTGGTCAGGTCGCCCTTCCACTCGGCGTTGACGTTGTGGTGGTCCACCTTCACCTTGCGCGAGCGCAGGTAGATGGTGGCCGACACCGCGACCAGCAACGCGAAGCCGATGATCGCGCCCGGGTAGCCGCCGATCAGGTGCACGATCCAGTAGGTGACGGCGCCGACCAGCCCGGCCAGCGGCAGGGTGACCAGCCAGGCCACCCCCATCCGGCCGGCCACGCCCCAGCGGACCTCGCCGCCGGGCTTGCCCAGCCCGCTGCCCAGCACCGAACCCGTGCAGACCTGGGTGGTGGACAGCGCGTAGCCGAAGTGGGCGGACAGCAGAATCACCGCGGCCGACGACGACTCGGCCGCCATGCCCTGCGGCGACTGGATCTCCACCAGGCCCTTGCCCAGGGTGCGGATGATCCGCCAGCCGCCCAGGTAGGTGCCGGTCGCCATGGCCAGCGCGCAGCTGACGATCACCCACAGCGGCGGCATGGCCGCGGTCTTGCTGACCGAGCCGTAGGAGATCAGCGCCAGGAAGATGATGCCCATCGTCTTCTGCGCGTCGTTGGTGCCGTGCGCCAGCGAGACCAGCGACGCCGAGCCGATCTGGCCGCGTCGGAAACCGGCCTCGGTGCGCTTCTTCGGGACGCCTCGGGTGATCCGGTAGACCAGCCAGGTGGCGACCGCGCCGACCAGGATGGCCAGGATCGCCGAGACGATGGCCGGGATGATGGCCTTGGAGATCACGCCCTTCCAGATCACCCCGTGCGCGCCGACGGCGGCGATGGTGGCGCCGACGATGCCGCCGATCAGTGCGTGCGACGAGCTCGACGGGATACCCAGCAGCCAGGTCAGCAGGTTCCAGACCACGCCGCCGACCAGGCCGGCGAACACCAGCTCCAGCGTGACGATGTTGGAGTCGATCAGGCCCTTGGCGATGGTGGCGGCGACGGCGGTGGACATGAAGGCGCCCACCAGATTCAGCACCGCCGAGAGCGCGACCGCGGTCTTGGGCTTGAGCGCACCGCTGGCGATCGAGGTGGCCATCGCGTTGCCCGTGTCATGGAAGCCGTTGGTGAAATCGAAAGCCAATGCCGTGATTACGACAATGATCAAGAGGAACAATTGGATGTTCACAGCGCCTGATTCTGGTGGTAGGGGCAATCCATTGTCGAATGCGGCATGACCCGAAACGCGGGTGTACCTTGAGTCGTCGCCAGATGTTACCTCTCAGTTAACCGGGCTTCGCTTGCCGTTCACCTCGGGTGTCGCGGCGCAGCGGGTGATCTGCGGGGATCTGGATGAAGATGAGCGTGATGCCGTCCGGGTCGACGACGTGCATCTCGTGCAGGCCCCACGGCTCCTGGCGCGCCTCGCGGGCGATGGCCACCCCGCGCCCGCGCAGCTCGGCCTGGGTGGCCTCGAGGTCGCGGACCTGCAGCCACAGCGCGCCGGGAAACGGGCCGCCGGAGTGGTCCGGGGCGCCGTAACCGGCCAGTTCCAGCAGCGACTGCCCCGCGAAAAAGACTGTGCCGCCGCTGTATTCGCGGGCTATCGCCAGGCCGATCCGGTCGCGGTAGAACGTCAACGACTGCTGATAGTCCGCCGGCCGGAGCAGCATCCGGCTGGCCAGGATCTCCATAGCCTCGTGTCTATCACACGCGCCGAATCAGGCCCCGGCTTCGCGGTTGGGCTGGACGGTCTGGCGCTGCATGACGGCGTTGACCCAGCGCGGGCCGAAGGTGTCCAGCGCCTTGGCGGCGATCGCCATCCGCGGGGCGATGCGCACCGGCCGGGTGCGCGCGGCGGTGATCATCCACCGGCCCGCCTCCTCCGGCGTCAGCGCCGGCACCCCCTGGTAGGCCTTGGTCGGCGCGATCATCGGGGTGGCCACCAGCGGGTAGTACAGCGTGCTGGAGTGCACCCCCTTGTCGCCCCACTCGGTTTCGACGACCCGGCTGACGGTGGACAGCGCGGCCTTGGAGGCGTTGTAGACCGCGAACAGCGGCGAGGCCTCCGAGAGCACCCCCCACGTCGAGACGTTGATGATGTGGCCGTCGCCGCGCTCGATCATGCCCGGGGCGATGCCGCGGATCAGCCGCAACGGCGCGTAGTAGTTGAGCACCATGGTCCGCTCGACGTCGTGCCATCGTTCCAGCGACTCGGCCAGCGGGCGGCGGATGGACCGGCCGGCGTTGTTGATCAGGATGTCGACGCCGCCGAGCCGCTGTTGCACGTCGGCCACCAGCGCGTCGGCGGCGTCCAGGTCGGAGATGTCGCAGGGCATCGCGATGGCCTCGCCGCCGGCCCAGGTGATGCGCTCGGCCAGCGCGTCCAGCAGGTCCTTGCGGCGGGCGACGACGACCACCCGGCGCCCTCGCGGGCGAACTGTTCGGCCGCCGCCTCGCCGATCCCCGACGAGGCGCCGGTGAGCAGCACGCGCTTGCCGGCCAGCTCGACCGGCTTGATCAGCGGCCGGTTGACCAGCACCTGCGGGGCCATGGGCGGTCGCATGGTGGCCAGCACCAACTGGTCGGCGAACCGGCGAAGCGGACTCTTGCTCACGGGACGCGAGTCTAGGCGGTGCCAGCGTGAGGCCCGTACGCCGCCGAGCGTCACGCCAGCGCGCCGCGCTCGGGCGCCGAGCGTCACGCCAGCGTGACGCTCGGCGCCGAGCGCGGCGCGCGGGCGCGGCGGCCCCAGCGCGGCGCCAGCGCGGCGCCTCAGAAGTAGCGCGGGAACCGGCTGTAGTCCGGCGGCCGCTTTTCCAGGAAGGCGTCGCGGCCCTCGACGGCCTCGTCGGTCATGTAGGCCAGCCGGGTGGCCTCGCCGGCGAACAGCTGCTGGCCCACCAGGCCGTCGTCGAGCAGGTTGAACGCGAACTTCAGCATGCGTTGCGCCTGAGGCGATTTCGCGTTGATCTCGCGCGCCCACTCGATGCCCGCCCTTTCCAGCTCGGCGTGCTCGACGACGGCGTTGACCGCACCCATGCGGTGCATCTGCTCGGCGGTGTATTCGCGGCCCAGGAAGAAGATCTCGCGGGCGAACTTCTGCCCGACCTGGCGGGCCAGATAGGCGCTGCCGTAGCCGCCGTCGAAGCTGCCGACGTCGGCGTCGGTCTGCTTGAAGCGGGCGTGCTCGCGGCTGGCCAGGGTGAGGTCGCAGACCACGTGCAGGCTGTGCCCGCCGCCGGCCGCCCACCCGTTGACCAGACAGATCACCACCTTGGGCATGAACCGGATCAGCCGCTGCACCTCGAGGATGTGCAGCCGGCCGGCCCGCGCCGGGTCGACGGTGTCGGCCGTCTCGCCGGAGGCGTACTGGTATCCGCTGCGCCCGCGGATGCGCTGATCGCCGCCGGAGCAGAACGCCCAGCCGCCGTCCTTGGGTGAGGGGCCGTTGCCGGTCAGCAGCACCACCCCGACGTCGGGGGACATCCGGGCGTGGTCGAGCACCCGGTAGAGCTCGTCGACGGTGTGCGGCCGGAACGCGTTGCGCACCTCGGGCCGGTCGAACGCCACCCGCACGGTGGCGTCGTCGACGTGCCGGTGATAGGTGATGTCGGTCAGGTCGTCGAAGCCGGCCACGGGTTGCCACTGGCCGGAATCAAAAGGGTTGTCGCTCATCGGATTACGCGGGGTCCAGCCGGAACACCGCGCAGCGGCCGGCCAGCGCCTCGAACTCCTCGGGCCGCCCGTCGGTGACCAGTCCCGCCCGCTTCATGAAACCGACGCCGGTGGGCACCTCGGTGGGGAAGGCGCGCAGGACCGGCCGCGCCTCAGCCGCCGACAGCTCGGTCATCCGCACCCGCTCGACGTGGCGGCCGCGCGCGATGGTCGCCTGTTTGGCGGCGCGGGCGTTGGCCACCCAGTCGGCGCCGGGAAAGCCGGCCACGACGTAGCGGCGGCCGTCGAGGGTCAGCGGCGTCACCGGGGTCGACCGTGCCGCACCGGATTTGCGGCCCGGCACGGTCAACACGACCGGGCTCTCGCCGCCGAAACTCAGTCCCAGCCGCGACAGTCTGATGAAGAGCTTGTTGGCCGGCTTCAGCCACCAGGGTGGCCGGACGTGTTCACTGGTGCCCACCCGTGACAGCGTAGTCATGGCCCGCCGCCGAGCCGACGGCGTCGAGCCGGGCGATCGCCTCGGCGCTCAGCGTGACGCCGGCCGCGCCCATGTTCTCCTCGAGATGGGTGATCGATCGAGTGCCCGGGATCAGCAACGTGTGGGGGGCGCGCGCCAGGATCCAGGCCAACCCGACTTGTGCCGGTGTGACCCCGAGTTCGCCCGCGATGTCCACCACGACGGCGTTGTCGGTGACCTTCGGCAGACCCGGGAACGCCGACCCCAGCGGGAAATACGGAACCCATGCGATCCCCTCGGCCGCGCAGACGTCGACCATCGCCTCCTGGGAGCGGTCCAGCAGGCTGTAGGCGTTCTGCACGCACACGATGCCGGCGGGCAGGGCGCGCCGCAGCACCTCGAGCGGCACACTGCTGATCCCGATGCCGCCGATCTTGCCCTCGTCGCGCAGGGCGATCATCTCGGCGAGCTGGTCGTCGAGGTCGACGTCCTGGTCGCCGTCGGTGGCCGCGCTGGGGCCGAGGTCCATCCGCCGCAGATTGACCACCGGGATGCGATCCAGGCCGAGCTGGCTCAGGTCGTCCTCGACGGCGGCGCGCAGCTCGGCGGGTCGTTGCGCGGAGGCCAGCGGAATCGGCTGCTCGCCCGTGTAACGGGCGCCGACCTTGCTGACGATGACGAGGTCGTCGGGGTAGGGGGCCAGCGCGGCGCGGATGCGCCGGTTCACCTCGCCGGGGCCGTAGAACGACGCCGCGTCGATGTGGTTGACGCCGAGTTCGACGGCGCGGCGCAGCACCGCGGCCGCCTCGTCGGGCGACGTGTCGAACAGCTGCATGGCGCCGTAGCCGACGCGCGCGACGGGCAGGCCGCCGAGATCGCCGATACCGCCGGGGCGTGGTTTGTCTGTCATGGTGGCTCCTGAAGGATGCGGTGAGACACTGGAGAAAGCGGAGGATCCTCCGCATTCGCAGCCTAGCAGAAACGGAGGAGCCTCCGCTTTGGTTGGAAGGTCGGACGCGCGCCGCAATCGCCAGCGGCTGCTGGAGGCGGCCACCGCGGCGTTCACGGCACACGGCGCATCGGTCTCGCTCGAATCGATCGCCCGCGACGCGGGGGTGGGCATCGGCACGCTCTACCGCCATTTCCCCAACCGGGAGGCCCTCGTCGAGGCCGTATACCGCGCCGAGCTCGCCGAGGTGGCCGCGGCCGCCGCGCAGCTGCTCCAACGTCATCCCCCCAAGACCGCGCTGCGGCGCTGGATGGACCGCTATGCGACCTTCGTCGCCACCAAGCGCGGCATGGCCGAGTCCCTGCAGGCGATCTTCGAGTCCGGCGCTCTGGTGCCGAGCCAGACCCGCGACGGCATCGTCGGCGCCGTCGAGACGCTGTTGCGCGCCGGCGCCGACGATGCCAGCCTGCGCGCCGACGTGCAGGCCGACGACGTGGTGTCCAGCCTGATCGGCATCTTCCTGGTCAGCGGTTCACCGGAGCAGACCGGACGCATGCTCGACCTGCTGGTCGCCGGGGTCACGCGCTGACTTCCACTCGCCGGGCGTCCTCAGCCGCCTCGGCCTTACCCGCCCGCGGCGTCCCCCTGCCGAACGTGAAGCTAGTTTCACGTTCGCACGCGAGCGTGAAGTTAACTTCACGCTCGGCGGGCGGGGCGGGGCCGGCGCGACGGGCGGGGCCGGCGCGACGGGCGCCGGGCGATAGCCCGGGCGAGCCCACACGCCACACGCCACCTAGCCGACGGCGCGGCCGGCGCCCTCCCAGAACCGCGCGCGCACGGCCTTCTTGTCGGGCTTGCCCAGCGCGGTCACCGGCACGGAGTCGACGACGATCACCTGCTTGGGCGATTGCACCGAACCCTTGCGCTCCTTGACCGCCGCCTGGATCTCGGCCGTCACCTTCGCCACCGACTCCTCGTCGGAGGGATGGTCGGGCCGCAGCACGATCACGGCGGTGACGGCCTCGCCCCACTTCTCGTCCGGCGTTCCGATCACGCAGACCTGCGCGACGGCGGGGTGCTCGGCGACCACGTCCTCCACCTCGCGCGGGAACACGTTGAAGCCGCCGGTGACGATCATGTCCTTGACCCGGTCGACGATGAACCAGAAGCCGTCCTCGTCCTCGCGGGCCATGTCGCCGGTGTGCAGCCAGCCGTCCTTGAACGTCTTGGCCGTCTCCTCCGGCAGGTTCCAGTACCCGCCGCTCAAAAGCGGCCCGGACACGCAGATCTCGCCGACTTCGCCCTGCGGCACCGGGTTGCCGTCGGCGTCCAGCAGCGCGGAGCGGGCGAACAGGGTGGGCCGCCCACAGGAGGTGAGCCGCTTCTCGTCGTGGTCTTTTTTGGCCAAGTACGAGATCACCATCGGCGCCTCGGACTGCCCGTAGTACTGGGCGAAGATCGGCCCGAAGCGGCGAATGGCCTCGGCCAGCCGCACCGGGTTCATCGCCGAGGCGCCGTAGTAGACCGTCTCCAGCGAGGACAGGTCGCGGGTGTGCGAATCGGGGTGGTCCATCAGCGCGTAGATCATCGACGGCACCAGCATGGTCGCGGTGATCTTCTGCTCCTCGATCACCCGCAACACCTCGGCCGGGTCGAACTTGGTCAGCACCACCAGCTCGCCGCCCTTGATGATGGTCGGCACGAAGAACGCGGCCCCGGCATGCGACAGCGGGGTGCACATCAAAAAGCGCGGGTTCTCCGGCCACTCCCATTCGGCGAGCTGGATCGTGGTCATCGTGGTGATCGACTGCGCGGTGCCCAGCACACCCTTGGGCTTGCCGGTGGTGCCGCCGGTGTAGGCCATCCCGCCGATGTGATCGGGCGGAAGATCGGCCGCCACCAACGGTTTCGGCGCATACTTGGCGGCCTCGGCCACCAGGTCCACCGCGGAACCGCTCAACGCCTCGGGCACCGGACCGATGGTGAGGATCTGCTTGAGGCCGGGCACCTTCTCCAGCAGGCCCAGCGCCCGCTCGACGAATGCCGGGGTCGGGTCGATGATCAGCGACGTCACGCCGGCGTCGTCCAGCACGTAGGCGTGGTCGTCGAGCGAGCCCAGCGGGTGCAGCGCCACGCGCCGATACCCCTGGGTCTGGCCGGCGCCGATGATCATCAGCACCTCGGGCCGGTTCAGCGACAGCAACCCGACGGTGGCGCCGGTGCCCGCGCCGAGCGCCTCGAACGCCTGGATGTACTGGCTGATCCGCTCGGCGAGCTGACCCCCGGTCAGCGTGGTGTCGCCGAGATGCAGCACCGGCTTGTCTTTGTTGCGCTTGAGCGCACCGACGGTCAGGTGTCCGGAATGAATGGGATGGCGCAGCAGCTCGTCACCCATGGCGTGGCTCCTCCTCATCGCTTGGCTCTGCATCGTCGCCGGCGCGACTCATGGGGCCAGACTAGAACGTGTTGCAATTCCGGTCAGCCGCACCCTCGGACCGATAGCATCCGTGCACATGGGGCAGGCAGATCTAGTCCTCACCGGAACCGTACTGACCGTCGACGAGGCGCGGCCGACCGCCGAGGCGCTGGCCGTCGCCGACGGCCGCATCGTCGCCGTGGGAACCCGCGCCGAAATCGCGGCGCACGTCGGCCCGCACACCCAAACCGTCGACATCGGCGACGGCTGCGTGATGCCGGGATTCGTTGAGGCGCACGGGCATCCGCTGATGGAGGCGGTCGCGCTGTCGGAACGCATCGTGGACATCCGCCCGGTCACCCTGGCCAACGCGGACGACGTCGTCGCCGCCGTCAAGAGTGAGGTCGGCAAGCGGGGCGAAGCCGGTGCCTACCTCAACGGCTGGGATCCGCTGCTGCAGCAGGGACTTCCGCAACCGACGCTGGCCTGGCTCGACGACATCGCGCCCGACGGCCCGCTGGTGATCATCCACAACTCCGGGCATAAGGCGTTCTTCAACTCCCGAGCCGCCCAGCGGCACGGCCTGAACCGCGATACCCCCGACCCCAAGGGCGCCCGCTACGGCCGCGACGCGGACGGCGAACTCGACGGCACCGCCGAGGAGACCGGCGCGGTGTTTCCGCTACTCGACGGCGCCATCGACACCGCCGGCTACCCGCGGATGCTGCACGCCGAGTGCGCGCGGCTGAACCGGGCCGGGCTGACCACCTGTTCGGAGATGGCGTTCGACCCGCGGTTCCGGCCGCTGGTCGAACAACTGCGCGGGCAGCTGACGGTGCGGCTGCGCAGCTACGAGATCTCCAACCCGCAGCTGCGCACCGACGCCACCCCGGGCGAGGGCGACGACATGTTGCGCCAGGTCGGCATCAAGATCTGGGTGGACGGCTCGCCCTGGATCGGCAACATCGCGCTGTCGTTCTCCTACCTGGACACCGAGGCCACCCGCACCATCGGCGTCATCCCCGGCTCCTGCGGCTGCGCCAACTACACGACGGAGCAGTTGCACGAGATCGTCGGCGCCTACTTCCCGCTGGGCTGGCAGCTGGCCTGCCACGTGCAGGGCGACGCCGGCGTCGACACGATCCTGGACGTGTACGAGGAGGCCCTCAAACGCCATCCGCGCGACGACCACCGGCTGCGGCTCGAGCACGTCGGCGCCATCCGGCCCGATCAACTCCAAAGGGCCGCCGACCTCGGCGTCACCTGCAGCATCTTCGTCGACCAGATCCACTACTGGGGCGACGTCCTCGTCGACGGCCTGTTCGGCGAGGAACGCGGATCCCGTTGGATGCCAGCGGGTTCCGCGGTGGCCACCGGCATGCGCATCTCGCTGCACAACGACCCGCCGGTCACCCCGGAGGAGCCGCTGCGCAACATCAGCGTCGCCGCCACCCGGAAGGCGCCCAGTGGGCGGGTGCTGGCGCCCGAGGAGCGGCTGACGGTCGAGCAGGCGATCCGGGCGCAGACCCTCGACGCGGCCTGGCAGCTGTTCGCCGACGACGTGATCGGCTCGCTCGAGGTCGGCAAATACGCCGACCTGGTGGTGCTGTCCGCCGACCCGCGCGCGGTGCCGCCCGAGCGGATCGCCGACCTGCAGGTGCGGGCGACGTATCTGGCCGGCCGCCGGGTGTACCCACAGTGATCCCGCCGCTGCAGGACCTGCTGGACCGGCTGCACGTGGTCGCGCTGCCGATGCGGGTGCGATTCCGCGGCATCACCACCCGCGAGGTCGCGCTGATCGACGGCCCCGCCGGCTGGGGCGAGTTCGGGGCGTTCGTCGAATACGGGCCGCCCGAGGCCGCGCACTGGCTGGCGTCGGCCGTCGAGTCCGCCTACCGGCCGGCGCCGCCGGTGCGCCGCGACCGGATCCCGATCAACGCCACCGTGCCCGCCGTCCCCGCCGCCGCGGTTCCCGACGTGCTCGCCCGTTTTCCCGGCGCCCGCACCGCCAAGGTCAAGGTCGCCGAGCCCGGCCAAACCCTGGCCGACGACGTCGCCCGGCTGAATGCGGTGCGCGATTTGGTGCCCACCGTGCGGGTGGACGCCAACGGCGGCTGGAGCGTGGACGAGGCCGCCCGCGCCGCTCGAGCGCTGAGCGCCGACGGCCCGTTGGAGTACCTGGAGCAGCCGTGCGCGACGGTCGGAGAACTCGCCGAGCTGCGCCGCCGGCCGGACATGCCCGAGGTGCCGATCGCCGCCGACGAGAGCATCCGCAAGGCCGACGACCCGCTGGCCGTGGTCCGCGCCCGGGCCGCCGACATCGCGGTGCTCAAAGTCGCTCCGCTGGGCGGGATTTCGGCCCTGCTGGACATCGCCGCCCGCATCGACATCCCGGTCGTGGTCTCCAGCGCGCTGGATTCGGCCGTCGGCATCGCGGCCGGGCTGACCGCCGCGGCGGCGCTGCCGATGTTGGGTCACGCGTGCGGGCTGGGCACCGGCGGGCTGTTCGTCGAGGACGTGGCCGACGTCGCCGCGCCCGTCGACGGCGCCCTGCCGGTCGGGCCGGTCACCCCCGACCCGGCCCGGTTGCGGGCCCTGGCCGCGCCCCCGCAGCGGCGGCAGTGGTGGATCGACCGGGTCACGGCCTGCCACGGGCTGCTTGTACCGTCGTCCGGGTGATCAACCTGGCTTACGACGACCGCGGCTCCGGTGAGCCCGTGGTCTTTATCGCCGGCCACGGCGGCGCCGGACGGACCTGGCACCCCTATCAGGTCCCGGCCTTCCTGTCCGCCGGATACCGCGTCATCACCTTCGACAACCGCGGCATCGGCGCCACCGAGAACGCGCAGGGATTCACGACGGAGACCATGGTCGCCGACACCGCGGCGCTGATCGAGGGGCTGAATGCGGCCCCGGCGCGCATCGTCGGGATGTCGATGGGCGCCTTCATCGCCCAGGAGCTCATGCTGGCCCGGCCCGAGCTGGTCAGCGCCGCGGTGCTGATGGGCACCCGCGGTCGGATGGACCGGGCCCGGCAGTTCTTCCGCGACGCCGAGGCCGAGCTGGCCGACGGCGGCGTCGCACTGCCGGCGTCGTACGAGGCGAAAATCCGTCTGCTGGAAAACTTTTCCCGCAAGACGCTCAACGACGACACCGCCGTCGCCGACTGGATCGCGATGTTTTCCACCTGGCCGGTCAAGTCCACCCCGGGCATGCGGGCCCAGCTCGACGTCGCCCCCTACACCAACCGGTTGTCCGCCTACCGCAGCATCGCGATACCGGTGCTGGTGATCGGCTTCTCCGACGACGTGCTCACCCCGCCGTACCTGGGCCGCGAGGTCGCCGACGCGCTGCCCAACGGCCGCTACGTGCAGATCCCCGACACCGGTCACCTCGGCTTCTTCGAGCGGCCCGACGCCGTCAACGCGGCCATGCTCAAGTTCTTCGGCGAGCAGCACTAGGCGCCCAACGTCGACTTGTGTGGCGAGATCGCGCCGGCGGGCCGCAACAACTCCACGTTGGACGCCTCATCGACCGGCTGTGACACGCTGTATGGGTGAACCCCTCGACGACCCAGGCCCGCGTCGTCGTCGACGAGCTGATCCGCGGCGGTGTCCGCGATGTGGTGCTGTGCCCCGGTTCGCGCAACGCCCCGCTGGCCTTCGCGCTGGCCGACGCCGACCGCGCCGGCCGGATCCGGCTGCACGTGCGCATCGACGAGCGCACCGCCGGCTATCTGGCCATCGGCCTGGCCATCGCGGCCGGCGCTCCGGTGTGCGTCGCGATGACCTCGGGCACCGCGGTGGCCAACCTGGGCCCGGCCGTGGTGGAGGCCAACTACGCCCGGGTGCCGCTGATCGTGCTGAGCGCCAACCGGCCCTACGAACTGCTGGGCACCGGCGCCAACCAGACCATGGAGCAGCTGGGCTACTTCGGCACCCAGGTCCGGGCCGCCATCAGCCTGGGCCTGGCCGAGGACGCCCCCGAGCGGCTGGACGCGCTCAACGCCACCTGGCGCTCCGCCACCTGCCGGGTGCTGGCGGCGGCCACCGGATCCCGCACCGCCAACGCCGGCCCGGTGCAGTTCGACATCCCGCTGCGCGAGCCGCTGGTGCCCGATCCCGAGCCGCACGGCGCCCCGACCCCGGCCGGCCGCCCGGGCGGCCGGCCGTGGACCTACACCCCGCCGGTCAGCTTCGACCAGCCGCTGGACATCGACCTGTCACCGGACACCGTCGTCATCGCCGGCCACGGCGCCGGGACGCATCCCAACCTTGCCCAGCTGCCGACCGTGGCCGAGCCGACGGCACCCGCCCCGGACAACCCGCTGCACCCGCTGGCGCTGCGGTTGCTGCGCCCCAAGCAGGTGATCATGCTGGGCCGGCCCACCCTGCACCGGCCGGTGTCGGCGTTGCTGGCCGACCCGCAGGTGCCGGTGTACGCGCTGACCACCGGCCCGCGCTGGCCCGACGTGTCGGGCAACTCGCAGGCCACCGGGACCCGGGCGGTCACCACCGGGGCGCCGAGCCCGGCCTGGCTGCACCGCTGCGAACAGGCCAACCGGCACGCCGTGGCCGCCGTGCGCGGCCAGCTGGCGGCGCACCCGCTGACCACCGGCCTGCACGTGGCGGCGGCAGTGGCCGACGCGCTGCGGCCCGGCGACCAGCTGGTGCTCGGGGCGTCCAACCCGGTCCGCGACGCGGCGCTGGTCGGGCTGGACAGCCACCACATCCGGGTGCGCTCCAACCGCGGGGTGGCCGGCATCGACGGCACGGTGTCGACGGCGATCGGCGCGGCCCTGGCCCACGAGGCGGCGCACGACGGGCGCACCGTCGCGCTGATCGGCGACCTGACGTTCGTCCACGACAGCTCCGGGCTGCTGATCGGGCCGACCGAGCCCACCCCGCGCCGGCTGACGATCGTGGTGTCCAACGACAACGGCGGCGGCATCTTCGAGCTGCTCGAACAGGGCGACCCGCGGTTCTCCGACGTGTCGTCGCGGGTCTTCGGCACCCCGCACGACGTCGACGTGGGGGCGCTGTGCCGGGCATATCACGTCGAGAGCGCCCAGATCGAGGTCGGCGAATTGGCCGCCGCCCTCGACGAACCCGGGCCCGGGATGCGGGTGCTGGAGGTCAAGGCCGACCGCTCGTCGCTGCGGCAACTGCACGCCGCCATCAAGGCGGCGCTGTGACGATATCCCCAAAAGCATTGCTGCACATCCTGATTCACGGACGCAGCGACCCGCCGGAGACAACCCGGGGTCGGATCGCGTTGCGCTGGGCCAGGATTGCGGTGCTGATCGTCACCGGCCTGGTCACGCTGCAGTCGGTGCTGCTGGTCGCCGGGGCGTGGCGCAACGATCTGGCCATCACCCACAACATGGGGGTGGCGCAGGCCGAGGTGCTCAGCGCCGGGCCGCGCCGGTCCACCATCGAGTTCGTCACCCCCGAGCGGGTCACCTATCGCCCCGAACTCGGCGTGCTCTACCCGTCGCATCTGGCCACCGGGATGCGGATCTACGTCGAATACAACAAGAACGATCCCAACCTGGTTCGGGTGCAGCACCGCAACGCCGGGCTGGCGATCATCCCGGCCGGGTCCATCGCGGTGGTGGGCTGGCTGGGCGCGGCGGTGCTGCTGGCGCTGCTGGCCCTGGTGGACAAATGGCTGGACCGGCGCGGCAAAGGTGCCGGACCTGCAGATTTCGCATGACGTATGCCCGCAGGCAACCTTTCCGACAAGCGGCGCTGACACCGTGATGGTGTGCGCGTTGCCATCGTCGCGGAATCCTTCCTGCCGGAAGTCAACGGGGTCAGCAACTCGGTGATCCGGGTGCTCGAGCACCTGCGCCGGACCGGCCACGAGGCCCTCGTCATCGCACCCGACACCCCGCCCGGGCAGCCCCGGGCCGAACGCATCCACGACGGCATCCGTGTCCACCGGGTCCCGTCGCGGATGTTCCCGAAGGTGACCACGCTGCCGCTGGGGGTGCCCACACCCCGGCTGGTGAGCGTGCTGCGCGGATTCGACCCGCACGTGGTGCATCTGGCCTCGCCGGCGCTGCTCGGCTACGGCGGGCTGCGGGCCGCGCGCTGGCTGGGGGTGCCCACGGTCGCGGTGTATCAGACCGACGTTCCGGGTTTCGCGGCCTCCTATGGCATTCCGATGACGGCGCGCGCCGCGTGGGCGTGGTTCCGCCATCTGCACACGCTGGCCGACCGCACCCTGGCGCCGTCCACCGTGACGATGGAATCCCTTGTCGCGCACCGCTTTCCGCGGGTTCACCGGTGGGGGCGCGGTGTCGACGTGCTGCGGTTCGCGCCGTCCGCGCGCAGCGAGGCGCTGCGCCGGCGGTGGTCGCCACAGGGCAAGCCGATCGTCGGCTTCGTCGGCCGGCTGGCGCCGGAAAAGCACGTCGAGCGCCTGGCCGGGCTGGCCGCGAGCGACGCGGTTCAGCTCGTCGTCGTGGGCGACGGCGTCGACCGCGCCAAGCTGCAATCGGCAATGCCCACAGCGGTTTTCACGGGCGCGCTGTACGGCGACGAGCTCGCCGCGGCGTACGCCAGCATGGACGTCTTCGTGCACCCCGGCGAGCACGAGACGTTTTGTCAGGTCGTGCAAGAAGCGCTGGCGTCGGGGTTGCCGGTGATCGCCCCCGACGCCGGCGGCCCACGTGACCTCGTCACCCCGTGGCGCACGGGTCTGCTGTTGGCCGTCGACGAATTCGAGACCAAGCTGCCGGCCGCCGTCGCCCATCTGATCGGCGAACGCCACCGCTACGCGCCGGCCGCGCGGCGCAGCGTGCTCGGCCGCAGCTGGCCGGTCATCTGCGACGAGCTACTCGGCCACTACGAGGCGGTGCTGTCGCCGTTCGTCCGGCGCCAGGTCCGCGCTGGGCGCTACGCGCAAGGCGAATGAGCCGGCCCGGCGCCGGTCAGCCCTGCGTCAGCTCGGCGACCGGCTGCCATTCCTCCCAGGTGCGCAGCCGGCTTTCGTAGTCGGCCTTGGCCGTCTCCAGCGGGGAGGAGCCGAAAAAGACTCGCAGCGGCGGCTTTTCGGCGTCGACCACCTTCATCAGCGCGGCCGCGGACACCGCCGAGTCGACCAGCGTGAGGTGCACACCGAACGGCGCGATCTCTAGCAACGCAGAGGTGCAACGCTGGCGTCGCGGCGGCATTCCCGCACCGGGTAGCGTCAAGCGGGTGAGCCGCGCGGAGTTGGACAAGAATCCCCGGGACGTCGCGTCGATGTTCGACGGCGTGGCCCGCCGGTACGACCTGACCAACACCGTGCTGTCGCTGGGCCGGGACCGGTACTGGCGCAAGGCCACCCGCTCGGCGCTGGGCATCGGACCCGGCCAGAAGGTGCTCGACCTGGCCGCGGGCACCGCGGTGTCGACCGTCGAGCTGAACAAATCCGGGGCGTGGTGCGTGGCCGCCGACTTCTCGGTCGGCATGCTGGCGGCCGGTGCCGCCCGCCGGGTGCCCAAGGTCGCCGGTGACGCCACCAGGCTGCCGTTCGCCGACGACGTATTCGACGCCGTCACAATCAGTTTCGGGCTGCGCAACGTGGTCGACACGCAGGCGGCGCTGCGCGAGATGGCCCGGGTCACCCGGCCCGGCGGGCGGCTGGTGGTGTGCGAGTTCTCCACCCCCACCAACGCGCTGTTCGCCACCGTCTACAAGGAGTACCTGATGCGGGCGCTGCCGCGGGTGGCGCGGGCGGTGTCCAGCAACCCCGACGCCTACGTGTACCTCGCCGAGTCGATCCGGGCCTGGCCGGATCAGGCGGCGCTGGCCGACCAGATCGCCGGGGCCGGCTGGGCGGGGGTGCGCTGGCGCAATCTGACCGGCGGCATCGTCGCGCTACACGCCGCCCACCGGCCGCCGCGCTGAGCGGTGCTTACCGGCCGGCCGCCTGGACGACGTCGATGTGCTCGGGGCAGTAGTGGTCCACCGCCGCGCCGAGGAACTGCAGCGACTGGCCCTCGGAGGTGCCGCGCGGCAGGTTGCGCTGGATGAAGGTCGCGGACTGGTGGGCGTCGTGGTCGACGCCGTGGTCCAGCCGGTCGCAGGTGATCTTGCCCAGCCACGCCAACTGGTCCTGCGGCTGGTAGATGCCGAAGCCGTTGACGGTGTTCTTGAACGGCGCGTCGTAGTCGCTCGGCGGCGACGGTGTCCGCGGCGTCGGGTAGGGCGCCGTCGGCGGGGGATCCGCCTGCGCGGGCGCGGACAGCTGCGCGGGCGCGGCCAGCGCGAAAGCAGCAACGGCGGCGGCACCGATAGTAGCCAGCATCGTTCCCTTCATTAGCCGGACTATACACGCCTGGACAGGGTCGTTCAGCTGAACGGTGCCCGCCGATCGATCAGCCGCGACAGCCGCCCGGCGCCCCGCCACGCCCGCGCCACGCAGTCCGCGTCGTCGTCGGTGACCAGGTTGGCCATCACGCGCACCGCGATCCTCATCAGCGTCGTGGAACGCATCGCGACCGGCCCCGTCGCGGGCAGGAACCGCTGGTAGGTCAGCAGCAACGCCAGCCGGCGCGCCACCGAGAAGCCGCGCGCGTAGTGCTCCCGCAGCAGCGCCGGCCACTCCTGCGACAGGTCCGGGCACCCCAGCAGGCCCGCGGCCAGCCGTCCCGTCTCCATTCCGTAGTCGATGCCCTCGCCGTTGAGCGGGTTCACACAGGCCGCCGCGTCGCCGATCAGCATCCAGTTGGGCCCGGCCACCCCGGACACCGCGCCGCCCATCGGCAGCAGCGCCGAAGCGACCGCCCGGGGTCTGCCGACGAAGCCCCACTCGTCGCGGCGCAGGTCCGTGTAGTGGTCGATCAGCGGCCGCAGCGCCAGCTCGGCAGGTCGCCTCGACGTCGACAGCGCCCCGACGCCGATGTTCACCTCACCGTTGCCGAGCGGGAAGATCCAGCCGTAGCCGGGCAGCACCTTGTCCCGGGCGCCGTCGGGTCCGCGCAGTTCCAGGTGCGACGTCAGCCAGGGGTCGTCGGCGTGCGGGGTGCTCAGGTAGCCGCGGGCGGCCACGCCGTACACCGTCTCCTGATGCCAGCGTCGGCCCAGCGTGCGGCCCAGCGACGAACGCGCCCCGTCGGCCACGATCAGCTGACGGCATTGCACCCCGGTGCCGTCGGCCAACATCAGCGACGTCACCGCGCCCGACGAGTCACGTTGCACCCCAACGGCTTTGGTTCCCAGCAGCATCCGCGCCCCGGAATCCTCGGCGACCCTGCGGATCCGGTCGTCCAACTCCGTGCGGGCCACCGCGCTGCCGGTGGACGGGAACGACGGGCCGGGCCAGTCGACCTGCACCTGGGCGCCGAACCCGCTCATCCGCAGCCCCCGGTGCCGGATGCGGCTGTCCAGCCAGCCGCCCAGGCCCAGGCGTTCGCACTCGGCGACGGCGCGCGGGGTCAGCCCGTCGCCGCAGGCCTTGTCGCGGGGAAAGCGCGCCGCATCGACCACCAGCACGTCATGCCCCGCGCGCGCGGCCCAGGCCGCCGCGGCGGATCCGGCGGGCCCGGCGCCCACCACCACCAGATCGGCTCGGGTCGCTGCCGTCGTCATGCACACCAGTATGTTTGGTCGGGTGAATACTCCGGCGACGGTGGTGGCGGGCGTGGATTTCGGTGACCCGGCTTTCGCGGCGACCGTGCGCGACGGCGTCGGGCGCATCGAGCAGCTCATGGACACCGAGCTGCGCAGCGCCGACGACATCATGACCGAGTCGCTGACCCATCTGTTCAAGGCCGGCGGCAAGCGGTTCCGCCCGCTGTTCACCGTGCTGTCCGCGCAGATCGGCCCCGACCCCGACGCCGCCGAGGTGACCATCGCCGGCGCCGTCATCGAGCTGGTGCACCTGGCCACGCTCTACCACGACGACGTGATGGACGAGGCGGAGGTGCGCCGCGGCACCCCCACCGCCAACGTGCGCTGGGGCAACAACGTCGCGATCCTGGCCGGGGACTATCTGTTCGCCACGGCGTCGCGGCTGGTGTCGCGGCTGGGCCCGGAGGCGGTGCGGCTGATCGCCGAGACGTTCGCCCAGCTGGTGACCGGGCAGATGCGCGAGACCCGCGGCCGCAAGGAGGGGTCGGACCCGATCGAGCACTACCTCAAGGTGGTGTACGAGAAGACGGCGTGCCTGATCGCCGCGGCGGGCCGGTTCGGGGCCATGTTCTCCGGGGCCGATGCCGACCAGGTCGAGCGGCTGAGCCGGCTGGGCGGCATCGTGGGCACCGCGTTCCAGATCTCCGACGACATCATCGACATCGACAGCGACTCGCACGAATCCGGCAAGCTGCCCGGCACCGACGTGCGCGAAGGCGTGCACACCCTGCCGATGGTCTACGCGCTGCGCGAACCCGGGCCGGACGCGGCGCGGCTGCGCGAGTTGCTGGTCGGGCCGATCGACGACGACGAGGCGGTGGCCGAGGCGCTGACGCTGCTGCGGGCGTCGCCGGGCATGGCCAAGGCCAAGCAGTCGCTGCGCGAGTACGCGGCGCAGGCGCATCGCGAGCTGGACCAGCTGCCCGACGTCCCGGGCCGGCGCGCGCTGCAAACACTGGTCGACTTCACCATCAGCCGGCACGGCTAGCGCGTCGCGGAACCAACCGGGCCGTCTCGAGCGTTCAATTAGCGCAAGTCAGCAAGAGCGCGTGTGTGCCCGTGCACTGCGAGGAGGACAGCGATGACCTGGCATCCGCATGCCAACAGGTTCAAGACGTTCGCCCTGTTGGTCGGCATGTCCGCGTTGATCGTGTTCGTGGGGTCGTTGTTCGGCAGGACCGCGATGTTCTTCGCGGTGCTGTTCGCCATCGGCATGAACGTCTACACCTACTACAACAGCGACAAGCTGGCGCTGCGCGCCATGCACGCGCAGCCGGTCTCCGAGCTGCAGGCGCCGGCGATGTACCGGATCGTGCGCGAGCTGGCCACCGCCGCGCACCAGCCGATGCCCCGGCTCTACATCAGCGACACCAACGCGCCCAACGCGTTTGCCACCGGGCGCAACCCGCGCAACGCCGCGGTCTGCTGCACCACCGGCATCCTGGGCATCCTCAACGAGCGTGAGCTGCGCGCCGTGCTGGGACACGAGCTGTCCCACGTCTACAACCGCGACATCCTGATCTCGTGCATCGCCGGCGCGATGGCGTCGGTGATCACCGCGCTGGCCAACATGGCCATGTTCGCCGGCATGTTCGGCGGCAACGACCGCGACGGCGAGAATCCCTTTGCGCTGCTGCTGGTTTCGCTGCTGGGCCCGATCGCGGCCACCGTGGTGCGGCTGGCGGTGTCCCGGTCGCGCGAATACCAGGCCGACGAGTCGGGCGCGGTGCTGACCGGCGACCCGCTGGCCCTGGCGTCGGCGCTGCGCAAGATCTCCGGCGGGGTGCAGGCGGCGCCGCTGCCGCCCGAGCCGCAGCTGGCCAGCCAGGCGCACCTGATGATCGCCAACCCGTTCCGGGCCGGTGAACGGATCGGCTCGCTGTTCTCCACGCACCCGCCGATCGAGGACCGGATCCGCCGCCTGGAATCCATGGCGGGGCGCTGACGTCGGCCGCGCGTGCCCGCGGTCATGCGCGGGCAATCGCTGCGCCCGCCGCCACCACGGCAGTAGCATCGGGGGTGTATGCAGTCCTCGAGCTGGCCGTTGATGGAAGCGGTGATGGCGATGCCGGACTCTGACTCACTGGACATTCACGAGGCCGGGCTGGCGCTGGATCTGCCCGACCTGATCTTCGAGACACGCGCCGGCGCGGGCATGAACCAGGCCGCGCTGGCGCAGGCGCTGGGTGTTCCCCGGGCGAGCGTCGCCGCGTGGGAGAGCGGGACCGAGGTGCCGCGGGTCGACATGCTGCAACGGCTGGCGCAGGTGTGCGGCAAGCGATTACACATCAGGATCGACGTCGACTGATCGACGGGCCGGGCCAATTATGCTGCGGCGCCGGGTATTTCGGCTTCCACCTGCGGTTCGTCGCGGCGGCCCGTCGCCACCACGGCGCCCTCGATGCGCACCGTGCCGCCCGTCGCCTCCTGCTGGCGCTGCCAGTCGGTGATCGCTTGGTGGGCGGCGTGATCGAGGTAGTGCACCGCGATGGCCACCGTCACCGTCGCGCCCCGCGGCACCGACGCCAGCACCCGGGTCAGCCTCGGCAGCGCCAGGAAGGTGCACGCCGCGCCCTCGATCGTCACCCGCCACTCGCCGTCGAGCTGGGCGGCCTCGATCTTGGCCCGGATCACCCGCCAGCCGGTCAGCGCGATGGCCAGCGCCAGCCCGATCATCACCCCGTGCAGCAGGTTGAGGAAGATGACGCTGACGGCCGTCACCACGTACACCGCGAGATCGCCGTGCTTCATTGCGGTTTCGATGTGCGCCGGCTTGAGCAGCTGGATGCCGATGACGATGAGCAGCCCGGCCAGGGCGGCCGTGGGGATCTCGTCGACCAGCCCGGCGAACGGAATGGTGAACAGCAGGATCCACACGCCGTGCATGATCGCCGAGGCGCGGGATCGGGCGCCCGCGTTGACGTTGGTCGAGCTGCGCACGATGACCCCGGTGACCGGCAGCCCGCCGACGGCGCCGGAGATCATGTTGGCCGCGCCCTGTCCCACCAATTCGCGGTTGAAGTCGGTGCGCGGCCCGTTGTGCATCCGGTCGACCGACACCGCGGACAGCAGGCTCTCGACGCTGGCGATCAGCGCGACGGTGATCACCCCGACGGCGACACCGCTCCAGTTGCCGTGCGGCAGGTCGGGCAGCTGCAGGGCATCCAGCGGCGACCCGTCGAGGTCGATCCGGCGCACGTGAAAGGGAAAGACCACCGAGATCACCGTCACCGCCACGATGGCGACCAGCGGGCCGGGAACGCGGCGCACCTTGGCGGGAACCCAGCGCCAGGCGACCAGGATGACGATCACCAGCACGCCCAGCAGCACCCCGGGCCGGTGCGCGCCGATGATCTGCCCCGGCAGGCCGATCAGGTTGTGCCAGGCCGTGCTCTTGGATTTCCCGCCCAGCAGCACGTGCGTCTGCTGCAGGGCGATGGTGATCCCGATGCCGGCCAGCATGGCGTGCACCACCACCGGCGAGATCGCCAGGGCGGCGCGCGCCACCCGGCTGAGCCCCAACAGAACCTGCAGGGCTCCGGCCGCGACGGTGATGAAACAGGTGACGCCCCAACCGAAGTCGGAGACCAGACCGGCGACCACGACGGTCAGCCCGGCCGCCGGGCCGCTGACTTGCAGCGGCGATCCGCCCAGGGCGCCGACGACGATTCCGCCGACGATGGCCGCGATCAGACCGGCCAGCACCGGGGCGTTGGACGCGATCGCGATGCCCAGCGACAGCGGCAGCGCCACCAGGAACACCACCAGCGAGGAGGGCAGGTCGTGCCGGATGACGCCGCGCAACCGCTCGGCGCGCGACGCGGTGGGCAGGGCATCGTCCGCCCGTTGAATGTCTTGCATCGGTCCCGTCCCTCGTTAGGAGTTTGCGGGGGATGTTCCGATATGCGCCCCGTCTTGCGGCCAGTTACGTCGTCGTAACGGGTTGGCGTGCAGCGGATTACAGCCGGATGACCCGCGGGAGCGCACCGGAGAACCACTGGCTACCTGGACTGACGGTATTTTGCTGGCAAACACCGGTCAAGCCGACGTGACCGGCCCATAGAGAACGCAAAGATTTGAATTCGGCCAGCGCGCGACGCCCAGGTCAGAAGCCGGAGCCGTGCACCTCGTGGCCGGGAACCTCGGCGATCAGCCCCCGATAGGCCTGCTCCACCGTCGAGCCGTGGTTGATCACCGCATCGACTTCGCGGGCGATCGGCATGGTCAGGCCGAACTCGTTGGCGAACTCCATGATCACGCTGGCCGCTTTGACGCCCTCGGCGACCTGGTTCATCGACGCGATGATCTCGTCGATCGGTTTGCCGGCGCCCAGTTGTTCGCCGACGTGCCGGTTGCGGCTGCGCTGGCTGGTGCAGGTGACGATGAGGTCGCCGAGTCCGGCCAGTCCCGGGAAGGTGTCGGGGCTGCCGCCCATCGCCACCCCCAGCTTGGTCATCTCGCGCAGCGCGCGGGCGATCACCAGCGCGCGGGTGTTCTCGCCGATGCCCAGCGAATACCCCATGCCCACGGCGATGGCGAACACGTTCTTCAGCGCCCCGGCCATCTCCGCCCCGACGACGTCGTCGGTGGTGTAGACGCGGAACCGCCGGGTGCGGAACAGCCCGGACAGCCGGGTCGCCAGATGCTGGTCGGGCATCGCCAGCACCGCCGCGGCGGCGTAGCCCTCGGCCACCTCGCGCGCGATGTTCGGCCCGGCCAGGATGCCCGCCGGATGACCGGGCAGCACCTCCTCGACGATCTGCGACATCCGCATGTTGGTGCCCTGCTCGAGCCCCTTGACCAAGGACACCACCGGTACCCACGGCCGCAACTCCCGCGCCAGTTCGGTGAGCACCCCGCGAAAGCCGTGTGAGGGGACCCCCATCACCACCACGTCGGCGGTGTTGGCCGCCTCGCAGAAATCGGTGGTGGCGCGCAGCGTGTCGCTCAGCACCACGTCGTTGCCCAGATAGCGGCTGTTGCGGTGGTTCTCGTTGATGTCGTCGGCGGTCTCCCGCGAGCGCACCCACTGCAGCGTCGGCCCGCGGCGCGCACAGATCGACGCCACGGTGGTGCCCCAGGAGCCGCCTCCGAGCACAACGACTTTGGGTTCACGCATCTGAGCCGCCATGGCGATCAGCGTATTGCCGACATCTGACTTTTAGAAGGAATTCACCAACTCGCCCCGGCGCCCGCCGATCAGCCGGCCAGCGCAGCCCGGTCGGCGGCCCGGCCGAACACCATCGCCTCTTCGATGCGGTCGAAGCGGTAGTCGATGGCGTCGGCGAGGTAGTTCTGCCGCACGTTCCAGGGCCGCTTGGTGCCCGACTTCGGCAGCGCGTGCACCGAGCGCAGCACATACCCGGCGTTGATGTCCCACGACGGCTTCTCGGTCATCGGCTCGTTGCCGCGATGTGGGTAGGCGTGCGTGTAGCCGTGAGTCGTCATGTGCTCCAACAGTTTTGCCGTCGCCCGGGCGGTGATGTCGGCCCGCAGCGTCCACGACGCGTTGGTGTAGCCCACACACCAGAACAGGTTGGGCACGTCTTCGAGCATGTGCGCCTTGTAGACGAACCGGTCGTTGGTCTTGATCTCGTTGCCGTCCAGGCTGATCGTGGCCCCGCCGAGGGCCTGCAATTGCAGGCCGGTGGCGGTGATGATGATGTCGGCGTCCAGGTGGGCACCGGACCGCAGCGCGATGCCGGTGGCGTCGAAGTGGTCGATGTGGTCGGTGACCACGTCGGCGCGCCCGGCGGTGATGGCGTTGTACAGGTCGGCGTCGGGGATCAGGCACATCCGCTGGTCCCACGGGTTGTAGCGCGGCTTGAAGTGAATGTCGACGGCGTAGCCGGGGGGCAGGCTGTTGATCGCCTTGCGGCGCAGCAGCCAGCGCACCAACCGCGGCGCCTTGCGGGACAGCGCGAAGAACACCGCCTCGGTCAGCGCGCTGTACATCCGGATAACGAGGTGAGCGGGCTTGCGGGGCAACACTTTTCGCGCCACCGCGGCGACCTTGCCGTACTTGGACGCCGAGATCAGGTAGGTGGGGGAGCGTTGCAGCATGGTCACCTTGGCGGCGCGGTCGCTCAACGACGGCAGCAGCGTGACCGCGGTTGCCCCGCTGCCGATCACCACCACCTTCTTGCCCGTGTAGTCGAGGTCCTCGGGCCAGTGCTGGGGGTGCACCACGGTGCCGGTGAACTCCTCGATGCCCGGGAACTCGGGGGTGTAGCCCTCGTCGTAGTTGTAGTAGCCGCTGCCGAAGAACAGGAAGCGAGCGCGGTAGAGCTTGCGTTCGCCGTCCCGCGCCCCGTCTTCGACGGTGACCGTCCAGGTGTCGCTGGTCGAGTCCCAGTCCGCCGAGCGCACGTAGCTGTTGAACCGGATGTGGCGGTCGATGCCGTACTTGTGCGCGGTGGCGGTGAGGTACTCGCGGATGTGCACCCCGTCGGCCACGCCCTCTTTGCGGGTCCACGGCTCGAACGGGAAGGACAGCGTGAAGATGCTGCTGTCCGAGCGCACACCGGGGTAGCGGAACAGGTCCCACGTCCCGCCGATCCGCGCGCGCCGCTCCAGGATCGCGTAGCTCAGCTGCGGATTGCGCTCGGTGATCCGGTAGGCCGCGTCGATGCCGGAGATCCCGGCGCCGACGATCAGGACGTCGAAATAGTCGGCCTCGGCTGCGCCGTGGTCGGCGGCTTCCTGGGGAGTCACGGTCATCGCGAACCTCGCTCGAATTGTGGGACTGGTCACCAGGGTAGAGACCCACCGGTTGGTTGGGCTAGTGAACAGGCTCGTTGGGCCCCGGGCTGGGGTTCAGGTGCGCTCGCGTTCGTGCGCCGGGAATCACCGGTAGTTGACGAACTGCAGCGCCACGTCCAGGTCGGCCTGCTTGAGCATCGCGATGACGGCCTGCAGGTCGTCGCGCTTTTTGCTGCTCACCCGGATCTCGTCACCCTGGATCTGGGTTTTGACGCCCTTGGGGCCCTCGTCGCGGATCAGCTTGGTGATCTTCTTCGCGTTCTCGCTGCTGATGCCCTGCTTGAGGGTGCCGTTGACCTTGTAGGTCTTGCCGGAGGCCTGGGGTTCGCCGGCGTCGAAGGCCTTCATGGAGATGTCGCGGCGGATCAGCTTCTCCTTGAAGACGTCGACGGCCGCCTTGACACGTTCCTCGGTGGACGACGTCAGCTCGATAGCCTCGTCGCCCTTCCAGGCGATGGTGGTGTCGGTGCCGCGGAAGTCGAAGCGGGTGGCCAGCTCCTTGGCGGCCTGGTTGAGCGCGTTGTCGACCTCCTGGCGGTCCACTTTGCTGACGATGTCGAACGATGAGTCCGCCATGCATTCCGTCCTTTCATCGAGTGACAGGCGTTTGTGCTTTGTCTACTCGCTCGTTGTAACCTGTCTGGCGGCAGGTTGCCCGAGCGGCCAATGGGAGCGGACTGTAAATCCGTCGCGAAAGCTTCACAGGTTCGAATCCTGTACCTGCCACCACAGGGTCAGAGCGTATTTCTGGCCGCGCCGCGGAGCCGTGAGGCGCTGACCGCCCGCATGCTTCAGCTGGATCGCATCGGTGGACAGTACTATCGCAGCTCGGTCTCGGGGTTTCTCAGCTCTGCACCTGCCACTGAGCCCGACCGTTTCGCAATTGCCGGCGGCCGGCCGGGGAGTGAATAGCACCGGCTCGGCTACCGCCCTAAAATCCGGCAAGTGATGACCCGTGGCGACTAAGCACACTGTCGTCACCGCTGCCGCCGCTGGTGTGCTGATGCTCGTGATAGCCGGGGTGTCGGTATGGCTGTATTTCAGGCCGAAACCTACATCGGATTGCGCGACCGTCAACGACATGCTCAAGTACTCGAGATCGGAGAGCGCGCGAATACGCGATCTCATTCCGACCAGTATCGACGACCCGCAAAAACTCGTGGATGCGTACCAAAGTCGCGAAACCCGTCTGCGACACTACGCCGACCAGATCCACGATCCTGGCTTGCGTGAAAAGGCTTACGCTCTAGTCAATCTCGAGGACAAAATGCTCGCCGTTTGGCGCCAGACCATTTCGGGACAGTCACAGAACGGATCGGAGAGCGGTTCGGCAAGCCAGAACTTCCAGCGCGCTTACACCGACTACGCGGCACAGAGCCAACAGATCGGCCGAGCCCTACAAGGAGCAATTGTCAAAACCTGTGAACGGGAGCGCCGCTAACGCTGCCGGCCTGTGCCCAGCGTCGACGTGTAGTAGGTGACGCCATTCATCGTCTGTCGATCATCGTCGGCACGCGCGATCGCCGGCAACCCCTGGTCGGCGAGCAGCTCGGCCATCGGCGTTGCGACCGTCGTCCAGCCGAGCGCCTGCAGGTACGTGCCGACGTCGTGGCGCTCACCCGCAAATGAGATCACGTCGACGTCGAGTTCGAAGCCGTGGTCGCGCCACTTGGCCGTCGCCGCGCGCATCCGTTCGCGCGCTGCGTGGGGGTCCATGTCGGCGGTATTCGGCACAGCCTCACTCCCGAGTCGGCTGCCTGGCGTGCTCAGCGCGGTGACGGCATCGAGCAGCCCATCTTGTGCCTCGGGTGCCAGGTAGCCGAACAGACCTTCGGCGATCCACGCCGTGGGTTTACTGCTGTCCAAACCCGCCGTCGCGAGTGCCGTCGACCAATCGTCGCGCAGGTCGACCGCGACCGTGCGCAAGTCGGCTTTTGGCTCGGCTCCCAGCGTGGCCAGTGTCGTGGTTTTGAACTCGACGACGGCCGGTTGGTCGATCTCGAACACCGTCATGCCTGCGGGCCAGTCCAGTCGATAGGCGCGGGTGTCCAGCCCCGAGGCGAGGATGACGGCTTGGCGGATGCCTGCCGCTGCGGCATCGGCATAGAACTCGTCGAAGTACCGGGTGCGGGCCGCAATCGATGCAGGCATCTGCGCCAAGCCCCATGGGCTGCCCTCGACGTCGACATCCGAGGCGACCAGCTCACCGATAGCCCAGCGGGTCAGAAAATTCACACCGACCGCCCGCACCAACGGCTCGGCGAATGGATCGTTGATGACCCCATCCCGGGTCGCGATGGCCCTTGCCGCCGCCGCCATCGTGGCCGTCGTTCCCACGCTGGTGGCCGGACCCCACGTGTCGTCGTTGGGTACCGTCATCGTCAACCTCCGAAAGCCGCCTGGATGCGGTGCAACCCGTTGTGGTCCTGATGCACCCGCGCAGAGCCCAAGGTATCGGGCCGCAATCCCGAATGGGCCTTGTGGTGGACGGGCCCGGCGTCACCGTATTCGTTGCGTGACCTCCAAACCCGAAGAGCGATGGAAACCTGGTGATCTCGGGCTACACCGGTTGCGGCTGCCCCGCGACACGAAATAGGGCCCGACTCCTCCGCCGTGCCGGCGCTTCCCGGGAAAGCTCCGTCGGTTAGGTAAACCTTGGCTATCATCCACGGGGCGGATCGCGGCGCGCGGCCGCAGTCCTGGGAGGAAGTGGCAAGGGTGACCGAGACAACCACGCAGCCGGTGGCCGACGCCGTCGCGGATCGGCCGTCGGTGTCACTGCGGACCCGTGGCCGCTGGCTGCGGTGGGGGCTGTTGTCGGTATGGGGTCCCGGCCTGGTCGTGATGCTGGCCGACACCGACGCCGGCTCGCTGATCACCGCCTCCCAGTCCGGCGCCCAGTGGGGTTACCGGATGGTGCTGCCGCAGCTGATCCTGATGCCGGTGCTCTACGTCGTGCAGGAGATGACGGTGCGGTTGGGCATCGTCACCGGGCGCGGCCACGGCTCGCTGATCCGGGAGCGGTTCGGCCGCGGCTGGGCGTGGCTGTCGGCGTTCACCCTGTTCGCCTCGGCGATCGGGGCGCTGCTGACCGAGTTCGCCGGCGTCGCCGGGGTGGGCGAACTCTTCGGTGTCTCACGCTGGGTGAGCATCCCGGTCGCGACCATCGCGCTGCTGGCGCTGGCGCTCACCGGCAGCTACCGGCGCGTCGAGCGGATCGGCCTGGCCGTCGGCGCGGCCGAACTGGCCTTCCTGGTGGCCATGGTGATGGCCCGGCCCGACCCGGGTGCGCTGGCGCATGGCCTGACGTCGATGCCGTTGGGCGACTCGTCGTATCTGCTGCTGATCGCGGCCAACGTGGGCGCGGTGATCATGCCGTGGATGATCTTCTACCAGCAGGGCGCGGTGGTCGATAAACACCTGTCGGAGAGCACAATTCGGCAGGCCCGCTACGACACCGCGTTCGGTGCGGTGCTGACCCAGCTGATCATGATCGCGGTGGTGATCACCATGGCCTCCACCATCGGCCGGCACGGCGACGGTGCCCCGCTGGAGACCGTGGGCCAAATCGCCCAGTCGCTGACGCCCTACCTGGGCCACGTCGGCGGCACGGTGCTGTTCGGCCTGGGCATGCTGGGTGCGGCGCTGGTGGCCGCGATCGTGGCGTCGCTGGCCGGTGCGTGGGGACTCGCGGAGGTGTTCGGCTGGAAGCACACGCTCAACCAGCGGCCCAACCGCGCCACCGCGAAGTTCTACCTCACCTATTCGCTGGCCCACATCGTGGGCGCGGTGCTGGTGCTGGCCAGCGTCGACCTGGTCAACCTGGCGGTCGACGTCGAGATCATGAACGCGTTGCTGCTGCCCATCGTGCTGGGCCTGCTGCTGGCGCTGGAAGCCCGGGCGCTGCCCGAGCAGTGGCGCATGCGTGGCCTGCACAAGCACGTCACCCGCGCGCTGTGCCTGGTGACCATCGGCTTCGGCCTGTACATGGTGCCGCAGGCGCTCGGCTGGGGCTGAGGTCAGAACCACGGCCCGGGGTAGTGGCCGTCGCGGTCTTGCACCATGACGATCTCCTTGCACTCCCCGTTGGCGCCCGGTGCGGTCTCGCCGCGGCACACCAGCGTCCATCCGGAGATCCGCTGGAACGGGCGCAGCGCCCAGTTGGATGCGACGGGATCTCCCGCGGGCAGGGCGATGACGGAGAACGTTCCGCCGCTGCCGGTGAGGTAAAGGTGGTCTTCGAAGAACGCCACCTTGGCAAGCGACAGCTTCCGGGCGTCGTCGCGGTTCTTCAGAAAGTCCCACTGCTGGCCGCGCAGGTTCCATACCCCGAACCCGAATTGGGAATTGTCGCGGTTGTGGCCGTCGACGAACAGTTTCCCGTCCGAGAGCGCCGCGGTCAGCCCGCCTCCCGAAATCCGGTCGGAGTCACCGATTTTGATGACCGACTTGGCGTCGAGGTCATAGAACATCGTCGACACCTCGGCGGGGTTGGCCGGATCCCGACGGGTGAGCTGTACCAATTTGCTTGAGCCGTCGGTCAATTCGGCGTCGACGGACACGACGTCGTTGTCCTGGTAGATCTCTTCCCCGCCGGGCCGGCGCAGCCGGACGCCCGGAGTCTGGGCGGGATCGCTGCTGCGGGTGAACGCCAGCACGTCCGGCCAGACCCGGGCGGGCTCTGGATCGCTCCACAGCGTCGACAGGTCCTGACCCGACAGCACCACGGTCCGCGGTGGCGCCGCGGCGGCGTGGCCGTCGGTGACGGCGTTCAGCCACGCCACGCCCGAGGCGGTCGAGGCCAGGGACCAGTCCTTCGGCGCGGCCAGCCGCTGATCGGGGGCCGGTGCCTGCAGGTCCTTGGCGACCAGCGGCTGGCCGCTCGTCAGGTCGAAAACGTAGCCGGTGGTTTTGGCGGCGGTGGTCACGACGTACACCACCCGCAGCTGCTCCGCCGTGCCCGTCAGCGCGCAGATCGCGCCGGTCACCGTCTCGCCGGCCGGAACGGACGGGACACCGGGTGCCAGGTACTGTCCGGTCTTCGGGTCGAACACCTTCGGCCGGATGTCCTGCAGCGCGGACTTGCTAACCGAAAACCTTTGCGGGCAACCGAAATACGCGGTACCGCCGTAGCTTTTCCAGTCCTTTTCCAGCGGGCCCGTCATCGAGGGTGCGGCGGCCGAATCGGGCCCGGCTTTGGACGTGGACTTCGACGTCGAGGTGGTCGCGGTGAGCGGCGGCGCGGGCACGGTGTCCGAACACGACGCCAGGGCCAGGCACCCCAGCGCCGCCAGCGCGGCGCCTCGGCTCGCGGCCGGTCGGCGTCGCGCCGTGGAGCGCCGGGCTGCGCGCATGAAAATCCCCCAGTGAGTTCGTAACCACAGGAGCGTACGGCCGCCCCGGCCCGTTGCGCGACTCGTGCGTCCCGCGGCGACTATCGGTCGAACTCGATGGGCAGGCTCGTCGGCCCGCTCAGGCTCACCATCGGCTTCCACGGCGCCGGCCCGGCCAGCCGCGGGTTGCGCAGCCGGTTGGCCAGCACGTTGAGCGCCTCGGCGATCTCCCGCCGGGCCAGGTTGGCGCCCAAACAGTAATGCACGCCGCCGCCGAAGGTCAGGATGGGCGGTGCCGCCTCGCGGGTGATGTCGACCCGGTCGGGGTCGTCGTAGACCACCGGATCACGGTTGGCCGCAAAGGTATTCACCAGCACGGCGGTGCCGGCGGGGAACAGGTGGCCGTCGAGCTCGGCGTCCTCGACGACCAGGCGCAGCGTCCCGCACGCGATCGGCGAATGCCGCATGGTCTCCTCGACGGCGCGCATCGCCAGCTCCGGGCGCTGCCGCAGCAGCTCCCACTGGTCGGGGTGCTCGCAGAGCACCTGCACCGAGGCGGCCACCTGGTTGCGGGTGGTGTCCGTGCCCGCCAGCAGCAGGCCGCCCGCCAGCATGCGCAGCTCGGCGGCGTCGAGGCGGTCGCCCTCGTCCCCGGCGCGGATCAGGTCGGAGAGCAGGTCGTCGGTCAGGCTGTGCCGGCGGCGCGCGACCATCTCGTCGACGTAGTCGTCGAGCTCGCGCCACGCGCGCATCACGACCGGCTCGACCTCGCGCAGGTCGACGGTGAAGCTGAACGCCTTGAACACGTCGTCGGCCCACGACGAGAACCGCCGCCAGTCCTCGCGCGGCGCGCCGAGCAGCGCGCAGATGATCGGCACGGGGTAGGGGCGGGCGATGTCGGTGACGACGTCGCAGCGACCCGCCGCGGCCACCCGGTCGACCAACTCGTTCATCACGGCGGCCATGGTGTCGTGCAGGCGGGCGACCGTGCGCGGGGTGAACGCCTTGGAGCACAGGCTGCGCAGTCGATGGTGCGCGTCGCCCTCCAGGCACAGCAGGCTGTTGGCGACCTTGTCCCACAGCGGGCCCGAGTCGATGCCCTGGGCCAGCAAATTGATGCCCGGCGGAATCTGGAACCGCGGATCCCGCAGCACGGACCGGACCAGGTGATAGGAGAGCACCTCCGGGCCGTGCGGCCCGATCGCCACGGCGGCCCGCCGCTGCGCCTCGCGCAGCCGCGGATAGACCTGCGCCGGTGTCTCCTCGGAGTGGTAGTGCAGCGTCGGCAGGTCGGAGTCGAAAACGCTTGGCGGAGCGGCACCGACGGTCATCGCGGTCTCCTCATCGACCCCGCAGCAGGGAGCGTCCCGGGGAGTGGTGTAAGTGATGGCGGCGTGTCGGTCCCTGACGTAAGAGGGCCATCGCGTGAGTCTCTGTGGTGAAACGACCAAGAATCACTACCGAGAGGAACATCGCGATGGCCCTGGACCAGTCTGCCTTGCTGGAGGTGCTCGACGCACTGCGCACCGCCGATGCCGGTGAGCGGATCACTCAAGCCGCCGAAACGATCTACCAAGCCTTGATCGACGCGGAGTTGACCGCGTTCATCGGGGCTTCTCCCCATGAGCGCACCGAGACCCGCTCCAATCAGCGCAACGGCTCGCGTCCGCGCACGCTGTCCACGGTCGCAGGGGACCTGGAACTGCGGATTCCCAAGCTGCGCACCGGGTCATTTTTCCCGGCGTTGTTGGAGCGGCGTCGCCGGGTCGATCAGTGCTTGTTCGCGGTGGTGATGGAGGCCTACCTGCACGGCACCTCCACCCGCAAGGTCGACGATCTGGTCAAGGCACTGGGTACCGATACCGGGATCTCCAAAAGCGAGGTCAGCCGGATCTGCAAAGACCTCGACACCGAGGTCGCGGCCTTCCGGGACCGGCCGTTGGGTGATCAGCGCTTTCCGTATGTCTTCCTCGACGCCACCTACTGCAAGGCCCGGGTGAATCATCGGGTGGTGTCGCAGGCGGTGGTCATCGCCACCGGGGTGGCCGCTGACGGGCGCCGCGAGGTACTGGGCTTTGAGGTCGGAGACTCCGAGGACGGGGCGTTCTGGACCGCGTTTTTGCGGTCGTTGAAATCCCGCGGTCTGGCCGGAGTCCAACTGGTCATCTCCGATGCCCATGCCGGACTGCGCAGTGCCATTGACGCCGTGCTGATCGGGGCCGCCTGGCAGCGGTGTCGAGTGCACTTCCTGCGCAACGTGCTCGCCCAAGTGCCCAAGGGCTCCGCAGAGATGGTCGCCGCCGCGATCCGCACCGTCTTCGCCCAGCCAGACGCCGAGCACGTGCGCGAACAACTCGACACCATCGCCGGCATGCTCGGCCGCCAGTTCCCCAAGGTCGAAACCATGTTGCGCGAGGCCGCCGCCGACATCACCGCCTTCGCCGACTTCCCGGTGGCCCACTGGAAAAAGATCTGGTCAACCAACCCACTGGAGCGATTGAACAAGGAAATCAAACGCCGCACCGACGTCGTCGGCGTGTTCCCCAACCCCGCCGCGCTGTTACGGCTGGCCGGCTCGGTACTCGTTGAGGCCCACGACGAATGGCAGGTCGCCGACAAGCGCTACCTCTCCGAGACCAGCCTCGCTCTGCTCGACGTCAGTGACCAAAGTGCCGAAACCATTGCCCCCACAGCCGCTCTCACGGCATAGTGGCTACCACAGAGCCACACGCGGACACGCGACCGCTCTTACACCACTCCACGGGACGTGACCCCGCAGCACGCTGCGGACGACTTTCAGTCAATGTATGGCCAGGTCGGGGGAGTGTCAACGACCGACGGCGCCGCAGGCACGAAACGCCATACACCAAACGAAAAATGCATGGCCGGTATTGGGCCGGGATGGGCTGGGACGGGCGGGGTTCGGCCGGGGCGGATCGGGGCGGCGAATTCACTCGTGCGGGCGCAGCCGCACCATCCGCGTCGTCGACGTCTCGTCCAGCTCGACGACGTCGGAGCGCGACCGCAGGAAATCGCTGAACGAGCGGAAACCCAAAGACTTTTCGCTGAACGACGGATCCATCCGCTTCATCTGGGCCTTGACGGCCGAGTTGTGCAGCCAGTCGACGTCGTCCTTCTCCAAACCGATCTGCAGCGCGCGGGTCAGCAGCGCGGTGGCCGCGGCCTGCGGGTCGGGTTCCTCGGGTTGGGCTGCCTTGCCGCGGCGGGTGCGCGGTTTGGCGGGCACCGTTTCGGCCGGCGCGGGGGTGCGGTCCAGCGCCGTTACCCCGGGCAGCGCGTCGTAGATGACGAACTCGTCGCACGCCGCCGCCAGCGCCCGGCTCGACGCGCCGGCCACCCCGATGCCGACCACGTACCGGCCCAGCCGCTTGCAGCGCTGGGCCAACGGAATGTAGTCGGAGTCACCGGCGACGATCACCACATGCGTCAGGTCGGGCAGCCGGAACATGTCCTCCACTGCGTCGACGGCCAACCGGATGTCGGCGCCGTTCTTGCCGTAGGCGGCGGCCGGGAACAGCTGCACCAGGTCGACCGCGCGGGCCACCAACTGCCCGCGATACCCGGCGTTGATCTCGGCCGACCAGTCGGCATAGGCGCGGGTGAGCACCAGCGTGCCGAACGACGACGCGAAATCCAGGATCGCGCCGACGTCGACCGTCGCCTGCTCGAGCCGCTCGGTGAACTGCTCGAGCCCCTTGGCCTTGTCCCGCTGGAACGAGTTCCGGCCGTGAATCTGGTCGTAGCGGGAGATCACGATGTTGTCGAAGTCGAGGTAGACGGCCACGCGGGGGGCAACCGGTTCGGACATGCCTTCGATCATTGCCGAGATAGACGGCGTCGGGTGGGTATCCGAGCCACATGAGCGAGCTGAAGTTTCTCGAACTGCACGGCGACCGCGTCGCCTTCCGCGACCAGGGGGAGGGCGAGGTGCTGCTGCTCATCCACGGCATGGCCGGCAGCTCGGAGACCTGGCGGTCGGTGATACCGCCGCTGGCCAAGAAGTTCCGAGTCATCGCCCCCGACCTGCTCGGGCACGGCGAGTCGGCGAAACCGCGCACCGACTACTCGCTGGGTGCCTTCGCGGTCTGGCTTCGTGACTTCCTGGACGAACTCGGGGTCAGCCGGGCCACCGTGATCGGCCATTCGCTCGGCGGCGGGGTGGCCATGCAGTTCGTGTACCAGCACCCCGATTACGCCCAGCGGTTGATCCTGATCAGCAGCGGCGGCCTGGGCCCGGACGTCGGATGGGTGCTGCGGCTGCTGTCGGCGCCCGGCGCGGAGCTGGTGTTGCCGGTCATCGCGCCGACGCCCGTGCTGTCCGTCGGCAACAAGCTGCGGTCCTGGCTGCGCGGCGCCGGCATCCAGTCGCCGCGCGGGGCGGAGTTGTGGAACGCCTACTCGTCGTTGTCGGACGGCGAAACCCGCCAATCGTTCCTGAAGACGCTGCGATCGGTGGTCGATTACCGCGGGCAGGCGGTCAGCGCGCTCAACCGGCTGCAGTTGCGCGAGGAGCTACCGGTCATGGCCATCTGGGGGGAGCGCGACGGCATCATTCCCGTCGACCACGCCTACGCCGCGCACGAGGCGCGCACCGACGCCCGGCTCGAGGTGCTGCCCGACGTCGGGCACTTCGCGCAGGTCGAGGCGCCGATGCGGGTGGTGGAGCTGATCGAGGACTTCATCGCCACCGATGAGCGCCGCGATGCGACGAGCCCGCAGCCCGGCTAACCCGCCGGTGGCAAACGTGGCCCCGTCCGGTCAGCGCGGCGCGGCGGTGGCCGTCCTGACGTCTTCGTGGCCACCGAGATTGGTGGCCGTGCTGATGACGGCCCGCTCGATCTGGCGCAGGGCGTGCACGGCGGTCAGGAATCGCCGGACGTCGGGCCGTGTCTCGCCGTCACCGTCGCTGTCGTGCTGGCGGGCCGCGGTTTCCGCGGCGTCGAGTTCGTCGGCCGCCGAGACCAACGTCGGCGGGTGGCCACTGTCGATCGCCTCCAGCAATGCGTCGAGGTTGCGCCGCGTCTGGGCCGCGGCCGCCGAAAAGGCTTGCGCCAGTTGGGGGCCGGGCCCGGGCGAGCCGCGGTACTGCTCGCTGCTGCGCGCCAGCGCCCGGCCGTACCGGTCGCAGGCGGTGAAGATCCGCAGCGCGCGGCGGATGCCGCGGCGGCCTGCGAGCCCGGCGACACCGGCCAGCAGCGGCTTGGCGGTCACCCGGAACTGCTGCAGGTCGCGGTCCAGCTGACGTGCCTGCTCGGACGGGCTGGCCGCGCCGCCGGACATGGCCGCCGCGCAGGCCTCGATCAGCGCGGACAGGCTGGTCAGAAAGGCCCGGGTGTCGGCGCGGATCGCGGTCCGGGTGTTGGTCGGCAGCACCACGACGGCCACCGTCGCACCGATTACCGCGCCGAGCGCGGTCTCTTCGATGCGAAGCATCAGCACCCCGAACGAGAACTGGCCGAGCAGCCCGTACAGCAGCGCCAGCATGGTGGTGATCCAGAACGTCATCAGGCTGTAGGTCACCGTCATGAAATAGAAGGCACAGAACAGGCACACGAAGATGCCGGCCAGCGCGGCCGCCTCGTGTCCGGTCAGCAGCGTGGCCACCAGCACGCCGGCGGGCACGCCGAGCATCGTGCCGAGCAGCCGCTGCCAGCCCTTGGTCAGGGTTTCGCCCCACGAGTTGGTGCCGGCGAAGATGACGAACGCGGCGATCACGGCCCAATACCAGCGGGCCGGCGACACCAGCTCGCCGGTGATGATGGCCAGCGACGCCGCCACCGACACCTGGATGGCCTGCCGGGTGGTGGGCCGCAGACCCGCCGGTTGTTCTTCTTCTTGCTCGGCGGGCTCCTCGGCCGCGGCGCCGGCGGCCGCCGGCGGGCGCTCGCTGCCGGCGACGTCGGGCACCGCGGCGCCGGCGGCCCGTCGACGATGGCCCGCACGTCGGCGGTCGCCGTCGCGGCGTTGATGATCGCCAGGGCCAGCCGGCGCACCGCGGTGCCGGCGGGCCGGTCGTCGGTGGCCGCGTCCAGCAGCCGGCGCGCCCGGCTGGCGGCGTCGCGCAGGCCACCCGGTTCGGGCAACCGGATCGCGCGGCCCAATTGGGTTAGCGCCGAGACCAATTCGGCGCGCGCGGCCTCGGGTAACTCGGCGCCCAGGGCCGCGGCCCGCCGCCCGGCCGTCGCCACCCACTCGATGGCCAGCTCGGCGTCCAGCAGCCAGGGGGCCAGCTGTTCGGCGGTGACTCCGGGCCACAGCGTGCCCGGGTCGGCCCTGTCCTCGATCTGGCTCTGCACCATCAGGGCGGTCTCGTTGAGCCGGACGGTGCGGGCCCGCATGCGCCGGCGCCGCCGCTCGTCCAGCCGGCCGGTGCGCACCGCCTCGGCGGTGGTATCGATCACGATCGCCATGCGGGCCCGCAGCGCCCGGATGGTGGCCCGCAGCACCCGCTCCGGCCGGTCGGGCAGCACATGGCTGGTCATCACATACGTGCACACCGTGCCCACCGCGACCGCCCCGATCATCCAGGGCAGCTCCGAGACCCGGGCACGCAGATACAGCGTGAAGAAGTAGGACATGAACGCGACCATGCCCAGCGCGCGGCCCCGCGCGCCGAAGCGGCGAATGTAGGCCGCCGCGAACACGATCAGCACGAACACCACGTCGCCGGCCACCGGGTGCGGCGCCAGCGCCGCAGCGGCCGTGATGGCCACCGCGGCCGGAACCGGCAACAGCGCCATGGTGATCCGCTGCTGGCGCGGATCGGGCTCGTTGACCGAGCGCGACGCGACCATGGTGATCACCACACCCAGCAACGCGACGGTCAACGGCTGTCCCGTCGCCCTGGTCAGCAGCCACAGCGCCAGCAGTGACAGCCCGAGCGCGGCCGTGGTCCGAGTCGCCATGCGCAGCCGCAGCAAGCCGGGATCGGAGCCGATCACCCAGTTGCGGGCGCGTTCGTAGAGATCCGTTATTGCGATGACCGCCTCTCTTGCGCGTACCCCCCATGGTTACCCGAACCGCGCGGCGGCGACCAAGCTAGTGTTCGACATCATGGGGCCGACGCGGGCGAAGCTGGCTGACGGTCGCGACCTGCTGTTCTTCTCGCTGCCCGGGCACCGCGCTTCGCCGGTCGAAGACCGCCGCCCCCTGCCGCCCCGAACCGCCGAAACCGTTGCGCCGGGCGGACAGTCGCAGCTGCGGTTCGACCGGTCCACCGGGCAGTGGGTGATCATCGCCGCGCTGCGCCAGGACCGCACCTACAAGCCGCCGCCCGACGCGTGCCCGCTCTGCCCCGGGCCGACCGGGCTGACCAGCGAGGTGCCCGCCGCCGACTACGACGTCGTGGTGTTCGAGAACCGCTTTCCCAGCCTGTCCGGTGCGGCACCGGGGCTGCCGGCCGCCGGCGCCGACGGGTTCGTGTCCGCGCCCGCGCACGGCCGCTGCGAGGTGGTCTGCTTCTCGGCCGACCACACGGGGTCGTTCGCGGGGCTGCCACCCGCGCACGCCCGGCTGGTGGTGCAGGCCTGGCGGCATCGCACCGCCGAGCTGATGGCCACCCCGGGCATCGAGCAGGTGTTCTGCTTCGAGAACCGCGGGGAGGAGATCGGGGTGACCCTGACCCATCCGCACGGCCAGATCTACGGCTACCCCTACCTGACCCCGCGCACCGCCGCCATGCTGGGCCAGGCCGACGAGCATCGAAAACGCCACGGCGGCAACCTCTTCGGTGACCTGCTGGCCCGCGAGGTCGCCGACGGCAGCCGGATCATCGCGCGCGACGACCTGTTCACCGCGTTCGTGCCGTTCGCGGCGCGGTGGCCGGTGGAGGTGCACATCTACCCGAACAGGTTCGTGCCCAACCTGACCGCACTGCGCGACGACGAGGTGGACGGGTTCGTGGCCATCTATCTGGACGTGCTGCGCCGCTTCGACCGGATGTATGACGCATCGCTGCCCTACATTTCGGCGCTGCACCAATACACCGGCACCGGTGCTCAGGCCCAGGGCTACTTCCACGTCGAACTGATGTCCATCCGGCGCAGCGCGACCAAGCTCAAATACCTCGCCGCCTCCGAATCGGCGATGGACGCCTTCATCAGCGACGTCACCCCGGAAAGCGTGGCCCAGCGGCTGCGGGAGCTGCGATGACCGTCCGCTACGCCGCGCCCGGCCGGATCAACCTGATCGGCGAACACACCGACTACAACCTGGGTTTCGCGCTGCCGATCGCCCTGCCCCAGCGCACCGTGGCCAGCTTCACGCCCGCCGACGACGATGCCATCACGGTGGTCAGCGACCGCGCGGACGCGCCGGTGCGGATCCCGATCGACACCGGCCCCGGCGACGTCACCGGCTGGGCGGCCTATCCGGCCGGGGTGATGTGGGCGCTGCGCACCGCCGGCCACCCGGTGCCCGGCGGGGCGATGTCGATCACCAGCGACGTGCCGATGGGTTCGGGCCTGTCGTCCTCGGCGGCGCTGGAATGCGCCGTGCTGGGCGCGATCTCGTCGGCCGCCGGGATTCGCATCGACGCCACCGAACAGGCCCGGCTGGCCCAGCGCGCCGAAAACGAATACGTCGGCGCCCCAACGGGTTTGCTCGACCAGCTGGCCGCGCTGTACGGCCGCCCGGCCACCGCGGTGCTGATCGACTTCGCCGACCTGGCCGTCACCCCGGTGGCCTTCGACCCCGACGCCGCCGGGTCGCCCTGTTGCTGATCGACTCCCGGGAGCGCCACACCCACGCCGGCGGCGACTACGCGGCCCGGCGGCTGTCGTGCGAGCGGGCGGCCGCCGACCTGTCCGCGTCCTCGCTGCGGGAGGCCGCCGACCGCGGCTGCACCGACCTGGCCGCGGTGCGCGACCCCGTCGACGCCCGCCGCGCCCGCCACGTGCTCACCGAGAACCGGCGGGTCATCGATTGCGTTGCGGCGCTGAACAATTCGGACTACCCCGAGGCGGGCCGGATCTTCACCGCCTCGCATGCCTCCATGCGCGACGACTTCGGCATCACCACCGAACGCATCGATTTGGTCGCCGACACCGCGCTGCGCGCCGGCGCGCTGGGGGCACGGATGACCGGCGGCGGGTTCGGCGGCTGCGTGATCGCCCTGGCGCCCGTGCAGCGCGCCGAGGCGATCGGGCAGGCGGTGCGGCGGCCGCGGCGCAGGCCGGCTTCGCACAACCCGTCGTCACCCGAACCCGCGCCGCCGCTGGCGCGGGCCCGTGCCGGTGAGCGAGCCGGCCGGCTACGTGGAGGTTCGGGCCTACGCCGAACTCAACGACTTTCTGCCCGCCGAGTCGCGCGGCGCCGCGGTGCGCCGCCCGTTCCGGGCGCACCAGACCGTCAAGGATGTGTTGGAGGCGATGGGAATTCCGCACACCGAGGTCGACCTCATCGTGGTGAACGGCTCCGTCCACGGGTTCGACCACCGCCCCCGGGCCGGCGACCGCATCGCCGCCTACCCGATGTTCGAGGCGCTCGACATCGGGCCCACCGCCCGGCTGCGGCCGGTGCCGTTGCGCGATCCCCGGTTCGTCGTCGACGTCAACCTGGGCCGGCTGGCCTGGCTGTTGCGGCTGTTCGGGTTCGACGTGTGGTGGTCGAACGACGCCGACGACCAGACCCTGGCCGCGATCAGCGGCGAGCAGCACCGCATCCTGCTGACCCGCGACCGCGGGCTGCTCAAGCGCCGCGCGGTCACCCACGGACTGTTCGTGCGCCCCGACGATCCCGAGGAGCAGGCGCTGGGCGTAATCCGCCGGCTCGACCTGACCGGGCGGCTGGCGCCGCTGTCGCGCTGCGTGCGCTGCAACGGGACCCTGACCGCGGTCGCCAAGGACGAGGTGAGCGACCAGCTGCCGCCGCTGACCCGGCGGTACTACGACGACTTCAGCCGCTGCACCCGATGCGGCCGCATCTACTGGCCCGGGTCACACCACGCGAAGCTGCTCGCCCTGGTGGAAAGACTGCGACGGCAGCTGTAGCGCGAAACTTACTCGCCCGGCAATTTCACCGTTTTGGCGGTGACCGCTGGTCAGAAAATGTAACCTGACCGCCATGGGGGCAGTTGACTCCTGCACGCGCCGTGCCAGTTCTCCGGGGCCGCCAGTGGCGATCCGCGCCGGATCGCTACCGCTGTGCGCCGCCGCTCTCGACCCGAAATGTCCGCCGTGGCTTGGAATCTAGACGGGCAGGCCGCGGCGCTGGAGCGGGGCCTGGCCGGCGCCACCCCGCAGCGGGTGGGCTGGTTCCGCTTCTACTTCGAGGGCGAACGCTGGGTGTGGTCCGACCAGGTGCAGCGGATGCACGGCTACCAACCCGGCACCGTCACCCCCACCACCGAACTGGTGCTGTCGCACAAGCATCCGGCCGATCGCCCGCAGGTGATCGACGGCATCAACGACATGATCCGGCGCCGGCAGGCGTTCAGCACCCGGCACCGCATCGTGGACACCGCCGGCATCATCCACCACGTCGTGGTGGTGGGCGACCAGCTCTTCGACGACAGCGGCGAGCTCGTCGGCACCCACGGCTTCTACATCGAGGTCACCCCGGCCGCCACCCGCAACCGCGAGGACTCGATCAGCGCCAAGGTCTCCGAGATCGCCGGGCGGCGCGGCGTCATCGACCGCACCAAGGGGATGCTGATGCTGGTCTACGGCATCGACGAGGACGCGGCGTTCAACATGCTCAAATCGCTGTCCCAGCACGGCAACATCAAGCTGTCGGTGCTGGCGCAGCGCATCGCCGAAGACTTCACCGCGCTGGGCAAGGAGGTCATCACCGCGCGCTCGCGGTTCGACCAGCGGCTGCGCACCGCCCACCTGCGCCCGCCCGGCGCCGGCGAGGCCGGCTCCGGCTGAACGCCGCCGCCGTCAGCCCGTGATGGTGGTCTGCTCGTCGATGATGTGGGTGGCGTCCATCAACGGGCCCTGGTCGCTCTCCAGCCCGTCGGCGTTGAGCTGCAGCACGTAGACCGCGCCCTGGCTGGGGATCACCACCGTCTTCTGCGCGATGACGCGGGTCTTGCCGCCGCGCTGGTAGGTGCCGCCCAACTGCCAGGCCTGGTAACCGCCCAGCGTGGACGCCGAGCCGTCACCGCTGCCGGAGTACCCGGGCAGGTTCTGCACCTCGCCCGGGGCGTACTGGATGATCTTCGCCGGGTCGACGTCGCCGGTCAGCTTGGAGAACAGCGCCGACACCGTGGGCGGGTCGGACGGGTCGGCGGGCTGGCTCTGCACGATGCCGCCGTAGGAGGTGCCGGAGTTCTGGTTGAGCTGCCAGCCGGCGGGCACCGGCAGGTCGACGTTCGGGCCGGGATCGCCGTGGTGGACCGGGGTCTCGGAGATGTGGTTGTCCTTCACGTAGTCGGCGATGGTGTATTTGGCTTGCGCCGCCGGTGCGGTGCTGGATTTCGAGGACGTCGCCGTCGACGTGGAGGTCGAGGTCGACGTCGACGTCGACGTTTTGTCACCGGATTTGTGATCGTGGCCGCAGCCCACCAGCGCTAAACTCAGCGCCACGGAAATCGTTGCTAGAGTCAAGTGTTTCATTAATCCAATCTCCCGACAATTGGGGTCGGTACCTGCGGCCGACCAGGCTGCCGCAACAGTAGCGGAAATGCTTCGCAAGTTTGCCGGTATCTTTTGGACTTTTTGCTGGCGGCCGGCCGCGCGGGCCGGCCGGCGATCGTTATTCCAATTAGTGGCCGAAAACGCCACGGCAATACACCGCCAACCACCGGCGATCCAGTATTAGACAGGTATGCGGTCGCGAACGGCCCCGATTGCGCTGGTCGCGACCCTGGCCGTGGTGATGACGGTGATCGCGCCGGCGCCGCCCCGGGGCTACGATGGACCGCCGCTGTTCGTGGCCAATCCCGTCGACCACGTCGTGACGCTCATCGGCACCGGCACCGGCGGCGAGACGGTGGGGGAGATCAACAACTTCCCCGGCGCCACCGTGCCGTTCGGGATGGTGCAGTACTCGCCGGACACCTCCGGCAACTACGCCGGCTACAACTACGACAACCCGCGGGCGACCGGGTTCAGCATGACGCACGCCTCGGTGGGATGCGCTGCGTTCGGCGACATCTCGATGCTGCCGGTCACCGGCGGGCTCGGCGTGCAGCCCTGGAACGCCACCGAACGCATCGCCCACGACGACACCGAGCGCGGGGTGCCCGGCTATTACACGGTGCGACTCCCCGGCGCCGGGGTGACCGCCGAACTCACCGCCACCGCGCACACCGGCGTCGGCCGGTTCAGCTACCCGGGCGACGGCCGGCCCGCCCTGCTGCAGGTGCGTTCCGGCTCGTCGCTGGCCGGCAACTCCCGCGCCACCATCCACCTCGGCGAGGACAACACCACCATCACCGGCTGGGCCACCAGCGGCGGCTTCTGCGACAAGCCCAACGCCTACACCGTCTACTTCGCGATGAAGTTCAGCCGGCCGTTCATCTCGTACGGGTCCTGGGACGGCAGCATCGTCTACCCCGGGGCCCGCAGCGCGAACGCGCCGTACAGCGGCGGGTATGTCGAGTTCCCGGCCGGCTCGGTGCTCGAGGTGCGCACCGCGATCTCCTACGTCGGCATCGAAGGGGCCCGGGCCAACCTGGCGGCCGAGGGCAACGCCGGCTTCGACGACGTCCGCGCCGCCGCGGCCCGGCAATGGAACGCCGCGCTGTCCCGGGTGACGGTGGCCGGCCGCAACAGCGACGACCTGACCACCTTCTACACCGCCCTGTACCGAACCATGTTGCACCCCAACATGTTCAACGACGCCGACGGGCGCTACGTCGGGTTCGACGGCGGCATCCACCGGGTGGCCGACGGTCACGTCCAGTACGCCAACTTCTCCGACTGGGACACCTACCGCTGCCTGGCGGCGTTGCAGGCGTTGCTGTTCCCGGACCGGGCCGCCGACATGGCCCAATCGCTGGTCACCGACGCCCAGCAGAGCGGCGCGCTGCCGCGCTGGGCGTTCGCCAACGCCGCCACCGGCGAGATGAGCGGCGACAGCGTGGTCCCGCTCATCGTGAACCTGAACACGTTCGGCGCCAACGACTTCGACACCGCCGCGGCGCTGCGCTACATGGTGGACGGGGCGACCAAGGGCGGGGTGGGCTTGGCCGGTTACGTGGAACGCCGCGGCATCGCCACCTACCTGCGGCTGGGCTACGCGCCGTTCACCCTGGAATTCGGCCGCAACGGCTGGATCGCGGACGCGTCGATCACCCTCGAATGGTCGATCGACGACTTCGCCATCTCCCGGTTCGCCGACTCGCTCGGCGACGCCGCTACCGCCGCCGAATTCGCGAACCGGGCGCAGTACTGGCAGAACCTGTTCAATCCGAGCACCCGTTCGGTGGTGCCGCGCAGCTGGAGCGGATTCTTCCGCCCCGGGCCCGCGGTCGTGGTGTCCCCGGACAACTTCGGCCAGGTCGGGTACGACGAGGGCAACGCCGAGCAGTACGTGTGGTCGGTGCCGCACAACGTCGCGGGCCTGGTGACCGCGCTGGGCGGGCGCGCCGCGGTGGCCGAGCGGCTGGACCGGTTCACCAAGAAACTCAACGTCGGTCCCAACCAGCCGTACCTGTGGGCCGGCAACGAGCCCAGTTTCGGTGTGCCGTGGCTGTACAACTACATCGGCCAACCGTGGAAGACCCAACACACCGTCGACCGGGTGCGCGGGCTGTTCGGTCCGACCGCCGACGGCGAACCGGGCAACGACGACCTGGGCGCGCTGGCCGGCTGGTACGTGTGGGCGGCGCTGGGACTGTACCCGGCCACCCCGGGGACCCCCATCCTGACGGTGGCCGCGCCGCTGTTCGACCGCATCGAAATCGCGCTGCCGGCAGGCAAATCCATCCGGATCGCCGCCCCCGGCGCGTCCGGGCCGCACCACCCGGCCTACATCAGCGGCCTGAAGGTCGACGGCCGGCCCACCGAGCACACCTGGCTGCCCGAGTCGATCATCCGCACCGGCGGCACGCTGGCGTTCTCGCTCGCGGCCTACCCCGACAAGCATTGGGGCACGGCCGAATCTGATGCGCCGCCGTCGTTCGGGGCGGGGAGTTCGGCGGTGGCGGTCAACGTGCCGCAACCCGTCGTCAGCATCGCGCCCGGGCACCGCGGCAGCGTGACCCTGGACGCGCAACGCATGATCGACGGCGCCGGTGGATACACCGTCTCCGGCGCCGCCTCCGACCCCGGCGTCGCCGTGACGCCCACGTCCGGCCAATTCGACGCCGGCGGGGCGGCGTCGGTGTCCGTCCCGATCACCGTGGCACCGACGGTGCCCCAGGACTACTACCTGGTGTCCTTGACCACCACCGTCGGCCAAAGCACCCGCACCACAACGGTTCTGGTGGACACCCAGGCCGAACCGGAGAGCCGTTGACCCTCAGACCATCTCGTGCTTGGTCAGCCAGCGCATCACCGGCCAGCCGACGAATACCGGCAGCCAGCAGGTCAGCATCCGATACAGCAGCACGGCCGGCACCCCGATGGCCGCCGGCACCCCGAACGCGGCCAGCCCACCGATCAGCGCCGCCTCGACCGCCCCGACACCGCCGGGCGTCGGCGCCGCCGAGGCCAGCGTCCCGCCGACCATCGTCACCACGGTGACGGCGACGAACGTGGTGTCGCCGCCGAAGGCCTGAATGCTGGCCCACAACGCCAGCGCCGCACCGAGAGTCGTTCCCGCGCAACCCAACAGGATCAGCGCCAGCCGCCGCGGTTCGCGGGCGAGCTTGGCCAGGTCGCTCACCACCTCGTCCAGCTTCGGGCGCACCTCGGTGGCCAGCCACCTGCGCAGTGTGGGCACGAACAGGAAGGTGCCGACGATGCCCAGCGCCACACCCGCGATCAGATACAGCATGGTTGCGCTGGGCACGAAATGCGACAGATTCATCGATGCGCCGGCCGCCGCGCTGAACAGCACCAGCAGCGCCAGATGCGCGATCACCTGCACCGACTGCTGCAGCGCGACCGCCGCAGTGGCCCGCATCGCCGACAGGCCGCTCTTTTGCAGGAAGCGGGTGGACAACGCCAGCCCGCCGACACCGGCCGGGGTGGTGGTCGCGGCAAAGGTGTTGGCCACCTGCGCGATTGACAGCATCCAGAAGTTCACCATGCCGTCGGCGCAGGCCCACAGCGCCGCGGCAGCGCCGACATAGGTCAGCGCCGACACCAGCAAGCCCAGCAGCGCCCACCACCAGTCCGCGGTGCGCAGCTGGGAGAAGAACGTCGGCGCCGTGCTGATGAACGGATACGCGACGTAGACCAACGCCCCGAACAGCACCAGCTGAATGATCTGGCTGCGGGTGAACCGGGTGATGGTCTGCGGTTTGATCTGGTCGGCCCCCGTTTGCCGCTTCACCTCGGCGCGGGCGCCCGAGATGACGGCCCCCGAGTCCGGCACCGAACGCCGAACCGATTTGGGCACAGCGACTTTGGTGAGCCGCCGGGACGCCGACAAAATGGTGTCCGCGCCGAAGACGTCGATGGCGGCGCGCACCGCGGACTTCGGGTCGTAGTGCGCCGACGTCGTCACCAACAGCTGCGCGATGTCGGATTGCAGCTGCGCCTCGGTGGCCCCGTACTCGGCGCTGCCGAAGCCGCCGAACAACACGGCCCCGTCGTCGACGGTGATGTGGTGGGCGCGCAGGTCCCCGTGGGCGATCTGGTGGTCGTTGAGCACCCGCAACGCCTCCCAGAGCCGTTGCACCGGTGTGGTTTTCGCGCATCGGTCGATGGGCGTGCCGCGAGGAGGCTTGTGCGAGTACAGCATCCAGCCCCGGTCCAGGGTGGCGACGGCCACCGTCGCGGTGTTGGCCAGGCCGGCCTCGCCGATCGCGATGGCCATCAGCGCGCGGTGCTCCACCGCGCGGCGCATCGAGGTCAGCAGCGGCGCGGTCTCGGCGTCGCGCAGCTTGAGCTTGCCCCACAGCTGGCGCAGCGCCCCGCCGCTGCGTTGGTGCGGGCCGTACAACTCGATCAGGGCCGTGTGGTCGGCGTCCTGGCCGTCGGCGGACAGAATGAGCGGGCCGCGGCCGGCCGGCCGGACCACGGTGAGCCGGCAAACCTCGAAGCCGGCCTTGGCCAACGCCCGCACCGCGGCGTCCAGCGGAACCTCGAGCGCCGGCGTGCCCACGACGAGCACCACCAGCGCCCCGACCACCCAGCCGACCGCCAAACCGACCAGCGAGCGCGCCGGGACGATCGCGCTGACCACAAGGTGGATCGGCACGAACGCCAGCAGCAGCGCCCACCACCAGTGCCGCCAGCGCGCCGGCAGCCACGGTCCCGACACCGTCAGCACCGCCGCCAGCATCCCGATCCAGCGCGGGTCGTCGAGCAATTGCGCCGGCAGCGTGGTGAGCCGGTCGAGGACGTCGAAATGCCATCGCGGCGCGGCCAATCCGGTGCCGCTGATCGACAACAACACGATGGCGCTCAGCCCCGCGGCGGCGTAGGCGCCCAACAGCTTCCACTGCCCGGCCGCGATCAGACCGATCAGGATCATGAACGGCAAGGCCACGATCGCCAACCCGTACACCAGGTAGACGACATCGGATTGGGTGGGCGAGAGGACACCGACGATCTGGGAGACCGATTTCTCCAGCGCGATCCACTGCGGGCGGGTGATCACCGAACCCGTGATCACCACCGCCAGGAAGATCAGCGCCATCCCCAGCCGCAGGATGTCGTTGGTCCGCCGGGTCAGCGGCTGCAGCAAGCTGCCGGAGACGATGATGTCGCGCCCGTCAACTCGCATCTATCAACGATCCTCCGGATTCGCCCGGCATCGCCGATACCGCGCTCACGGCCGCTGATCGGCCCGCCGACAAGTTAACTCAATCCCCGCTTGGTTGACAGCTCCCACTCATGCAGCGCGCGTAGGGTCGTATAGGTAGCCGAGCTAGCGAAGTGGGGAGGAGGCGCACGTGCCCAGGACCGACGACGACAGCTGGGAGATCACCGAGAGCGTGGGGGCGACCGCGCTCGGGGTGGCCGCCGCCCGCGCCGCCGAGACCGAGAGCGAGAACCCGCTGATCAGCGACCCGTTCGCGCGGGTGTTCCTGGACGCCGCCGGCGACGGCATGTGGAACTGGTTCGCCGCGCCCAACCTGCCCGCCCAGATCGCCGAGGCCGAACCCGACCTCAAGCCGCGGATGCAGGGCATGGTCGACTACATGGCCGCGCGGACGGCGTTCTTCGACAACTTCTTCCTCGCGGCGACCCGCGCGGGCGTCCGTCAGGTGGTGATCCTGGCGGCGGGCCTGGACTCCCGGGCGTGGCGGCTGCCGTTCGAAGACGGCACGACGGTCTACGAACTGGACCAGCCGCGGGTGCTGGAGTTCAAGGTGACGACGCTCGCCGAGCACGGGGCCCGGCCGACCTGCCACCTGGTCAGCGTCCCGGTGGACCTGCGCCACGACTGGCCGGCCGCCTTGCGCCAGGCCGGATTCGATGCGCACGCGCCCAGCGCGTGGTCGGCCGAGGGCCTGTTGCCGTTCCTGCCGGCGGCCGCCCAGCAGCTGTTGTTCGAGCGGGTGCAGACCCTCGCCGCGCCGGGCAGCCGGATCGCGGTGGAGGCGCCCGGCCCCGACTTCCTCGACGAGGCCGCCCGCGAGCGGCAGCGCCAGACCATGCAGCGGGTGCGCGACCTGATGGCCGACCTGGAGCCCGACCGCGACATCCCCGACGTGCAAGACCTCTGGTACTTCGAGGAACGCGAGGACGTGGGCGACTGGCTGGGCCGGCACGGCTGGGACGTGACGGTCACCCCGGCGCCCGAACTGATGGCCCGCTACGACCGCAGACCACCGCACGACATCGAAGACGCCACACCGCAGACGCGGTTCGTGGCGGCGCAACGCACGGAAAGGACCCGACCCGACCGATGAGCACAGCCCGGAGCGACGACGACAGCTGGGAGATCACCGAAAGCGTGGGGGCGACCGCGCTGGGGGTGGCCTCGGCCCGCGCCGCGGAGACCCGCAGCGAAAACCCTTTGATCAAAGATCCGTTCGCACAGGTCTTCCTGGACGCCGCCGGCGACGGCGTGTGGAACTGGCACTCCGCGCCGCAGCTGCCGCCCGAGCTGATCGAGGCCGAACCGACCATACCGCTGCAGCAGCAGGCCATGGTTAGCTACATGGCTTCGCGCACAGCGTTTTTCGACTCGTTCTTCCTGGAGGCAACCGGTGCGGGCATCCGTCAGGCGGTGATCCTGGCGGCCGGGCTGGACGCGCGGTCCTGGCGGCTGCCCTGGCCGGCCGGGACCACGGTCTACGAGCTCGACCAGCCCCGGGTGCTCGAATTCAAGGAGTCCACCCTGGCCGAACACGGGGCGCAGCCCGCCTGCAACCGGGTCGCCGTGCCGGTGGATCTGCGCCACGACTGGCCGGAAGCGTTGCGGCAGGCCGGGTTTGACGCGTCGGCGCCCAGCGTGTGGTCGGCCGAGGGGCTGATGCCGTATCTGCCGGCTGCCGCCCAGGACTTGCTGTTCGACCGCATTCAGGGCCTCACCGTCGCCGGCAGCCGGGTCGCGGTGGAGGCGTTGGGGCCCAAGTTCCTCGACCCGCAGGCCCGCGCCAAGCGCCGGGAACGGATGGACCGGATCCAGGCCCTGATGGCACGGATCGATCCGGATCGGGCGGTGCCCAGAACCGACGAGCTGTGGTACTTCGAGGAACGCGAGGACGTCGGTGAGTGGTTCGGCCGGCACGGCTGGGACGTGCGCGTGACGCCGTCGGACGAGCTGATGGCCGGCTACGGGCGGCCGGCGCCGGCCGAGGTCCGCGACTTCGTGCCGGGGAACCTGTTCGTCGCCGCGCAGCGGCGGTAGACCAGAAGGCCTAGCCTTTCGGCAGGGTGAAAGCCAGCCGACGCAGCCACGAGCCGTCTCGCCAACGCAACGCGCCCGCCGTGATGCGGCCGCCGGCATCGCGGACAGCCTGGCCGACGCCGATGCGGTCCAACGCGGCCAGCGCGTTGGGCCAGATGCTGATCCCGGCGCCCGAGGACGTGTCGGTGCGCTCCTTGACGACGGTGACTGCGTATCCGCGCCGCTGCATCGCCACCGCCGTCGCCAGGCCCGCAATGCCGGCTCCGATCACCAGGATCCGTTGCGCCATGGTGTCGAACCTAACGCCGCACGATGCCGGCACAGAAAGCAGTCACCCGGTAGAAGAGGATGTTACCCGGCGGCGAGAGAAGGTGTCGGCTGCTCAACGGCCGTCCGAAGCTTCGGTCCGCTTACGGTCGAGGAACGTGTCGAAGTCGAACGGCGTCGAGGTGCCGCTGCGTTCGCCGGCTTCGAGAGCTTCGCGCAGCGCCCCCGTAGCTGGGTTTCGCGATCCTCGAGCAGCCGTAGCGCGGAGCGCACGACGTCACTGGCCGACCGGTAGCGTCCCGAGGCGACCTCGCTCTCGAAAGGCGCTGTAGTGCTCGTCGAGGCTGAAAGACGTGTTTTTACCCCACAACGCTCACCATGCCAATAATTGGTATCGCGCGCTTGCCGGCGGGTTGGGTGAGTCGCGGAAAGATGCGCGACACGCCGGTGGTCTGACCACCTGACTGGCCGTCGGCCCGCCACACTGGCCGCATGGCGCTGCAGCCGGTGATTCGCCGATCGGTGCCCGAAGCGGTTTTCGACCAGATCGCCACCGACGTGCTCAGCGGTGAGCTGCCAGCGGGTTCGGCGTTGCCCAGCGAGCGCCGGCTGGCGGAGGTCTTCGGGGTGTCGCGCCCCGCCGTCCGCGAGGCGCTCAAGCGGCTGTCGGCGGCCAGCCTCGTCGAGGTGCGCCACGGCGGCGTCACGACGGTGCGCGACTTCCGGCGGCACGCCGGTCTTGACCTGTTGCCGCAGTTGGTGTTTCGCGACGGCGAACTCGACGCGGGGGTGTTCCGCAGCATTCTGGAGACGCGGCTGCGGATCGGTCCGAAGGTCGCGGAACTGGCCGCCGAACAGCACGGCCCGGAACTGGCTGCGCTGCTCGACGATTCGCTGCGCCGGCTGGAGGCCTCGCACAGCGCGGTCGAGTGGCATCGCGGCACTCTCGAGTTCTGGGATCACATGGTCGACAGCTCCGGCTCGATCGTATTCCGGCTGATGTACAACCCTTTCCGCGCGGCCTACGAGCGAGCTCTGGGTGTGCTGGCCGCCGCGATTCCCGCCGAGATCAACCGCACCGACGCGTATCGTGCACTGGCCCAGGCGATCTGTGCCGGCGATGCGGACGAGGCGGGCCGCGGCGCCCGCGAGGTCCTCGAACTCGCCAACGCCACCATGATCGGCGCGCTGGAGCGGCGATGAGCAGCCAAGCCGTGATCGCGAACTACCTGCGGGGCCAGATTCAGCCCGGGATCGACGCGGTCGGCGGCTTCTTCAGGACGTGCGTGCTGACCGGCAAGGCGTTGTTCCGGCGGCCCTTCCAGTGGCGGGAGACCATCGAGCAGGGCTGGTTCATCACCAGCGTCTCGCTGCTGCCCACCCTCGCCGTCGCGATCCCGCTCACCGTGCTGATCATCTTCACCCTCAACATCCTGCTGGCCGAGTTCGGCGCCGCCGACATCTCCGGCGCCGGTGCGGCGTTGGGCGCGGTGACGCAGCTGGGGCCGCTGACCACGGTGCTGGTGATCGCCGGCGCCGGCTCCACGGCGATCTGTGCGGACCTGGGAGCGCGCACCATCCGCGAGGAGATCGACGCGCTGGAGGTGCTGGGCATCGACCCCATCCACCGGCTGGTGGTGCCCCGGGTGGTCGCCGCCACCATCGTCGCCACCCTGCTCAACGGTGCGGTGATCACCATCGGCCTGGTCGGCGGATTCGTGTTCGGCGTTTTCATCCAACACATTTCGGCGGGCGCCTACGTCGGCACCCTCACCCTGATCACCGGCCTGCCCGAGGTGGTGATCTCGGTGGTCAAGTCGGCCACCTTCGGGACCATCGCCGGCCTGGTCGGCTGCTATCGGGGACTGACCACCAAGGGCGGTCCCAAGGGGGTGGGCACCGCCGTCAACGAGACGCTGGTGTTGTGCGTGATCGCGCTGTTCGCCGTCAACGTGGTGCTGACCACCATCGGCGTGCGGTTCGGGACGGGCCGCTGACATGGCAGCGATCTCCGCGCCCGGCGCCCTGCGCGCCCGCTATCCGCGAACCGCCGCCAACCTCGACCGCTACGGCGGCGGCACCGTCCGAAGGCTTTGGCAGATCGGCATTTTCGCGCGGTTCGCCCGCATCAGCGTCGGCCAGATCGGCTGGGCGTTGCGCCACTACCGGCGCGAGACGCTGCGCCTGGTCGCCGAGATCGGCATGGGCACGGGCGCGATGGCCGTCATCGGCGGCACCGTGGCGATCATCGGCTTCGTCACCCTGTCCGGCGGCTCGCTGATCGCCATCCAGGGTTTCGCGTCGCTGGGCAACATCGGCGTCGAGGCGTTCACCGGGTTCTTCGCCGCGCTGGCCAACACCCGCATCGCCGCACCGATCGTCGCCGGGGTGACGCTGGCCGCCACGGTCGGCGCGGGCGCCACCGCCCAGCTCGGCGCCATGCGGATCAGCGAGGAGATCGACGCGCTGGAAGTCATGGGCATCAAATCGATTTCGTTCCTGGTGTCCACCCGGATCCTGGGCGGGCTGGCGGTGATCGTGCCCCTGTACGCGCTGGCCCTGGACATGGCCTTCACCTCCGGACAGGTCGTCACGACCGTGTTCTACGGCCAGTCGAACGGCACCTACGAGCACTACTTCCGCACCTTCCTGCGCCCCGAGGACGTGGGCTGGTCGGTGTTCGAGGTCGTCATCATCGCGGTGGTGGTGATGATCACCCACTGCTACTACGGCTACACCGCCAGCGGCGGCCCGGTCGGCGTCGGGCACGCGGTGGGCCGATCGATGCGGTTCTCCCTGGTCTCGGTGGTGGTGGTGGTCCTGCTCGCCCAGTTGGCGCTCTACGGCGGCGACCCGAACTTCAACCTGACGGTGTGAGCGCGATGACCACACCGGTGCCGCAGCGGGGCCGACGCGCCTGGGTGTACGTCGAGGGGGTGCTCCTGCTGCTGGCCTGCGCGCTGGTTCTGACCTTGGTATACCTGCAATTTCGCGGGGACTTCACCCCCAAGACCAAGCTCACCATGGTCGCCACCCGGGCCGGCCTGGTGATGGAGACGGGATCCAAGGTCACCTACAACGGCGTCGCGATCGGCCGGGTGGCCGACATCTCGGAGATCGAGCGCGACGGCGCCCCCGCCGCCAAACTGGTGCTGGACGTCGATCCGCGCTATGTCAACCTGATTCCGGCGAACGTGGTGGCCACCATCGAGGCGGCCACGCTGTTCGGCAACAAGTACGTGTCGTTGAGCGCCCCGGAAAACCCGTCGCGGCAGCCGATCTCGCCCCGCGACGTGATCGACGCGCGGTCGGTGACCACCGAATTCAACACCCTGTTCGAGACGGTCACCTCGATCGCGGAGAAGGTGAGCCCGGTAGAGCTCAATGCCACGCTGTCCGCGCTGGCGCAGGCGCTGGACGGGCTGGGCGGCAAGTTCGGCGAATCCATCGTCAACGGCAATCAGATTCTGGCCCGGCTGAATCCGCGAATGCCGCAGATCCGCTACGACGTGCGCCGCCTGGCTGACCTGGCCGGCGTGTACACCAAGGCCGCACCCGACCTGTTGGACTTCCTGTCCAACGCGGTGACCACCGCGCGGACGCTGACCCGGCAACAGGGCGACCTGGACGCCGCGCTGCTGGCGGCCGTCGGCGTGGGCCATGCGGGCGAGGACATCTTCGCCCGCGGCGGACCGTATCTGGCGCGCGGGGCGGCGGACCTGGTGCCCACCGCCGAGCTGCTCGACACCTACAGCCCCGAACTGTTCTGCATGATCCGCAATTTCCACGACGCCGCCCCTGAGGTCGCCAAAGCGGCCGGCGGCAACGGCTATTCGCTGGCGGCGGCCGGATCGATCGTCGGCGCGCCGAATCCCTATGTGTACCCGGACAACCTGCCGCGGGTGAACGCGCACGGCGGCCCGGGCGGGCGGCCCGGCTGCTGGCAGAAGATCACCCGGGACCTGTGGCCCGCGCCGTATCTGGTGATGGACACCGGCGCCAGCCTGGCTCCTTACAACCACCTCGAGATCGGTCAGCCGCTGGCCACCGAATTCGTCTGGGGCCGCCAGTACGGGGAGAACACGATCAACCCATGAGAATCACCGGTACCGCAGTCAAACTCGTCGTCTTCTGGTCCGTGCTGGCGATGTTCACAGTGATGATCATCGTCGTGTTCGGCCAGGTCCGATTCGATCGGACCACCGGCTACTCCGCGGTGTTCACCGACGCCGGCGGGTTACGGGCCGGGCAATTCGTGCGCGCCTCCGGGGTGGAGGTGGGCAAGGTCGCCGCCGTGACGCTTTCCGACAAGGACAGCCGGGTGTTGGTGGAGTTCAACGTGGACCGCTCACTGGCACTGGACCAGGGCACCACCGCGTCGATCCGCTACCTCAACCTGATCGGCGACCGCTATCTGGAACTCAAGCGCGGCACCAGCGGCCGCCGGCTGCCCCCGGGCGGCCGCATCCCCGTCGAGCACACCCAGCCGGCGTTGGATCTCGACGCGCTGATCGGCGGATTCCGGCCGCTGTTCCAGGCCTTGGACCCGAACAAGGTCAACAGCATCGCCCAGTCCATCATCACCGTGTTCCAGGGACAGGGCGCCACCATCGCCGACATCCTCGACCAGACCGCGGCGCTGACCGCCGCGCTGGCCGACCGCGACAAGGCGATCGGCGAGGTGATCAACAACCTGAACACCGTGCTCGCCACCACCGTCAAGCACGAGAAGGAGTTCGACCGAACGGTCGACAAGTTGGAACTGCTGATCACCGGATTGAAGAACCGGGCCGACCCGCTGGCCGCGGCCGCGGCACACATCAGCGACGCGGCTGCAACCGTGGCCGGGCTGCTCGGCGAGGACCGGCCGTCGCTGCACGGCACCCTCGGACACCTCGAGGGCATCCAGCAAGCGCTCATCAACGACCTGCCCACCGTCGACAACGTGCTGGAGAAACTGCCGGGCGCGTTCCGCGTCATCGGCCGCGCCGGCGGCATCTACGGCGACTTCTACAACTTCTACCTGTGTGACATCTCGATCAAAGTCAACGGATTACAGCCCGGCGGTCCGGTGCGCACCATCAAGCTCTTCGGACAGCCGACCGGGAGGTGCACGCCGCAATGAGGACGCTGACCGAGTTCAACCGCACCCGGGTCGGCCTGATGGGCGCGCTGGTGACGGTGCTGGTTGTCGGTGTGGGACAAAGCTTCACCAGCGTGCCGATGCTGTTCGCCACGCCGACCTACTACGCGCAATTCACCGACGCCGGCGGTATCAACGTCGGCGACAAGGTGCAGATCGCCGGGGTGAACGTGGGACTGGTGAGTTCGCTGGTGATCCGCGGCGACCGGGTGCTGGTCGGCTTCTCGATGCCCGGCAAGACGATCGGCGCGCAGAGCCGGGCGGCGATCCGCACCGACACCTTCCTGGGACGCAAGAACATGGCCATCCAGCCGCGCGGCGCGGATCCGTTGCCGCCCAACGGGATAATCCCGTCCGGGCAGACCACCACGCCCTACCAGATCTACGACGCGTTCGTCGACGTCACCAAGGCGGCCACGGACTGGAACATCGACGTCGTCAAGCGGTCGTTGAACGTGTTGTCGGAGACCTTCGATCAGACCGCGCCGCACCTGAAGGCCGCCCTCGACGGGGTGGCCAGATTCTCCGGCACCATCGGCAACCGGGACGAACAGATCAAACAACTGCTGACCAACGCCGACAAGATCACCCGCGTGCTCGGCGACCGCAGCGGGCAGGTCGACGCCCTGCTGGTCAACGCCAAAACCCTGCTCGCCGCGTTCCGGCAGCGCAGCCAGGCGCTGAGCGCCCTGCTGAGCAACGTGTCGGCGGTGTCCACCCAGGTGTCGGGATTCATCAAGGAAAACCCCGATGCGCACCGGGTCCTGCGGCAGCTGGGCACCGTCAGCGACGAGCTGGTCAAGCGCAAGAAGGAACTCTCCGATGTGCTCGTGCTGGTCAGCAGGTACACCGCATCCCTGACCGAAGCCGTCGCCTCCGGCCCGTTCTTCAAGGCGATCGTGGCGAATCTGCTTCCCTACCAAGTACTTCAGCCGTGGGTCGACGCGGCGTTCAAGAAACGGGGCATCGACCCGGAGAACTTCTGGCGCAGCGCCGGGCTGCCGGCGTTCCGCTGGCCCGACCCCAACGGCACCCGGTTGCCCAACGGCGCGCCACCGCCGGCCCCGCCGGTGGCCGAGGGCACCCCGGACCATCCCGGGCCGGCCGTCCCACCCGGGTCGCCCTGTTCGTACACGCCGGCCGCCGACAGCCCGCCGCGGCCGGGAAACCCGTTGCCGTGCGCCCTTTCCGGTCAGGGGCCGTTCGGCCCGGTCCCCGACGGCTTCCCGGCCCCGCTGGATGTCGAGACGTCGCAGCCGGCGCCGGACGGGCCGCCGCCGTCGCACGGGGTGCCGAGCGCGGGACGCCCGGGTGAGGCCCCGCCCGACGTCCCCGGCACCCCGGTGCCGCTGCCGGCGCACGCCCCACCGGGGGCGCGCACCGAGAACCCACCCGACGCGACAGGGGGGAGCACCCGATGAGCACCATCTTCGACATCCGAAACCTGCGGCTGCCCAAGGTGTCCGCCCGGATGCTGGTGATCGCGGCGCTGGCGGCGGTCTTCGTCTTCATCGCGGCCGTCGCCGGCGTCCAGCTGTACCGCAAGCTCACCACGACCACCGTCGTGGCCTACTTCTCCGAGACGCTGGCGCTGTATCCCGGAGACCGGGTGCAGATCATGGGCGTGCGGGTGGGTTCGATCGACAAGATCGAGCCGGCCGGCGACAAGATGCGAGTCACGTTGCACTACAACAACAAATACCGGATCCCGGCGAACGCGACCGCGTCGATCCTCAACCCCAGCCTGGTGGCCTCGCGCACCATCCAGCTGTCGCCGCCCTACACCGGCGGGCCGGTGCTGCGCGACGGCGCGGTCATCCCGATCGAACGCACCCGGGTGCCCGTCGAGTGGGATCAACTGCGGGACTCCATCAACGCCATCCTGCGCCAGCTCGGCCCCACCCCCCAGCAGCCGGCGGGGCCGTTCGGCGACATCATCGAATCGGCCGCCGACAACCTGTCCGGCAAGGGCAAACAGGTCAACGAGACCCTGAACAGCCTGTCGCAGGCGCTGACCGCGCTCAACGAGGGCCGCGGCGATTTCGTCGCCATCACCAAGAGCCTGGCCCGGTTCGTCACCGCGCTGTACCAGCACAAGCAACAGTTCGTCGCACTCAACGACAACCTGGCCCAGTTCACCGACTGGTTCACCCAATCCGACCACCAGGTGAGCGACACCATCACCCACCTCGACCAGGTGCTAGAGGCGGCCCGAAAGTTCGTGAACGACAACGGATCCGCACTGACCCACGACGTCGGCAACCTCGCCGACGTGACCACCACGATCCTGCAGCCCGAGCCGCGCGACGGCCTGGAAACCGCGCTGCACGTGCTGCCCACCTTCGCCGGCAACTTCAACAACCTCTACCAGCCGGCGCACAGCTCGCTGGTCGGCCTGTTCGTGTTCCCCAACTTCGCCAACCCGATTCACTTCCTGTGCAGCGCCATTCAGGCCGGCAGCCGGCTGGGCTACCAGGACTCGGCCGAACTGTGCGCACAGTATCTGGCCCCGGTCCTCGACGCCATCAAGTTCAATTACCCACCGGCCGGCCTGAACCCGTTCAACTCGGCGGCCACCCTGCCCAAGGAGGTGGCCTACTCCGAGGAGCGACTGCGCCCGCCGCCCGGATACAAAGACACCACCGTCCCGGGAATCTTCTCCCGCGACACCCCGTTCTCCCACGGCAACCACGAGCCGGGGTGGGTGGTCGCGCCCGGAATGCAGGGCACCGACGTCCAGCCGTTCACCGCCGGCATGCTCACCCCCGAATCGCTGGCCGAGCTCATGGGGGGCCCGGACGCCGCGCCGCCGCCGCCGGGGGTCACCGCCACCGGGCCGCCGAACGCCTACGACGAGTCGAATCCGCCGTCGCCGCCGTGGTTTTCGCGGCCCACATCGCCGGGGCCGGGCCGGTGATGCGCCGGATCGCCGTCGCGGGGCGGCGCGCGCTGGTGGTCGCGCTGGCGGCGATCTTGACGTCGTGCACCTGGCGGGGCATCGCCGACGTGCCGCTGCCGGTCGGCCGCGGCACCGGCGGCGACCACATGACGATCTACGTGCAGATGCCCGACACGTTGGCGCTGAACACCAACAGCCGGGTCCGGGTGGCCGACGTGTGGGTCGGCACCGTGCGCGCCATCACGCTCAAGGATTGGGTCGCCACGCTGAGGCTGGACCTCGATCCGGGCGTGCGGCTGCCGGCCAACGCCACCGCGAAGATCGGCCAGACCAGCCTGCTGGGCACCCAGCACGTCGAGCTGGCCGCGCCGAAAAACCCGTCCGCGCAACGATTGAAGAGCGGCGACACCATCTTGCTGCAGAACTCGTCGGCCTATCCCACCGTCGAACGGACGCTGGCCAGCGTCGCGGTGATCCTCAACGGCGGCGGCATCGCCAACCTCGACGCCATTCAGACCGAGGTGCTCAACATCCTGGACGGGCACGCCGGGCAGATCCGCGAATTCCTCGGTCGGCTAGACACTTTCATCACCGAGCTGAGCCGACAACGCGACGACCTCACCCGGGCGATCGATTCGAGCAACGAACTGCTGACCGTGTTCGCCAACCGCAGGGACACCCTGGACCGGGTGCTGACCGAGCTGCCGCCGCTGATCCGGCATTTCGCCGATACCCGCGAACTTTTCGCCGACGCCACCGAATCGCTGGGCCGATTCAGCGACGCGGCCGATCGGGCGCTCACCGACGCCCGGGCCAACCTCTACCGCAGCCTGCTGTCGCTGCAACGGCCGTTGCGCCAGCTCGTCCCGGCCGCCCCCTTCCTGGCCGGCGCGCTGAAGCTGGGGCTGACGGCCCCGTTCAACATCGACGACGTCTCCCAGGTGATCCGCGGCGACTACGTCAACGTCTCGGCCGCGCTCGACCTGACGCTGTCCACCATCGACAACACCATGCTCACCGGCACCGGCCTGTCCGGCGCGCTGCGCGCGCTCGAGCAGTCCTGGGGGCGCGACCCCGCCACGATGATCCCCGACGTCCGCTACACGCCCAACCCCAACGACGCTCCCGGCGGACCGCTGGTGGAAAGGGGCGAATGAAAGATGTTGCCCCGCCTGATCAAAACTCAGCTGGTGCTGTTGACGGCGGTGGCGGTGGCCGCGGTGGTCGTCCTCGGCTGGTACTACCTGCGGATCCCGAGCCTGGCCGGCATCGGCCGCTACACCCTGTACGCCGAATTGCCGCAATCCGGCGGCCTGTACCGGACCGCCAACGTCACCTACCGGGGAATCACCATCGGCAAGGTCACCGGCGTCGAGCCGACCCAGCGCGGCGCGCGGGCGACGATGAGCATCGAGGACGGGTATCGGATCCCGGCCGACGCGACCGCCCACGTGCATTCGGTCTCGGCGGTGGGCGAGCAGTACGTCGACCTGGTCTCGACCGCCGGGCGGGAACCGTATCTGGCCGACGGGCAGACCATCCACAAGAGCACGGTGCCCAGCCAGATCGGTCCCGCGCTGGACGCCGCCAACCGCGGATTGGCGGTGCTGTCCCGGGACAAGATCGCCTCGCTGCTCTACGAAACCTCCCAGGCGGTCGGCGGCCTGGGGCCGTCGCTGCGGCGCCTGGTGGATGCCACCCAGGCGATCGCCCACGACTTCCGGGGCAGCATCGACGACGTCGACGACATCATCGAGCGCTCCGCGCCGATCATCGACAGCCAGGCCGATTCCGCTGACTCGCTTGGGCGTTGGGCCGCCAACCTGAACACGCTGGCCGCCCAGACCGCGCGGCAGGATCCGGCGCTGCGCAGCATCCTGGCCAACGCGGCGCCGACGGCCGAGCAGGTGCGGGCCACGTTCGGCGGCGTGCGGGAGTCGTTGCCGCAGACGCTGGCCAATCTCGAGGTCGTGATCGACATGCTCAAGCGCTATCACAACGGCGTCGAGCAGGCGTTGGTGTTCCTGCCGCAGTCCGGCGCGATCGCCCAGTCGGTGACCGCGCAATCGCCGGGCCAGGCCGCACTGGGCGTCGGCGCCATCTCGCTCAACCAGCCGCCGCCCTGCCTGACCGGTTTCCTGCCGGCATCGCAGTGGCGCGCCCCGGCGGACACCAGCACGGCGCCGCTGCCGGCCGGCACCTACTGCAAGATCCCGATGGACGCCACCAATGTCGTTCGGGGAGCCCGCAATTACCCGTGCGTGGACGTGCCGGGCAAGCGGGCGGCCACACCGCGGGAGTGCCGCAGCACCGCACCCTATGTGCCGCAGGGCACCAACCCCTGGTACGGCGACCCCGACCAGATACTGACCTGTCCCGCGCCGAGCGCGCGGTGTGACCAACCGGTGAAGCCGGGCCTGGTGATCCCCGCACCCTCGGTCGACAACGGCCTCAATCCGCTGCCCGCCGACCGGCTGCCGGGCACCCCACCGCCGATCAGCGACCCGCTGCAGCGGCCGGGATCGGGCAGCGTGGTGTGCAACGGGCAGCAGCCCAACCCGTGCACGTACACCCCCAGCGCGCTCTACGACGTGCGCAGCGGCACGGTGGTGGGCCCCGACGGGGTGGTGTATTCGGTGGCCAATTCGGCCACCATCGGCGACGAGGGGTGGAAGACGATGCTGGGACCGGCCCGCTGACAACGGCGGTCGGTCAGCGGCCCTCGTCCCTGGGCCGGCCACGCCAGTGTCGGTAACCGCGATGCGCGGCGAACGCGCCGACGATCGCGCTCACGCACCACACCGCGATCGCGGCATAGGCCAGCAGCGAGGACCGATTCCCGATCGATGCGCCCAGCGCGGTGTAGGCGAAGGCGCGCGGGGCCGAACCGATGAACGCGCCAACGGCCATCTGCCACAACGGAACTCCGAACGCCCCGAAGGCGTAAGAGGCCAGCGCATCCGAGATGCCCGGCACGAAGCGCTGCCCGACGACCGCCCACAGGCCGCCGCGCCCGATCAGGGCGTCGACGCGGTCGGCCCGCGCCGGGCCCAGCAGCGCCCGGGCGCTGTCGCGGCCGGCCCGCCGCCCGACGAAACTCGCGGCGGTCGCGGTGCCCACCGTCGCGCCCAGCGTCACGAAGACGCCCAGCAGCGGACCGAACAGCAACCCACTGCCCGCGGCCAGTATCGAGCCCGGCACGAACAACGCGCCGGCGGCCGCCGAGACCACCACGTAGGTCAGCGGCGCGGCCGGGCCGGTGGCCGACACCACGGCCCGGATCTCGCCGACGTCGATCACCCGCGCCACCGCCACCAGATAGAACACCACGGCCAGAAAGCCGGCGAACACGGCGAGGCGCAGGATGTGAGCCCGCCGCGATGCCGGGGCGTCCTGGTCGCCCATGCCGGCCGTCACCCGACCGCCCGCAGCCGCTGCCGCAACCCGGTGGCCCGGATCGCCCGGCGCTCGATCGCGGCCCGCACCGACGCCTCGGGCCCCACCACCCGCACCCGGGTCTTGGCCCGGGTCACCGCCGTGTAGAACAGTTCCCGGGTCAGCAGCCGCGAATCCTCCGGCGGTATCAGCACCGTCACCTCGTCGGCCTGGCTGCCCTGACTCTTGTGGATGGTCATGGCGTGCATCGTCTCCACCTCGCCCAGCCGGCTGGTGGCGAAGTCCAGCGGGCCGGCCGCACCGGCGATGACGGCCCGCAGCCCGTCCGCACCGGCCACCGTCACGCCGGTGTCGCCGTTGTACAGGCGCAGCCCGTAGTCGTTCGCCGTCACCAGCAGCGGACGCCCGGCATACCATTGCGACCAGGCCGGCTGACCGGTTGCTTCGGCAATCCAGTTGTGCACCAACGTGTTCCACCGCACCGCCCCGTGCGGCCCGTCGCGGTGCGCACACAGCAGCCGGTGTTCGTCCAGCGTGGCCAGCGCGGCCTGAGCCGCGCCCAGCAGCGCCGCCGAGCGTAACCGCAGCGCGTGCGACACCAGCACCTCGCGCAGCCGGTCGGCCGGGCGCTCGGAATCCACCCACTCGATGTGCTCCCCGCCGGCCGCCAACAACTCCAGCACCCGGTCGGCGTCGCCCACCCGGATCGCCGCGGCCAGCGCGCCGATCGCGGTGCCGAACCGGTGCGGGGTGGCCAGCGCGGCGACCCGCACCCCGGCGCGGCCGGCCAGCCCGTCGACCAGATCGGCCAGCACGGCGCCCGCCTCCACCGAGGCCAACTGGTCGGGATCGCCGACCAGGATCAGCCGGGTGTCCGGCCGGACGGCTTCGGCCAGCCGGGCCATCATGGTCAGCGACACCATCGACGTCTCGTCGACCACGATGATGTCGTGCGGCAGCCGGTTGCCGCGATTGTGCTTGAACCGCACCGACGTATCGGGACGCGACCCCAGCAGCCGGTGCAGCGTGGTGCCGGCCAGCCCGGCCAGCCGCGCCCGGTCGGCTGGGTCAAGGTGCTCGATCTCGGCGGCCACCGCCTCGGCCAGCCGCGCGGCCGCCTTCCCGGTCGGGGCGGCCAGCGCGATCCTCGGCCGGGGCTCACCGGCGCGCTCGGCCTGCTCGACCAGCAGGGCGAGCAGCCGCGCGACCGTGGTGGTCTTGCCGGTGCCCGGCCCGCCGGTCAGCACGGTCAGCGCCTGGGACACCGCGATCCGGGCTGCCGCCCGCTGTTCTTCGTAGCCGGGCGGGAAAAGCCTTTCATAGCACGATGATTCGACATCACCCGCCGACGCCGACAGGGCCAGCAGATCGGTGCACACCTGCTCTTCCTCCAGCCAGTACCGGTCGAAGTAGAGCAGATCGCCGAAGAATCGCAGCACCGGCGGCGGCCCGAGCAGCGGGCTGGCCCGCACCGCGGCCAGCCAATCGCCGGCGGCGGGCCAGGGCAGGTCCGCCGCGCCGACCTGCGCCGGCACCGCCCGCAGATCGACGCACACCGAACCGCCCCGCAGCGCGCGCACCAGCAGGGCGACGGCCAGCGCCACCCGATCGTCGGACTCGCCGGTGAGCGCGGTAAGCCGTTGCGCCACATGGATATCGGCCGCTTCGAAGATGCCGGCGTCGGCGAACGGGCTCAGCGACCCGGCGTCAAACACCCGCTCCGGCAACAGGTCCGCCGTCACACCGCCACCCCCTGGGCATCCAGCAGGTCGGACAGCGCCGTGATCAACGACGACGGCGGACGCCAACCGAAGACACCCGACGGGTGACCGTCGCGCACCGGCGTGTCCGGGCCGCACATGCCCCGCACGAACAAATAGAGGATGCCGCCGAGATGGCGGTCCGGATCGTAGCCGGCCAGCCGCCAGCGCAGAAACCGGTGCAGCACAGCGCTGTACAGCAGCGCCTGCAGCGGATAATCCGAGTGCAACATCGCCTCCACCATCCGGGGCCGGTCGTAATCGGCGGCGGTCAGCGGGCGCTGCGCATCACCGAGCCGGTTGGTCTTGTAGTCCACCACCAGGTAGCGGTGCCCCGCCCCGTCCGGGATCCGCAGCACGGCGTCGATCGAGCCGGTCAGATATCCGCGCAGCGGTTCGGCGCCGAGGGAGCGGTCCGCCAGCCGGTCGGCGTAGCAGGCCAGCACATCGTCGGCCGGCAGATGCGCGCGCAACAGCGGCGCCAGATCGGCCAGCCGAACCTCCGGCGGGGCCGAGCGCCGATCGCCGCCGGCCAGCGGCAGCTCGAAGTCCAGCTCGCACAGGCGATCCGACAACCCGATCCGGCGCAGCGTCAGGCCGCCGGCCAGCGGGCCCAGCGGTGTGTCGTGCATCGGCACCATCGCCGCGGCCATGTCTTCGGGGGTCGCGGCCACCGGCCACCACACCGAGTGCTCCCGGATCCGGGCGGTCAGCTCGGCGGCCAGGTCGGGGGCGAACGGGTCGGCCGTCTGCAGCACGGCGTGCACCAGGGTGCCGAAGGTGGCGCCCGCCGGAAGGTCCGCCATCGGCGAGGCAACATCGCCGACGGATGTCGCCGGGGCCAGAAGAATGTCGCCGACCTCGTCGTCGAGCCCGGCGGCCTCGGGTTCGCTGCCCACCCCGCTGGGCTGGGCCTGCCGGATCAGGCCGGAATAGGAGGTGCGCCGCCAACCGGTGTCGATGCCGCGGTGGAAGTGGCGGTTCTCCAGCCGTGCCGGCACCGGCACACCGGGCAGCGGCGGCGCCGGCGCCGGCACCGCCTCCTCGATGACCGGGCCGCCGGCCGCCTCCCACTCGCGCAGCCGAGCCAGGGCATCCTCGTCGGAGATCTTCGCCGGCTCGCAGCGGTCCGGCACCACCGGCTCGCCGGGCCGGCGGCCCCGCAGCAGCCGGGACAGGCCGCCGTTGGGCTCGTGGTAGGCCGGTGACCACCACGCCACCACCTGGGCCTGCGCTCGGGTCAACGCGACGTACGTCAGCCGGCTGTCGTCGCTGGCGTCCTCCTTACGGCCAAGCCGCTCAACGGTTTTGAAGTCGGGGCTGTCCTTGCCGCCGACGTGGAGGCAGCGGGTGCCGTCCTCGTCGTGGAACAGCACCACGTCGCTGTCGGTGGTGTTGCGGTGGAAGGCGAACGGCAGGTACACGATCGGGTACTGCAGCCCCTTGCTGACGAAGACGGTCATGATCTGGACGGCGGCGGCGTCGCTGTCCAACCGGCGATTGCGTTCCGGCGCGCCGCTTCGCTCGTCGCGCTGCCGGCGCAGCCAGTCGCGCAGCGCGGGCAGGTTGTGGTGTTCGCGGTGGGCCACCTCGCCCAGCAGCTGGGTGAGATGCGCCAGGTCCGTCATGTGCCGCGCCCCGCCCTGCCAGCCGAGCACCCGATTGCCCATCCCCAGCAGCTGGGCGGCCTCGAAGATGGCGGCGACGCCGCGTTCGCGGGCGTGACCGGCCCACTCCCGCAAGGTCTGGGCGATCCGGTCGGTCAGCGCGTCACCGCCGGCCGCCAACGTCTCGGCGGTCTCGCCGAAGAACATCGTCGCCGCCGCCGCGCGCACCACGCCGGGCCGGTGCGGCTGATCGAACGCCTCCAGCAGGCACAGCCAATCCTCGGCCGCCTGCGAGGTGAACACGTCGGAGTTGCCGGTGTAGACGGCGGGAACGCCGGCGTCGCACAGCGCGGTGAAACAGGCCTGGGCGTCCCGGTGCCGTTCCACGATGACCGCGATGTCGCCCGCCCGCAACGGTTCCCCGTCGAAGGTGGCGCCGGCGGCCAGCAGCGCACGGATGTCGGCTGCGAGATCGGCGCCGATGTGCTGGCGCAGCTCGTCGATGGGAAGATTGGCAATACCGCGACGTCCCAACGTGTTTCGTGACACCACCCGCAGCCGGAACGGGTCGTTGCGCGGTGCCCCGGACAGCCGGTGACCCCGGTGGTGCGCCGCGACGTCGTTCACCACGATCGTGGGGTCACCGAGCTGCGCGCCGCGCAGCACCACCTGCAGCCGCTGCAGCAGCGCGGAATCGCTGCGCCAGTTGGTGTCCAGCGTCTTTTTCTGCCCCGCGGTCTCGGCCGCCCGCAGGTAGGTGACGATGTCACCGCCGCGAAACGCGTAGATCGCCTGCTTGGGGTCGCCGATGAGAATCAGCGTCGAACGGCCGCTGAACGCGCGGTCGATCACCTGCCACTGCACCGGGTCGGTGTCCTGGAACTCGTCGACCATGACGATCGGCCAGCGCTGGTGCATGCGCAGCCGGGCGGGGGAGTGCTCGGTGGCCAGCGCGTCGGCCAGCCGGGTCAGCAGATCGTCGTAGCCCAGCACGCCGAGCCGGCGTTTGCGCGTATCCAGCTCGGCCAGAACGTCATTGGCGAAGCGCAGGCTGACCGCCGCTCGCGAACCGGGCTCGGGGTGCAGCGGCCGCAGCTGCGCCGACGGGTTGTTGACCACGTCGCGGGCCAACCGCAGCGCCTCCCGATAGTGCAGCACCGGGTCGTCGCGGTCCTGCCCGAAATGCGCCAGATACAGGTCATCGACGATCTCGGCCACCAGCTCGTCGAGGCTGTCCAGCAAGGTCACCCCGGCGGCGGTGTCGCCGGCCACCCCGAGCGAGCGCAACACCAGCTGGCAGAACTGATGCGTGGTGGCGATCGTCGCCGCGTCGAAGCCGGCCAGCGCGTCGCGCAGGCGTTGCCGCCGCGCGGCGAGCCGGTCCTCGGTGCCGTCCAGCAGGTAGGCCACCAGCTCGTTGTCGGCGGCCCGCGACGGGTCGGCGAAAGCGGCTACCGCGTCGACGATTTGACAGCGCACCCGTTCCCGCAGCTCCTGGCTGGCGGCCCGGCCGAAGGTGATCAGCAACATCTGGTCCAGGGTCGCGGCGCCGTCGGCGAGATAGCGGGTCACCAGCCCGGCCAACGCGAACGTCTTTCCGGTGCCCGCGCTGGCCTCGAGCACCGTGGTGGAGCGCGCGGCCGGCAATGCGCCCAACAGGTCGAAGCGTTCCATCACGCCGTCGTCCGCTCGGCCCGCAACATCGGCAGCCACAGCCGGGCCGCGTAGGCGCCGAGCCGGTTGTCCTCGCCGTCGCACTCCTCGCCCGGGCGTACCGGCTGCATCAGGTCGTCCAGCGGCGCACCGCGTCCCCAGGCCCGCACATGCGCCGGCGCCTGGTCCTCCCCTGGGTAGCGGTCGCTGGACTTCCACCGGTAGCGGGCCTCGGCCACCGGGTCGTCGCCGCCGTAGCGGGCGGCCGCCCACGCGTAGGAGGTCTTGAGCGGCAACGGAATCGGCTCGCGCCGCCCGGCGTCGTAAATGCTCACCAGCTCGTGCAGCAGCTCGACGGGATCGTCGTCCGGCGACCCGAGCCGCTGCACCCGGATGCCGGTGCCCCGGCGCATCCGCCCGATGCACACCGCCGACCAGTCGCGGCCGCGATCGTGAGCGGCCAACGCCAGCAACGGAATCCACGACTCGAGCAGATGCCTGCCGTCCAGCCGCGAATAGGTCACCGCGACCAGGCGGTTGCCGTAGACCGGGGTCACCGTGCCGGTGAGCCGGCGCCCGCGGCCCAGATCGATGTCGACGTCGTGGGCGCCGCCCGGCTGCTCGGCCCGGTGCTGGTGCGCCTCCCGCGCCAATCGGGCTGCCTGGTCGCGGATCTCGGTCACCCTGCGCCAGCCCAGCTGTCCCGGCGGCAGGGTGCCGCGGCGCCACTCGGCCTGCCGCGCGTCCTCCGGGGTCATCCCGCGCAGCATGTCGCGCAGCATCCGATCGCCGACCGTCCACTCCTGCAGGGCGTCGATGTCCACCGGCATCGCGTCCTGCACTCCGTCGACGTCGTGGGGCAGCGTGAACTGCAGGGCCCGGAAGAACCCCTGCACCGGGTCTTTGAAGAAGCCGACCAAATCGGCCAGGATTACGTCAGCGGGCGGCGGGGGCGGCAGCGGCGCGGAGATGAACTTCGGTGGCTCGCAGTGTTCGCCGGTGGCCGCGCGCGCCGCGCGCAGCACGGTGGGGTCGAAACTGAACGGCACCCCGGGCACCAGCTCGTCGGGGATGACGTTGCGAATGTCGAACGGCTGCAACGGATGTCGCACGACGATGCGGTCGCGCACCGGCTCGGCGGTGGTTATGTCGAGGGTGTCCAGCAGTTCGGCCAGCGGCACCGCCGGCGGGCGCGGCTGACCCGAATACTCGTTGGCGCCGGTGTAGGTGATCACCAGCTTCTCGGTGGCCGCGCCGATCGCGTCGAGCAGCAATTGCCGGTCCTCGGAACGGATGTCGCGCTCCCCGGTCATCGGGCAGCGCGACAGTGCGTCGTCACCGTCGACGACACCGAGCCGCGGGAACAGCCCGTCGTCCAGACCGACCAGGCACACCACCCGGTGCGGTACCGAACGCATCGGCACCATGGTGCACACCGTCAGCGTGCCGGTGCGGAAATTCGCGCGGGTCGGGCGTCCGGACAGGTGCCGGGTCAGCAGCGCGCGGACGTCGGGCAGCCGCAGCACGGTGTCGGCGCGGGATCCGGCCTGCGCGGACACCGCGGCGAACTCGCGCTGCAGCTGACCGCTCTGCCATTCGTCGGCATCGCGCACCCGGGTCAGCAGGGCGATGCCGTCGGCGACGGCGGTGAGCCATTCGGTCAGCGGCCGGGCACCGGTGAGCGAGTCCAGGACGTGCTGCAGCCGGGCGACGAATTCCGCGAGCTGGCCGGCCAATTGGACACGATTGCTGCTGACGTCGTCGAGCGGCAGCGTCGCGTCGATCCACGCGTTCGAGTCGTCGGACATCGCGACGCCGGCCAGTATCCGGTCGATGCCGAAACGCCAGGTGTTGTGCACGAAGTCGACGTGGTAGGGCCGCCGATGCTGCCGGTCCAGCCCCCAGCGGATGTTGGCCTGGCGGACCCATCCGGTGATGGTGTCCAGATCGTCGTCGGTGAAGCCGAACCGGGCGCGCACCGCCGGCGTCTGGGCCAGGTTGAGCACCTCGCTGGCCCGCACCCGGCCGCCGGCCAGGGCTAGCAGCTGCGCGGCCACCCCGAGCAGCGGGTTGGTCTGGATCAGGGAACGGTCCGCCAGCCGCACCCGCAGCTGGTGGGCGGGGTGCGCGCCGTGCACCACGTCGCCGAGGCCGAAGTCGGCCATGATCAGCGGCGCGTAGCTTTCGATGTCGGGGCACATCACCAGGATGTCGCGCGGCTGCAGCGTCGGGTCGTCGGCGAGCAGGCCCAGCAGCACCTCGCGCAGCACGTCGACCTGGCGGGCCGGCCCGTGGCAGTTGTGGATCTGCACCGAGCGGTCCCCGGCGGCCAGCGAGCGGCCAACCGGGCGAACGGCATTGGCGGCGATGTCGGACTGCAGCCAGCCCAGCAGCGTGTCGGGGCGGGCGTCGCCGGCCAGGTACTCGTCGGTCCGCGGATCCGCCGGCAGGCCGCGCTGCAGTTCGCGCAGATCCCGTCCCAGCGTGGCCAGCAGCGGGTGGGCGACGGCGCGGTGGCTGGTGTCGTCGCGCCGGGGGATCACGCCGTGCGTGCCGGCCAGCGCGCGCCACAACCGGTCGCTCGGGTGCGGCAGCCACAGGTGCAGGTCGTGGTGGGTGGCCAGCGCGTCCAGGAGCTCCACGTCGGTGCACGCCAACCGGGTGTGCCCGAACAGCGACAGCCGCTGCGGCAGGTCGCTGGGCGCCCGCCGCAGCCGGGCGATGGTTTCGGCGTGCCGAACGTGCGGTGGATCGGCGGCCACCCGGGCCACCAGCGCCCGCCACAGCGGCGGTTGCCAGCGCAGGTCCTCGTCCAGATCGCCCGGGTCGCCGTCGAGCCAGTCGACCAGCAGCCGCGGCCGTTGCCGGGCGTAGCCGGCGAACAGCCCGGCCAGCCGGCGCGCCGCCTCGTAGCGGCGGGTGCGGCGCAGCTCGGCCTCGGCGCCGGTGTGGAAGTGGCCCAGGTGCGTCGCCAGCGTGCGGCACCACGGCTCGTCCAGCGAACAGTCGATCGCCTCCAGCAGCGGCCAGGCCAGAGCGTCCGGCGACCAGGGATCGTCCTCGGCCGTGCCGGTGATCTCGGCGATCAGCGAGCCGGGACTGCGGAATTGCACGCCGGCGCAGACCCCGTCCCCGTCGCGGGCGCGGCCCAGCACATGCGACAGCCGTTGACTCAGCCAGCGCTCCACCCCGCGCGCGGGCACCACGACGAGCTCGAGGGCGAACGGGTCGGCCGGTGGATTGGCCAACAGCGCGCCGAGACCGTCGGCCAGCAGATCGGTGCGCTCGGCACGGTGCAGGTGAAGCGGCATTGCGCTGTCACGATAAACCCGGGCACCGACGGGCGGGGGTTACTTGGCCAGCGTGAACTGGTTGACGTCGATGTAGCCGGCCCGGAACGCGTCGGCGCAGCCGGTCAGATACCTCATGTAGCGCTGGTAGACCTCTTCGGACTGGATCGCGACGGCCTCGCTGTGGTGCGCGCGCAACGCATCGGCCCAGTGGTCGAGCGTGCGGGCGTAGTGCAGCTGCAGGGACTGCCGGCGTTTGAGGGTGAACCCCATCTTCGAGGAGTGGAACTCCACGACCTCGATGGCCGGCAGCTGCCCGCCGGGGAAGATCTCGGTGGCGATGAATTCGTTGAAGCTGGTCTGCTCCTCGGTGAGCGGCAGGCCGCGCTCCACGATCTGCTCCGGGGTCAGCATGGTGATGGTGTGCAGCAGCATCACCCCGTCGTCGGGCAGTACCCGGTAGGCGGTCGCGAAGAAGTCGTCGTAGCGGTCGTAGCCGAAATGCTCGAACGCGCCGATGGAGACGATCCGGTCGACCGGCTCGTCGAACTCCTCCCAGCCGTGCAGCAGCACCCGCCTGCTGCGCGGGGTGTCCATCGCGTCGAGCAGCTGCTGCACGTGGGCGGCCTGGTGCCGGGACAGGGTCAGGCCGATGACGTTGACGTCGTAGTTCTCGACGGCGCGGCGCATGGTGGCGCCCCAGCCGCAGCCCACGTCGAGCAGCGTCATCCCGGGCCGCAGCCCCAGCTTGCCCAGTGACAGGTCGATCTTGCGTAGCTGCGCCTCCTCCAGCGAGATGTCGCGGTTGCGATCCCAATAGGCGCAGCTGTAGGTCATGGTGGGGTCGAGGAACAGCCGGAAGAAGTCGTCGGACAAGTCGTAGTGGGCCTGTACCTCTTCGAAGTGCGGTGTCAGATTCTCTGCCACGGCGGCTACTCGCCTTTCTGACTCGGGGCCATTGGGGTTGTCACGAACGGGCCGGTGAGTCGGTTCACCTCGGCTTCCCCGGTTCCACATCGTCTAACCGGGCGATGCGTGTTGATTTGTGGGCCAGGGTGTTTGGCTGCGCCCGCACCCGTCTACCCACGTTTGTCGCGCCGGACGGCGGGCGACCGCGCCATCGCCATCCGGGAATTCACGCCATCCTACGCGGGTTGAGCAGGGAGAACAGTCACTGGAAGGACGCTTCATGGAAGCTTGGGACGCGATCTGTGCGCGACGCAATGTGCGGGAGTACCAGCCGCGGGCGATTGCCGGGGAGGATCTGGACCGCATCGTGGAGGCCGGCTGGCGCGCGCCGTCGGCGAAGAACCGGCAGCCGTGGGACTTCGTCATCGTCACCGACCGGACCCAGCTGCAGGAGCTGTCCACGGTGTGGCGGGGCGCCGGCCACATCGCCGGGGCGCCGGCGGCGATCGCGATCGTGGTGCCCGAGCCGCCCGACGAGCGCCGGGTGGTCACCGACAACTACGACGTCGGCCAGGCCACCATGGCGATGATGATCGCGGCCACCGACCTGGGCATCGGGACCGGGCATTCGTCGGTGGGGGATCAGGACAAGGCGCGCGCCATCCTCGGCGTGCCCGACGGTCATCTGGTGGCGTTCCTGCTCGGGGTGGGCTATCCCGCCGATCGCCCGCTCACCCCGATCCGCAAGCCGAACCGCCGGCCGTTCACCGAGGTCGTGCACCGCGGCCGTTGGTGAGCGCGCAGCCGAAAAACGTTCGGCGCCTTGCCGAGTCGTAAGCTGATGGGCGTGCATGACCACCGGGGCGAATACGGAGTCGACGGGTCCTTTCACACGGTCTCGGCACGCGCGCAGGCGATAGGCATCGGCGCCCAGGCCGCCGGCCTGGCGGTGTGGGCCGGGATCAGCTGGGCGCGCGGCAAGCGGCGCAGGGCCGCGCTGGCCGCGCTGTCGAGCGCCGGCATCGCGGCCAACACCGCGTTGTACATGTACGCGACGCGGTCCGGGAAATTCGTTGTGTGGGACCGGATTCTGAGCGATCTGCGGCTCGCCGGCGACGAAACCCTGCTCGATCTCGGCTGCGGTCGGGGTGCGGTGTTGCTGGCCGCGGCCAAGCGGTTGCCGCGGGGCCGGGCGATCGGCGTCGACCTGTGGCAGGCGGACCAGACGGACAACTCCGAGCACGCCACGCTGGCCAACGCGGCGGCCGAGGGCGTCGCCGACCGCGTCGAGCTGCACACCGCCGACATGACCGCGCTGCCCCTGGCCGACGAGAGCGTCGACGTGGTGGTGAGCAACCTCGCGATCCACAACATTCCGACGCGCGCCGGCCGGCGCCAGGCGCTCGACGAAGCGGTGCGGGTGCTGCGGCCGGGTGGCCGGCTGGCCATCGCGGATCTGTGGGAGACGCGTCAGCACGCCGCCCGGCTGCGCGAGCTGGGCTGGCGCAACGTGCGGCGGCGCAACCTCGGCTGGCGGATGTGGTACGGCGGCCCCTGGTTCTCGACGCGGATCGTCACCGCCACGAAACCCGAATAGTCAGAACAGCAGCGGGTCAAGTGGCTCGGCCATGGAACGGATCATGGCTACCCCCCGACGCGGCGTGCATGCTGGGACGCATGACGAGAAACCAACTCACCGAACAGATCGTCGTCGCCCGGCTGGCCAAGGGCTGACCTGGCAGGAGCTGGCCGACGCCATCGGCCGCCCGCTGCTGTGGACCACCTCGGCGCTGCTCGGACAGCACCCGATACCGGCCGAGCTGGGCCGGATCCTCGTCGACAAGCTGGGCCTCGACGAGTCGGCGGTGCCGGTGCTGGCGGCGCCGCCGATGCGCGGCGGCCTGCCCGCCGCCGTGCCGACCGACCCCACCATCTACCGCTTCTACGAAGCCCTGCAGGTCTACGGCGGCGCCCTCAAAGAGGCGATCGCCGAGCAGTTCGGCGACGGGATCATGAGCGCGATCAACTTCAGTGTCGACCTGCAGAAGAAACCACACCCGTCCGGCGACCGGGTGGTGGTCACCTTCGACGGGAAATTCCTTCCCTACCAATGGGTTTCATCGGAGCAGTAGGTGACGCCCAAGACGGAGCCGGCGAAGCCGGTGGACCTGGTGCTCTCCGGCGGCGGCGTCAAGTTCATCGGTCTGGTGGGTGCCATCGTGGCGCTGATGGATGCCGGCTATTCGATCAAAAGGGTCTCCGGGGTCTCGGCCGGCTCGGTGGTGGCGGCGATCCTGGCGGCCGGCTGCCACGCCGGCGAGCTGACCGGCGCGCAGGTCAAGGAACTCGCCTTCTCCGTCCCGCTGCACAAATGGCGCGACGCCGGGCCGGTGCCCTATCTGGGTGCGGCGTGGGGGCTGGCGCGGGACACCAGCATGTACCGCGGCGACGTCGCGCACGACTGGATTCGCAGCGAGCTGAAGAACTTCGGGGTCAGCACCTTCGGCGACCTCGTCTTCGACGGCGACGATCTGCCCGACGAGCGCCGCCGCCGACTGGTGGTCACCGTGGCCGACGTCACCGCGGCCCAGCTGGTGCGGCTGCCGTGGGACTACCGGCGGCTCTACGGCCTGGACCCCGACGAGCAGCCGGTGGCCGACGCGGTGCGCGCCTCGATGGCCATCCCGTTCTTCTACCGGCCGGTCAAGCTGGCCAGAGCCGACGGGACCGCCTGCACCCTGGTCGACGGCGGGGTGTTGTCGAATTTCCCGATCGACACCTTCGACCGGCCCGACGGCCGGGCGCCGCGCTGGCCCACCTTCGGGATCACGGTCATGCCGAGCCCCACCGAGGGCATCGGTGCGGTGATGCCGGCCCTGAAACCGCTGCGCTTCTTGCCGCAGACGGCGCTGTTGGAAAGCCTGCTGATCACCATGCTGGCCGGCCACGACCAGACCCATCTCAGCCAGCCGTGGGTCGCCGCCCGAGCCATCGCGGTGGAATCGACGAACGTCGGCGTGCTCGACTTCGACGTCCCCAGGTCTCGCCTGGAAGAGCTGTACGACAGCGGCTATGCGGCCGCCCAGGCGTTCCTGTCGACCTGGGATTGGCAGGCCTACCTGGACCGGTTCCGGTATCCGGGCGGGCGCGGGTGAAGTGACGGCCCGGCGCGCACGTGCCACACTGGCGGCGAGGAGGCGAGCAACGCGGTGGCGGCGAGCAGCGGCCACCGCGTTCGCCTCTCAGTTCATCAACACCTGCGGCGAAAGCTCCTTGAGCATCGCGTTGGCCCAACGCATCTGGCGCAGCGTCTCGGGGTGACAGCGCGACGCCAGGCCCAGCAGCTCGGCATCTTTGGCCGCCTGCGCACCTTGGGCCAGCAGCTCCCAGTCCAGCGACACGCCGGCGGCCAGCCGGTGGATCCGGCGCAGGTCGGCCAGCAGCACCAGCCCGGGTTCCGGCCGGTGCCGCAGCAGACCGCTGATCCGCTGCTGCACGACACCGGTGCGCGCACCGGTGCGCGGATCGGCGGACAGCCGCAGACCGTAGTGGCGGCCGTGCCGGGCCAGCTCGCCGAGGTGCCGGTGCGACCAGCCGGCCAGGTCGCGGGCCAGGTGGCAGATGTCCTGGTCGCTGTGGTGCCGGGCGGCCAGCACGGTCAGTTGGTGGGCCAGCTTGCGTTCGGAGCGGTGCAGTTCGCGGATCGCCAGCCTCAGTTTCATGACGGGCTCCCGGCCGCGACGGCCTCGCTCACCGGCGCCGCCCTGTGGCTCGGGGCCTTGTCGAGCCGGGCGGCGGCCGTCTTGAAGCTCGGCTGCTTGGACGCCGGGTCCCAGTCGGTCGCCGTGAGTTCGTTGCCGGCCCGTTGATGATCCCCGCCATCCCGGTCCCAGTAGCCGTAGTGGAAGGGCACGAACAGCACCCCGTCGCGGATGCCGCCGACGCGCGCGGCGCAGGTGATTCGGCCGCGCGGAGTGCTCACGTGCACCAGATCGCCGGCCTCGATGCCCAGGCGGCGCGCGTCGCGTTCGGAGACCTCCACCCACACCTCGGGCGCGGCGTCCTGAAGCTGTTGGGCCCGAGCCGTTTTCGTGCGGGTGTGAAAGTGGTAGACGGTGCGGCCGGTGATCAGCGCGAACGGGTAATCCGGGCCGGGCCGCTCGTGCGGGGGCAGGTATTGCGCCGCCTTGATGATGGCCTTGCCGGACGGGTTCAGCGAGCGATACTCGTCGGGCTGCAGCGGGGCGCCCGTGATCAGGTCCTTGCCGTACGCCTCGCAGTAGTCGGGCGCGGCCGGAAATCTCCCATCCTCATACAGCCGCTCGATACCGTCGGGATGATCTGTGTTGCAAGGCCATTGGATGCCGCTACCGCCACGCAGCTTCGCGTAGCTCAAGCCGGTGTAGTCGCACGGTCGGCCCGCGCTGCATTTCTTCCACGCCTCGAACGCCGACTCCGGATCGGTCCACGGCGGAAACGGCCGGCCGTCCTTGTCGCGGAAATCCATCCGGCGCGCGTAGTCCAGGAAGATCTCCAAGTCCGAACGCGCGGAACCCGGTGGCTCCACGGCCTTTTCGGACAGGTGCACCGTGCGGTCGGCGTTGGTGAAGGTGCCCGTCTTCTCCGCCCACGCCGCGGCCGGCAACACCACGTCGGCCAGCGCGGCGGTCTCGGTCAAGAAGATGTCCTGGACGACGAGGAACAGCCGCTGCTGCGACAGGATGTCGCGGATGCGCGGCAACTCCGGCAGCGACACCGCGGGGTTGGTGGCGGTCACCCACAGCATGCGCAGCGTCCCCTCCTCGGCGAAGCGGAACATCTGCATGGCGTGCGTGGGCGGACCGTAGTGCGGGATCTGCAGCGGCTCGAGGTTCCACAGGTCCGCCAACTCGGCCACGTGGGAGTCGTTGGACCAGTTGCGGAAACCGGCCAGGTCGCCGTCGGCGCCGCACTCGCGGGTGTTCTCCGCGGTCGGCTGCCCGTTCATCTGCAGCACCCCGCAGCCGGGCCTGCCCAGCATGCCGCGCACCAGGTGAATGTTGTTGACCTGCACGGCCGCCGCGGTGGCCTGGTACGACTGGTAGAAACCCTGCAGCACGGTGGACAGTAGCCGCTGCGCGGTGCCGATCAGCCGGGCGGCCCGCCGGAGGTCCGTGGCGGCCACACCGCAGATCTCGGCCACCCACTCGGGCGTGAATTCGCTTACCCTGCACTGTAATTCGTCGAAACCCACGGTGTGCGCGTCGATGTAGTCCCGATCGATCCAGCCGTTGCCGATGATCTCGTGCAGCAGGCCGTTCATCAGCGCCACGTTGGTGCCCGGCAGGGGCGCCAGGTGCACGGTGGCGTGGCGAGCGACCGGCGTCAGCCGGGGGTCGACGCAGACGATGGCCGGCGGGTCGCTGCCGGCCAGCCGGTCCAGCATCCGCGCCCACAGCACCGTCTGCGTCTCGGCGACGTTGTGCCCGAACAGCGCGATGACGTCGGCGTGGTCGACGTCGGTGTAGGACCCGGGCTGGCCGTCGCAGCCGAACGATTCCTTCAACGCCTCGGCGGCCGTCGCGGTGCACAGCCGGGTGTTGCCGTCGACGTGGTTGGTGCCGATCGCCCCGTGCGCGATGGCCGCCTGGGTGTAGTACTCCTCGGCGAACAACTGCCCGGAGGTGTAGAAGCCGATCGAGCTGGGGCCGTGGCGGTCCAGCAGTTCGCGGCTGCGCGCGACGATCCGCTCCATCGCGGTGTCCCAGTCGCACGGCCGCAACGCGCCGCGCACCCGGAGCAGCGGCGTGGTGAGCCGGTCGGCGGAGGCGTTGGCCTGCCAGCCGAACAGATCCTTGGGATCGAGCCGGCCGTGGTTGACCCGGTCGACGGCGCGCCCGCGCACCCCCACGATCCGCCCGTCCTTGACGGCGATGTCCAAACCGTCGCCGTTGGAATGCAATACCGCCGCCGATTGCACCCAGCGGTCCACCGACTCGGCGGTGACCCCGTCGGCCAGATAGGTGTCGACGCGTTCCGGCCATCGGGTGCCGGGCGCATAGGGTGTGCGCGTCCCCCACGGGTTCGCGATGCGATCTGTTGCCACACCGGTGACTTCCCCGGTCGTTGCGGCCGAAACGCCGAAATACGCTCCGGGCCTACAGACCGAATTCGGCTTCGATGCCGTCGATCCCGGCGCGGATGGCCGCCAGCGCGTCGGCGCGGGCCCGCAACTTGGTGGCGGCGTGCGCGCGCTGGTTCAGCTCGGCGAATTCGGCGGCGGCCTCCTCGGCGCGGTCGACCACCACCTCGGGCAGCACGATCTCGTCGACAAAGCCTGCGGCCAAAGCGGTTTCACCGAAGAACGTCTTGGCCAGCCCGCTGGCCTGCTGGTAGGCCGATGGCGTGAGCCGCAGCTTCATGATCTCCATCGCGGCATACGGGATGACCATGCCGATCGCGACCTCGTTGGCCTGAATGTTGTAGGCGTGCGCGGCCACCCGGTGATCGCCCGACGACAACAGGAACGCGCCCATCGCGATGGCGTGCCCGGTGCAGGCCATCACCACCGGCTTGGGATACGACAGCAGGCGATAGGCCAGCTCGAACCCGCCGCGCAGCATGTCGACCGCGGGCTGTACCTCGCCGGAGGTGAGGATCTTCAGGTCGAAGCCGCCGCTGAACACCCGCTCGTTGCCGGTGATCACCAGCGCCCCGGCGTTGTCCGCCTCGGCCCGGTCGATGGCCTCGCCCAGGGCCTGCTGCATGGTCGGGCCCAGCGCGTTGACCTTGCCGTCGTCCATCCTGATGACGGCGACGGGGCCCTTGGTGCTGTAGTGGACCGGGCCGCTCATGAGTTGCTCCTTGCCGTCACGCCGGCTGGCTGTGGTGCTTGCCCAGGTCGTCTTCGGCGTTGCTCCAGCGCAGGCTGACATCGGTGGGTTCGTCGAGTTGGCGGCTGCGCCACCTGTCTTGGGTTTCCCGGACCGCGGCGTTGATCCGTTCGATCTCGCTGCGGAACACCTCGGGACGGGTTTCCTTGCTGGCGTAGTGGAAGTAGGTGAGCAGCCCGCGCAGCAGCTCCAGCTTCTCCTTCTCCCGCTTGGCCAGGTCGTGGGTGGTCATCAACTCGATGCGCTGCACGGGCGGCAGGGCGTCCCAGTCCAGCACGACGTCGGTGTGCAGCGGCGTGCGTTCCCGCTGCCAGAACCGCCGGCCGCCGGCCGGCGCCGGCCGGTCGTAGTAGGTGACGGTGCCGGTGAAGCGGGATTCGATGCCGCTGCCGATCTCGGCGCGGTCCAGCGCGGAGTCCCACACCGTGCGCCACTCCTGGCCGGGCGCCAGCACCGGCAGCTGGCGGGGCAGTCGCAGTTCGACGACGTCGGCGTAGCCGTCGGTGGCGCTCTCGTATTCGGCCACGGTGGGCGGATTGTCGAAGGAGAATTCGATGTCGTAGGCAGCGGTCTGGCCGAAGTTGCGGACCACCAGTTCGATGACGTGCCAGTCGGCCGGGTGCGGCTCCATGAACATCGCGACGTGCGGGCGGGTCTGCTCGGCGGCCGCCCGGCGATTGCGGGCGATCTGGCTGTTGGTGAAGATCAGCGTGATGACGGCGAGCGCGATCGCCGCCCATGCTGCCCACGCGATCCAGGTGCTGGACCCGACGTGCGTGACCCCATGCCAGCTGTCCTGGATCCAACCCATGGAATCCACCCTCCGCTTATATCACAGGGCCGGCCGCGGGGTGATCACGATCGAGCGATCACCGGACGGCTCAGCCGCCCATCAACGTCCGCCATTGGTCAAGGTCGGAGGCCCGGTAGACGTAGTTGGACCGCTTCACCTCCGACAGCGAGGCGCTCGGCTCGGCCGAGTACCAGTGCCCGGGAAACACCGTCGGGTCCCCGGGAAGCTTCGCCAGCCGCTGCAGGCTGCGGTACATCTCGTCGGAGTCGCCGCCTGGGAAGTCGGTGCGCCCGCAGCCCTCCAGGAACAGCGTGTCCCCGGCGACCAGCCGGCCGTCCAGCAGGAAGCACTGGCTGCCCGGCGTGTGACCGGGGGTGTGCAGCAACTCGATCTCGATGTCGCCGATGCTGACCTTGTCGTGGTTCTCGTGCGCGGTCAGGTCGCTTGCGCTGATCCCGGTGACCCGCGAAACCCACAGCGCCTCATGGCTATTGACGTGCACCGGCACCGGCGCCCGCTCCAGCAGTTCGGCCAGGCCCGCCAGCGTGAACCCCATCATCGAGCCGCCCACGTGGTCGGGGTGGTGATGGGTCACCAGCACGCCGGACAGGTGCATGCCGTCGGCCTCGAGCGTGTCGAGCAGGTCGGAGGCGGCGTAGGCGGGGTCGACCACCACGCAGTCCCCGGTCTGCCGGTCACCGATCAGGTAGGCGAAGTTGCGCATCTGCGTCGCGAACATGTCGCCGGCGGCGAAGTCGCGACCGGAGAGCAGTTGGCGAAAGTACAGCCGGTCGTCGGACACCTGACCAGACTATGACGCGGCCGCGGGTGGCCCGCCACCCCTTGCGGATTCGGCCGGCCGGACTTTGCCGCACACGGCCTGCCAGCAACGGCTTCGGCGGGTGGTCAGTGGGTATTGTTGCCGCATGAGGAAGAAGGTTGAAATCGAGGTCGACCTCGAATTGGTCGATGAGGCGATCCGCCGCTTCCATCTCGCCGACGCCCGCGAGGCCGTCAATCTCGCGTTGCGGACCCTGCTGCACGAGGGCGATTCCGTCGCATCCGAAGACGAGTACGACGAGTTCAGCGACCTCAGCGCCTGGCAGCCTCGGCGGAACGCCGAAAGCGGCTGATCGGCATCCGGCGTGGTTTGGTGCCGCTGCGAACCAGGCTGTACCCTCTTCTAGGCCCGCGCGACTGGTCGCTTCGGGTGAACGGCCCCCTTAGCTCAGTCGGTAGAGCGTTTCCATGGTAAGGAAAAGGTCAACGGTTCGATTCCGTTAGGGGGCTCGGCGGACGCCGAGCAGGCGTGGCGGCCCCGACCCCAAAAGGGGTGGCCAGAGGCGATGTAGCTCAGTCGGTTAGAGCGAACGACTCATAATCGTTAGGTCGCCGGTTCGAGTCCGGCCATCGCTACAACCCAACAGCACGGATTTTTTCACGAATCGAGGCAGAACCGTCATGGCTTCCAGTACCGACGTACGGCCGAAAATCACCTTGGCGTGCGAGGTGTGCAAGCACCGCAACTACATCACCAAGAAAAACCGCCGGAACGACCCGGACCGACTGGAGCTGAAGAAGTACTGCCCCAACTGCGGTAAGCACCAGGCGCATCGGGAGACACGCTAGCGGCCGGCCGCGCGCGTTCACTCCGATTGACTAGGTAGTTTAAGAACCGTGCCGTTAACCACAAACCTCGTCGGGATGCACTACCGCTACCCCGACCATTACGAGGTGGAGCGGGAGAAGATCCGCGAGTACGCGGTCGCCGTGCAGAACGACGACGCGTGGTACTTCGAGGAGAAGGCGGCCTCCGAGCTCGGCTACAAGGGCCTGCTGGCCCCGCTCACGTTTGTCTGCGTCTTCGGCTACATGGCGCAGTCGTCGTTTTTCAAGCATGCCAACATCGCGGTGAAGGACGCCCAGATCGTCCAGGTGGACCAGGTGTTGAAGTTCTACGCCCCGCTGGTGGCGGGCGACAAGCTCTACTGCGACGTCTACGTGGACTCGGTGCGGGTGTCGCACGGCACCCAGATCATCGTCACCAAGAATGTCATCACCAACGAGGCCGGTGACGTCGTGCAAGAGACCTACACGACCCTGGCGGGCCGTGCCGGCGAGGATGGAGAAGAGGGATTTACTGATGCCACTGCGTGAGTTCAGCTCCGTGAAGGTGGGTGACCTGCTTCCGGAGAAGGTCTACCCGCTGACCCGTCAGGATCTGGTGAATTACGCGGGGGTGTCCGGCGACCTGAACCCGATCCACTGGGACGACGAGATGGCCAAGGTCGTCGGCCTGGACACCGCGATCGCGCACGGCATGCTGACCATGGGCATCGGCGGGGGCTACGTCACCGCGTGGATCGGCGACCCGGGCGCGGTCACCGAATACAACGTGCGGTTCACCGCCGTGGTGCCGGTGCCCAACGACGGCAAGGGCGCCGAGCTGGTGTTCAACGGCAGGGTGAAGTCGGCGGACCCGGAGACCAAGTCGGTCACCATCGCGCTGACGGCCACCACGGGCGGCAAGAAGATCTTCGGTAGGGCCATCGCGTCCGCGATCCTTGCGTAGGCCATGGCGCTCAAAACAGACATCCGGGGAATGATCTGGCGCTATCCCGACTACTTCGTTGTGGGGCGCGAACAGCTGCGTCAGTTCGCCCTGTCCGTCAAGAACCGCCACCCGGCCCACTTCTCCGAGGACGCCGCCGCCGAACTCGGCCACGACGCGATCATCGCGCCGCTGACCTTCGCGACCATTTTCGCCAAGCTGGTCCAGCTGGATTTCTTCCGGCACGTCGACATCGGCATGGAGACCCTGGTGATCGTGCAGGTCGACCAGCGGTTCGTGTTCTCCAAGCCGATCAAGGCCGGCGACAAGCTGTGGGCGCGGATGGACATCGTGTCGGTGGACGAGCGGTTCGGCGCCGACATCGTGGTCACCAAGAACATCTGCACCAACGACGACGGTGAGCTGGTGCTGGAGGCCTACACCACGCTGATGAGTCAGTTCAACGGCGACCAGTCGGCGAAGCTGCGCTGGGACTCCGAGTCCGGCCAGGTCGTCAGAACGGCGTAATTGGTATCTGACTCCCGCTCCGATGTACACTCGGGCCTCGGGGTTTTCCCAGCATCAGCGCGCTTTCCGTGAGTCGAGCAATCGGGAGGCGCGCGTGTCATGTAAGCCCCGGTAGGTAAGCGCAGGTTGGCCTGCCAACCGCGAAGGGGCGTAGCTCAACTGGCAGAGCAGCGGTCTCCAAAACCGCAGGTTGCAGGTTCAAGTCCTGTCGCCCCTGCTGAACAGGGATCCGTGTCATGGTGGACACTGGAAGACATGCCGCCACTGATGGGACGGCTCTTGGGGTACTAGCAAACAAAGGAGCATGCGGTGAGCGACGAAGGCGACGTTGCCAACGACGCCGCAAGCGACGGCGCTGACACGACGGACGACCGCGCCGGCGGTGGCCGGACCGCGGTGGTGACGCGGCCGCAGCGCCCTACCGGCAAGCGGTCACGGCAGCGGGCGGCGGGGGACGCCGACGCGGAGCCGTCGGACGAGGCCGAGGTCTCCGCGCCGGAGAAAGCCGAGAAAGCCAAGCGCAAGAAGGCCGCGAAGCCGAAGAAATCCGCGGACACCCGGGCGAACCCGTTTGTGTTCGTCTACAACTACCTCAAGCAGGTCGTTGCAGAGATGCGGAAGGTCATCTGGCCCAACCGCAAGCAGATGCTCACCTACACCTCCGTCGTGCTGGCCTTCCTGGCCTTCATGGTGGCGCTGGTCGGCCTGGCGGATTTCGGCCTGACCAAGCTGGTGCTGCTGGTGTTCGGCTGAGCGAGTGACGCCGCTTTGAAAGTGACAGAGAGGACTCAACCCGTGACTACCTTCGACGGTGACCCGTCCGCGGGTGACGCGGTCGACCTGAGGGAGACCGACGAGGCCACCGAGGCCGCCGACGAGGCCGCCGAGACCACCGAGGACGCCGCCGAGTCGGCCGAGACGCAGGGCGAACCGGCGGAAGAGGTTGACCCGGCCGCCGCGCTCAAGGCCGAACTGCGCAGCAAGCCCGGCGACTGGTACGTCATCCACTCCTACGCGGGATACGAGAACAAGGTCAAAGCCAACCTGGAAACGCGGGTGCAGAACCTCGACGTCGGGGACTACATCTTCCAGGTCGAGGTGCCCACCGAAGAGGTCACCGAGATCAAGAACGGCCAGCGCAAGCAGGTCAACCGCAAGGTGCTGCCCGGCTACATCCTGGTGCGGATGGATCTGACCGACGACTCGTGGGCCGCGGTGCGCAACACGCCCGGGGTCACCGGGTTCGTCGGCGCGACGTCGCGCCCGTCGGCGCTGTCGCTCGACGACGTGGTGAAGTTCCTGCTGCCGCGCGGCGCGACGAAGAAGGTCGCCAAGGGTGCGGCCAGCACCGCGGCCGCCGCCGAGGCGGGCGGCCTGGAGCGTCCGGCCATCGAGGTCGACTACGAGGTGGGCGAGTCGGTGACGGTGATGGACGGACCGTTCGCCACCCTGCCGGCCACCATCAGCGAGGTCAACGGCGAGCAGCAGAAGCTCAAGGTGCTGGTGTCCATCTTCGGCCGCGAAACGCCGGTGGAACTGACCTTCAGCCAAGTCTCCAAGCTCTGAACCGGCACCGGCGCCGGGCACAAACCAGGAAGGACAACAACATCTCATGGCCCCGAAGAAGAAAGTCGTCGGGCTGATCAAGCTCCAGATCCAGGCGGGGCAGGCCAACCCGGCGCCGCCGGTCGGGCCCGCGCTCGGTCAGCACGGCGTCAACATCATGGAGTTCTGCAAGGCCTACAACGCCGCCACCGAGAACCAGCGCGGCCAGGTCATCCCCGTCGAGATCACCGTCTACGAGGACCGCAGCTTCACGTTCGCGCTCAAGACCCCGCCCGCGGCCAAGCTGTTGCTCAAGGCCGCCGGTGTGGGTAAGGGCTCGGCCGAGCCGCACAAGAACAAGGTCGCCAAGGTCAGCTGGGACCAGGTCAAGGAGATCGCCGAGACCAAGAAGGCCGACCTGAACGCCAACGACATCGACGCCGCGGCCAAGATCATCGCCGGCACCGCCCGGTCGATGGGTATCACCGTCGAGTAGTCCGAGCATGACGGAGCGGGGCGAGGAACGAGGCCCAGCGTAGGAATGCGAAGGACGAATCGACGCAAAGATACCGTCGAGTAGGACCCTCGTCGAATAAACCTGAGCACGACGGAGCGGGCCGAGGAACGAGGCCCAGCGTAGGAGTGCGAAGGGCTTATTCGACGAGAAACAACCCCGTGGGAGGGCCAGCTTCGGCCCGCCAACCACGACCCAACACCAGATTGGATGAGTCAATGAGCAAGCGCAGCAAGGCATATCGCGCGGCCGCCGAGAAGGTGGACCGCGACAACCTCTACACCCCGTTGCAGGCGGCCAAGCTGGCCAAGGAGACGTCGTCGACCAAGCAGGACGCGACCGTCGAGGTGGCGATCCGGCTCGGCGTCGACCCGCGCAAGGCGGACCAGATGGTGCGCGGCACGGTCAACCTGCCGCACGGCACCGGCAAGACCGCCCGGGTCGCGGTGTTCGCCGTCGGCGAGAAGGCCGAGCAGGCGCAGGCCGCCGGCGCCGACATCGTCGGCAGCGACGACCTGATCGAAAAGATCCAAGGCGGCTTCCTGGACTTCGACGCGGCCATCGCCACGCCCGACCAGATGGCCAAGGTGGGCCGCATCGCCCGGGTGCTCGGCCCGCGCGGCCTGATGCCCAACCCCAAGACCGGCACCGTCACCCCCGACGTCGCCAAGGCCGTCGCCGACATCAAGGGCGGCAAGATCAACTTCCGGGTGGACAAGCAGGCCAACCTGCACTTCGTCATCGGCAAGGCGTCGTTCGACGAGAAGGCCCTCGCGGAGAACTACGGTGCCGCGCTGGACGAAGTGCTGCGGCTCAAGCCGTCGGCGTCCAAGGGCCGGTACCTGAAGAAGATCACCGTGTCGACGACGACGGGCCCGGGCATTCCGGTGGACCCGTCGATCACCCGCAACTTCGCCGAGGCCTAGGTCCCGCCGCGAGAGTGCAACTAGCGACGGCCGTTCTCGGGAAATGCGTCGCCAGTTGCACTTTCGGCAGCTGAAGTGCACTCGGCGATGCGCCGTCTCAGGAATTCGCGGCCCGGCTCGGAACCGTTGGACTGCAACGCGATTCGGTACCAGGGCAGCGCCTCGGCGGGCCGCCCGGCGCGCCGCAGGAGATCGGCGCGGAGCGTCGCGATGAGATTCGAGCGTTCCAGCTTAGGTTCGTCCACCTCCTCCAAGGCGGCTAAGCCGGCGTCGGGACCGTCGCGCAGCCCGATCGCCAGCGCGCGATTCGCGGCCACCACCGGTGAACGGGTCAGTTGCCATAGCCGGTCGTAGGCGGCGCAGATGGTGACCCAGTCGGTTTCTTCCCAGGACGGTGCGGTGGCGTGCAGCGCGGCGATGACCGCCTGCGGCAGGTAGGCGCCGCTCGACCCCTCGGCATAACGCAACCGGTCCAGTCCGGCCGTGATGCGCCGGCGGTCCCAGCGCGTACGGTCCTGCTCCTCGAGCGGTACCGGCACACCGCGGGCGTCGACCCTTGTGGCGCGCCGCGAATCATGCAGCAGCATCAGCGCGGACAGCGCGTGTGCCTCGCGCTCGTCGGGCAGCAGCGCGCACAACTCGGCGCCCAGCCGAATGCCTTCGTCGCACAGGTCGTCCCGGATCGCCGACGGCCCCGCGGTGGACCAGTAGCCCTCGGTGAACACCGAGTACACGCAGGCCAGCACGTGCGGAGTGCGCTCGCCCAGCAGCTCGGCGGGCGGCACCCTGAGCGGGATGTTGGCGTGGCGAACCTTGTTCTTGGCGCGGGTGATTCGCTGACCGATGGCGGCCTCGGACTGCAGCAGCGCCCGGGCGATCTCGGCGACGGTCAGCCCGGACACCAAGCGCAACGTCAGCGCCAGCTGCGACGGTCGGTCCAGGGCCGGGTGCGCGCAGGTGAACATCATCCGCAGCTCGTCGTCGCGCACCGGATGCGGGTCGGCGGCATCGGTGCGCGCCCGAATGTCGTCCAGCACGGCGGCCAATTCCTTTCCGGGACGCACGGATTCGCGGCGCAGCCGATCGCGGGCGCGGTTGCGCGCGACGGTGACCAGCCAGCCGCCCGGATTGGCGGGCATCCCGTCGCGGCGCCAGGCGCGCAGCGCCTCGGCGCAGGCCTCCTGGACGGCGTCCTCGGCGACGGTGAGGTCACCCGACCACCGCGCCAGCGCGGCGACGGCGGGTCCCCACTCCCGGCGGAAGACGCCGTCCAGGTCGGCCATGCGCCTACAGGCCGGAGACTCCCGCCAGCTGGCGCAGCTGCACCGTGGACGCGGGAATCATGGACGCGATCTTGACGGCCTCGTCGCGATCGGCGGCGCCCAGCAGGTAGATCCCGGTGGCGATCTCCGCGCTCTCCACATACGGCCCGTCGGTGATCAGCACCTCGCCGTCGCGCACCCGCACCGTGGTGGCGGTGGACTTGTCGTGCAGCGCGGCGCCGCCGATGATGTGGTCGCCGGCGGCCGCGTGCAGCTCCGCGTGCTTGGCGGCCACCGCCTCCCACTCCGGCGTGCCGGGCGTGTGGGCGGATTCGGCCGGTTCCAGCAGCAGCGCCAGCCAGTCGTTGCCGGTGATCCTGCGGGACGGCTCGACCGCGTGCACCACCGGCCACAGCTCCACCGCCCCGAACGCGGCGACCGGCACGTCGCGCGCCAGCGCCAGCGCCTCGTCCAGGTTCTCGGCCTCGAAAATGTAGTAGCCGCAGGCCACCTCCGCGGTCTCGGCGAACGGGCCGTCGGTCACCACCGGCGCGTCGGGGCCGCCGGTGATGACGGCCGCGGCCGCGGCGGGCGCCAGCGCGTCACCGGCCTTGATCGCCGGACCGGCCTTGGCGTGGAAGCTTTCCCACGCCGCCATGGCGGCGGCCGCGTCGTCGGGCTTGCGCTCCTGCTCCCTGCTGATCAACAGCGCGAAGTACTGCATGTCGTCACCTCCAGGTGGTGAGCGGAACCGTGTGTTCCACTCTCTACCTACTCGACGAACGGCGCAGCCCTAATCCGACAGCCGCCGCGAAAATCAGGCGGCCGCCCCCGGCTTGAGGTAGGTCACCAGGCTGCAGTCGAGCATCTCCTCGGTGAAGTAGTGCTCGCAGCCGCGCAGGTACTTGATGTAGCGGTTGTACACCTCTTCGGAGGTGACCTCGATGGCCTTGTCCCGGTTCGACTCCAGCGTGTCGCCCCAGATGTGCAGCGTCTTGATGTAGTGCGGCCGCAACGAAAGAGGTTCGGGCACAACGAATCCCGCCTTCTCGCCGTGATCGACCATCATCTGGGTGGACGGCAGCCGGCCGCCAGGGAAGATCTCGGTGACGATGAACTTGATGAACCGCGCCGTCTCGAAGCTCAGCTTCTTGCCGCGGGCGGCCAGGTCGTAGGGGTGGTAGCTGACGCTGCTCTGCACGGTCATCCGGCCGTCGTCGGGCATGATGTCGAAGGTCCGCTTGAAGAAGTCGTCGTAGTTCTCGTGGCCGAAGTGCTCGAACGCCTCGATGGACACGATGCGGTCGACCGGCTCGTTGAAGTCCTCCCAGTTCTGCAGCCGCACCTGGCGGGAGCGGTTGCTGTCCAGCGAGGCGAGCAGCTCCTCGCAGCGGGCGTGCTGGTTCTTGGACAGCGTCAGGCCGATCACGTTGACGTCGAACCGCTCCACGGCGCGCTTCATGGTGGTGCCCCACCCGCAGCCGATGTCCAGCAGCGTCATGCCCGGCTTGAGGTCCAGCTTGTCCAGGTTGAGGTCGATCTTGGCGTACTGGGCCTCTTCCAGGCTCATGTCGTCGCGCGCGAAGTAGGCGCAGCTGTAGGTCCGGGTCGGGTCCTGGAACAGGCCGAAGAAATCGTCGGAGACGTCGTAGTGCGCCTGGATGTCCTCCGAACGTGTCCGCGTCTTGGTCGGGCTACTCGGTTGCTCAGCCATGTTCGTCCTGTTCTCCTGGAGGAGGCGTTCCTGACGGTGCGAGTGCGCGTCGCGGGCCCGACCGCGGATGCAAAGTCTACTGCGCTACTTGGTCAGGGTGTATTGGGCCACGTTGGAGATTCCTTTGCGGAACAGCTCCGCGCAGCCGGTCAGGTAGCGCATGAAGCGGTCGTAGACCTCCTGCGACTGGATGGCGATGGCCTGCTCCCGGTTGGCCTCCAGGTTGGCTGCCCAGGTGTCCAGGGTCCGGGCGTAGTGCGGCCGCAGGTACTGGACCTGCTCCAGCGAGAAGCCGCTGGCCTGGGACAGGTCGACGATGTCGGCTTCGCCGCACATCTGCCCGCCGGGGAAGATCTCCTTGCCCAGGAAGTGGAAGAACCGCAGATCCGACATGGTGATCGGGATGCCGCGTTCCTTCCACTGCGACTGCGGGTAGGTGAAGATGCTGTGCATCAGCATCCGGCTGTCGTTGGGCAGCCTCTTGTAGGCCCAATCCCAGAACGCGGGCCAGCGTTCCTTTTTGAACGCGTCGAAGGCCTCGAAGCTGATGATCCGGTCGACGGGCTCGTCGAACTCTTCCCAACCCTGCAGCCGGGCCTCGGCGCGCCGGGTGGTCGGGATCGCGGCCAGCCTCTCCTTGGTGCGCGCATAGTGGTTGCGGCTGAGCGTGATACCGATGACGTTCACGTCGTATTTTTCCAGCGCCCGCACAACGGCCCCACCCCAGCCGCAGCCGACGTCGAGCAGCGTCATGCCCGGTTCGAGGTTCAGCTTGTCTAGCCCCAGATCCAGCTTGGCCAGCTGCGCCTGTTCCAGCGTCATGTCGTCGTTTTCGAAATAGGCGCAGGTGTACACCATGTTGGGGTCAAGGAACAACGCGAAGAAGTCGTCGGAAATGTCGTAGGTTGCTTGCGACTCTTCGTAATACGGCTTCAGCTTGGCCATCGGTTACACCCACCCTCCTTCGACAACCGTACAACTCTGTGACTTGGACTGAAAATTGCGGGGAACCGTTTCTACCGAGAGTTTTTGGCTCAGCTGGCCTTGGCGAAGTTGTTCGCCAGCACGCCGATCACCTGATCCCACAACTGCTGTGGCAGATCATGACCCATCCCGTCGAATAACACCAATCGGGCGCCGTCGATGGCGCGGGCCACCGCGCGGCCCCCGAACGGCCGCATCAGCTTGTCCGCCCGGCCGTGGATCACCACGGTGGGCGCGGTGGTCCGACGGTTGTAGCGGCGCAGGCTGCCGCTGCCCAGCACGGCGGAAAAGTGTCGCGCGACGCCCTGCGGGTAGTAGTTGCGGTCGTAGCCCTCGGCGGCCTCGGCGCGCGCCTGCTCCTCGGGCACCCGGTAGCGCGGGCTGCCGATGATCCTGCCGACCCGCACCGCGTTGTCGATGATCACCTCGCGCGGCGAGTCGGGCGGCGGCCCCTTCAGCAGCGCCAGCAGCGCCCGCGGCGCCGGCGGCGGCAGCAGCGCGGAATTGTTGCTGGAGAAGATGACCGCCAGGGTTTTGGTGCGCTGGCGGAACCGGGCGGCGAAAATCTGGGCGATCATGCCGCCCATCGACGCCCCCACGATGTGGGCGTCGTCGATGCCCAAATGGTCCAGCACGGCCGCGGCGTCGTCGGCCATGTCCTCGAGCCGGTACGCCGATTGGCTGGGCAGGCCCAGCCAGGACCGCAGCAGCCGGGTGACCAGCGGTTGCCCCGAGCTGCGGTGCTCGGTCTTGCTGGACAGCCCCACGTCGCGGTTGTCGTACCGGATCACCCGCAGCCCGCGGCCCACCAGCTTCTCGCAGAACGCGGTCCGCCACAGCAGCAGCTGGGCGCCCAGCCCCATGATCAGCAGCACCGGCGGGTCGTCGATGTCGCCCATGTCCTCGTAGTAGAGCTTCAGGTCGCCTGATATGGCGTGCCCCGTGCGGACCTGCACCATCGAAGGCCCCTAGACCTCGACGTCGGATTCGAACTCGGAGGAGTGCTCGCGGCTGACCTCGACCATGAAGTTGGCGAAATACCCGGTCAGTTGCGGATCCGACATCATCTGCCACTTGGGTGCCAGCAGCTTCATGTAGCGCTCGACGTAGAGGAATTGCTTGCCGATCAGCACCAGCTCGCGGGGCAGCTTGACGTCGTAGGCGTCGGCCAGCGCCGACAGCTGGCGGCCGATGTCGGCGTAGGACATGTCGCCCAGGGTCTGCATGGTCAGCGGGGTGGCGAATTTCTCCAGGTCCTTGGCGGCCTGGGCTTCGGGTTTCACGGTGCCCACGGCGCCCATCAGCACCACGATCTTGCCGGCCGCGGCGTGGTCCTTCTTGACCAGCAGCGCATACACCAGCTCGCGCAGCAGCCAGCGGGTGCGCGGGTCGATGCGGCCCATGATGCCGAAGTCGAAGAACACGATGCGGCCCGCCTCGTCGACGTAGAGGTTGCCGGCGTGCAGGTCGCCGTGGAACAAGCCGTGCCGCAGCCCGCCCTCGAACAGGCTGAACAGCAGCGCCTTGACCAGCTCAACCCCGTCGAACCCGGCCTTGCGGACCGCGGCGACGTCGTCGATGCGGATCCCGGACACCCGCTCCATGGTCAGCACCCGGTCGGTGGTGAAGTCCCAGTACACCTGCGGCACCCGGATGTTTTTGCCCAGCGGCGAGGCGTGCAGGTGCGACACCCAGGCCTCCATCGACTGGGCCTCCAGCCGGAAGTTCAGCTCCTCGGCCAGGTTGTCGGAGAAGTCGGCGACCACGTCCTGGGCGGACAGCCGGCGGCCGAGCTTGGCCAGCTCGACGGCCTGGGCGAAGCGCTTGAGGATCTGCAGGTCGGCGGCGACCCGGCGGCGGATGCCCGGCCGCTGGATCTTGACGACGACCTCCTCGCCGGTGTGCAGGGTGGCGTAGTGCACCTGGGCGATGGACGCCGAGGCGAACGGGGTCTCGTCCCAGCTGGCGAACAGCTCGGACGGGTCGGCCCCGAGCTCCTCGAGGAACAGCTTGTGCACCTCGTCGGGGTCGGCGGGCGGCACCCGGTCCAGCAGGCCGCGGAACTCCCGGGACAGCGATTCGCCGAACGCGCCGGGGCTGGACGCGATGATCTGCCCGAACTTGACGTAGGTGGGCCCCAGGTCGGCGAACGTCTGGGGGAGCTGCTTGATCACCTTCTGCTGCCACGGGCCCTTGGCCGGCAGCTTGGTGAGGACGCGAGCGGCGGAGCGGGTGACCTGCCAACCGGTCGCCGCTACCCGGGCCGCCTCGACCGGCAACGGCACCCGGTCGAGCTTGGCCACCTCTCGATGTTTGGTAGAGCTCATCAGTGCAGTGTGCCAAATCGGCGCTGGCGAGTCCCAATCCGCTAGCGCCGATCGCCGCCCTTCCAGGGCTGCACCCAGCCCTCGATGGCCCAGCCCTCCCGCGCGGCGATCAACTCGTACATGGTGGCGCCGTCGATCGTCTCCCGGATGATGTCGGCGTGCCCGGCGTGCCGGGCCAGCTCGTTGATGACGTGCAGGATCACCCAGCGCACCGACCAGGCCTGCTGGTCCTTGGGAAACCAGGGGATGTCGTGCGGCACCGGCACCGCGGCGTCCAGGTCGGCGGTCCGTGCCAGCCGCAGCGATTCGGCGTTCTGGGCCTCGAACGCGTCCAGCAGCTCTTGCAGCGTCTCGTCGGGCCGCATCACGTGCTGGTCGGCGAACTCGGCGGCGACCTGCTCGAACGGGCGGGTGTCCTTCGGGGGTGCGCCGGGCGCGGCGGCGACGCGGGCCATCCAGCTGCGTTGCATGCCGGTGGCGTGCTTGATCAGCCCGCCGATCGACAAGGCGCTGACCGACGGCGCCGAGCGGGCCTGCTCGTCGGTCAGGCCGTGCGACACCGCGAAGTAGGCGCTTTGGTGATACGCCAGGAATTCGCACAGGGCACTGCGTTCGTCGGCCACCGGACGGGCGAGAGCGGGCATCGGTCGATCTTAGGCTGTGCGGGCCGTAAAGTGCGGGGATGCAGGTGGTTTCGGCATGGAAATAACGTCGGCGCTCTCGACCGAGCTGTTCGTCGGGCCGCCCGAGGCGCCGCTGCAGCGGGTGCGCGTCGCCGTCGCCGGCTGCGCCGAGCCCACCCCGGTCCGCGTCGACGGCCCCGGTCTGCGCGGGCGCGCGCTCGCCGAACCCGGCGCCGAGGTCATCGAGGTGGCGGTGACGGTCGACGAACCCGTCGTCGGGCAGCGCCGGCCCGCCCGGGCGGGCGCCGGCGAGGCGGAGCTGCCGTTCGAATTCACTGTGGCCGAGCCGGGCTGGACGATGTTCATGGTCAGCCACTTCCACTACGACCCGGTGTGGTGGAACACCCAGGGCGCCTACACCAGCGAGTGGACCGAGGACCCGCCCGGGCGGGCCCGGCAGACCAACGGCTTCGACCTGGTGCACGCACATCTGGAGATGGCCCGCCGCGAGCCCGAGTACAAGTTCGTGCTGGCCGAGGTGGACTACCTCAAGCCGTACTGGGACACCCGCCCCGAAGACCGCGCCGACCTGCGCCGGTTCATCGCGCAGGGCCGGGTCGAGGTGATGGGCGGCACCTACAACGAACCCAACACCAACCTCACCAGCCCGGAGACGACCATCCGAAACCTGGTGCACGGCACGGGTTTTCAGCGCGACGTGGTGGGGGCCGACCCGGCCACCGCGTGGCAGCTGGACGTGTTCGGTCACGATCCGCAGTTCCCGGGGCTGGCCGCCGACGCCGGCCTGACGTCGAGCTCCTGGGCGCGCGGGCCGCACCACCAGTGGGGCCCGGCGACCGGCGACGGCTCCGACGGCGGCGTCGAGCGCATGCAGTTCTCCAGCGAATTCGAGTGGATCGCGCCGTCGGGCCGCGGCCTGCTCACCCACTACATGCCCGCGCACTATTCGGCGGGCTGGTGGATGGATTCGGCGGCGTCGCTGGCCGAGGCGCAGGACGCCACCTACGCGCTGTTCGTCCAGCTGAAAAAGGTCGCGCTGACCCGCAACGTGCTGCTGCCGGTCGGCACCGACTACACCCCACCGAACAAGTGGGTCACCGCCATCCACCGCGACTGGGCGGCCCGCTACACCTGGCCGCGGTTCGTGTGCGCGCTGCCCCGGGAGTTCTTCGCGGCGGTGCGCGCCGAACTGGCGCAGCGCGGCGGCGCGCCGTCCCCGCAGACCCGCGACATGAACCCGATCTACACCGGCAAGGACGTGTCCTACATCGACACCAAGCAGGCCAACCGGGCCGCCGAGAACACGGTGCTGGCCGCCGAGCGCTTCGCGGTGTTCGCCGGGCTGCTGGCCGGCGCCGAATACCCGCAGGCGGCCCTGGCCAAGGCCTGGGTGCAGCTGGCCTACGGCGCCCACCACGACGCCATCACCGGCTCGGAATCCGACCAGGTTTACCTGGACCTGCTGACCGGCTGGCGGGACGCCTGGGAGCTGGGCCGCACCGTCCGCGACGACGCGCTGGCGCTGCTGTCTCGCCGGGTCGACGGCGCCGACGTGACGGTGTGGAACCCGCTCAACGGCCGGCGCACCGACGTGGTCACCGCGCGGCTGGACACGGCGCCGGGCGCCGGCGTGCGGGTGCTCGACGCGGACGGCGCTGAGGTGCCCGCGCACGTCGAGCACGGCGGGCGCTCGGTCAGCTGGCTGGCCCGCGACGTGCCGTCGCTGGGCTGGCGGGCCTACCGGCTGGTCGCGGGCGAGGCGGCGAGCGGGTGGGCGCCACTGCCGGGCAGCGCGATCGCCAACGAGCACTACCGGCTGGCGGTCGACGCCGAGCGCGGCGGGACAGTGGCGTCGCTGATCGCCGACGGTCGCGAGCTGATCGGCGAGGGCCGGGTGGGCAACGAGCTGGCCGTCTACGAGGAGTACCCGTCGCACCCGAGCCAGGGCGAGGGCCCGTGGCACCTGCTGCCCAAGGGGCCGGTGGTGTGCTCGTCGGCGACGCGGGCGCGGGTGCGGGCCTACCGGGGCCCGCTCGGGGAGCGGGTGGTGGTGCACGGCCGGATCGGCACGCTGCTGCGCTACACCCAGACCCTGACGCTGTGGCGCGGCGTCGCGCGGGTGGACTGCCGCACCACCATCGACGAGTTCACCGGCGCCGACCGGCTGGTGCGGCTGCGCTGGCCGTGCCCGGTGCCGGGGGCCATGCCGGTCAGCGAGGTCGGCGACGCCGTCGTCGGCCGCGGTTTCGCGCTGCTGCACGACGGGGACCGGGCGCTGGACACCGCCCGGCACCCGTGGACCCTGGACAACCCGGCCTACGGCTGGTTCGGCTTGTCCTCGGCGGCCCGGGTCCGCATCAGCGACGGCGGCCTCCGGTGCCTGTCGGTGGCCGAGGTGGTGTCGCCGGCGGAGACGACGTCCGGCCCGCTGGCCCGGGAATTGCTGGTCGCGCTGGTCCGGGCGGGCGTCACGGCCACCTGCAGCGCCGCCGACGGGCCGCGCTACGGCCACCTCGAGGTCGACTCCAACCTGCCCGACGTGCGAGTCGCGCTGGGCGGGCCGCGCCGCAACGCCTTCACCGCGGCCGTGCTGGCCGACGCCGACCCGGCCTACGCCGACGAGCTGCGGCGTCAGCTGGCCGCGACCGGCCGGGCCAGGCTGTGGGTGCCGGCCCGCGCCCCGCTGGCCGCGGTGTGGCTGCCCGACGCCGACCTGCGCGACGCGCGGGCGCTGCCGGTGCTGGTGGTCGACGGCCGCGACGAGCGCGAGCTGCGCGCGGCGATCGCCGCGCTGGTCGACGACCTCGGCGACGCCGAGATCACCGTAACGCAGCAATCGCCTTCGCGGACAGAGGATTTCGACGATTACACCGTCGCGCTGCTGAACCGGGGTGTGCCCAGCTTCGCCGTCGACACTGCGGGCACCCTGCACACCGCGCTGCTGCGGTCCTGCACCGGCTGGCCGTCGGGCATCTGGATCGACGACCCGCGCCGCAGCGCGCCGGACGGCTCCAATTTCCAGCTGCAGCACTGGACGCACCATTTCGACTACGCGTTGGTCAGCGGCCCCGGCGACTGGCGGCGCGCCGAAATCCCCGCTCGCAGCGCGCAATTCGGGAATCCGCTGTTAGCCGTCGCGGCGGGCGGCGGCGCGGGCACCGGGCCCGGTCTGCCGCCGGCCGGTTCGCTGCTGCGGGTGCAGCCCGCCGAATCGGTCCAGCTGGCCGCCCTCAAGGCGGCCGGCAACCCGCTGGCGTCGGGCAGCGCGGCACGGCCCGACCCGACCGCGGTGGCCCTGCGGCTGGTGGAAACCGCCGGGGCGGGCACCCGCGTCGCCGTCGACTCCGACGTGGCCACGGTGAGCGACCTGCACGCCGCCGATCTGCTGGAAAAGCCGTCCCGCCAAGTGAATTCGATCGACCTGCACGGCTACCAGGTGGCCACGGTGCTGGCCCGCCTGCACGCGCCGGCCGCCCCGGCCGGCGCCGCCGCGCTCGCGCCGCACGCCGAGGCCGCCCAGCCGCTCTACGCGCGCTACTGGTTGCACAACCGGGGCCCCGCGCCGCTCGGCGGGCTGCCCGCCGTCGCCCACCTGCATCCGGCGCGGGCGTCGGCCGACCCGGACAGCAGGGTCACGCTGCGGCTGTCGGCGGCCAGCGACTGCACCGACGCCACGCTGGCCGGCGCGGTGCTGCTGCGCTGCCCGGACGGCTGGTCGGCCGACCCGGCCGAGCTGCCGCTGCGGCTGTGCGCCGGCCAGCACCTGCAGGCCGACATCGCGGTGTCGGTCCCGGCCCGCGCCGCACCGGGGCTCTATCCGGTCCGGGCCGAACTGCGCCTCAGCGGGGAGCACCTCCCGGCGTCCTGGCGCCAGGGCGTCGAGGACGTGTGCGTGGTGGCGGTGGGCGACGCCGAGCGGGCGCCGCTGATCTACCTCGCCGACGAGCCGGCCGAGGTCACACTGGAACCCGGCGAGGCCGTGGACCTGACCGTCGCCGTCGGCAGCCACGCCCGCGCCGAGCTGGCGCTGGAGGCCCACCTGATCAGCCCGTGGGGCACCTGGGACTGGATGGGGCCCGCCGCGGTCGGCGCCGTCCTGCCCGCCCGCGGCGCCGTCGACCTCGGCTTCCGGCTGGCCCCGCCGGCCTGGCTGGACCCCGGCCAGTGGTGGGCGCTGGTCCGGATCGGCTGCGCCGGCGAACTGCTCTACTCGCCGGCGGTGCGGGTGACGGTCACATGAGCGGCCACCCGGTTGCGACCGTTGCCGGCGTCCCGGTTTCCTCCGTCGAGGTCGACGCCGCCGAGGCCCGGTTGCGCGGCGGGCGCGGCACGGCGGCGCTGCCGCCACCCGGCACCAGCGAGGGCCGGCAACTGCGGCGCTGGCTGACCCAACTGATCGTGACCCGCCGCGTCATCGCCGCCGAGGCGGCCGCGCGCGGCCTGACCCGGCCGGCGCGCCGAACGAGGCCGAGCTGTTGCCCGACGTGACCGCCCGGCTGGAGATCGGCAGCGTGGCCGCCGCCGTGCTGGCCGACCCGCTGGCCCGGGCGCTGTTCGCCGACGTCACCGCCGCGGTGGACGTCGCCGAGCCGGAGCTGGCCGCCTACCACGCCCGCAACCCGCTCCGGTTCGCCCCGTCGCAGCCCGTCCAAAATGTTTGGCACACAACGGCTTTGGTTGCCCCGCCGCTGGACGAGGTGCGACCGGCGATCCGCGAGCAGTTGCGCGGCGCGGCGCGGCGGCGGGCCTTCCGGCTGTGGCTGGACGAACGCCGCGCCGCGCTGGTGCGGCTCGCGCCCGGCTACGAGCATCCCGGCGACCCCCGCCAACCCGACAACACGCATCGGCACTGATCGGCATGCTCACTCTCGGCCTGGATATCGGCGGCACCAAAATCGCTGCCGCACTTGTTGATTCGGCCGGCACGCTGGTCCACACCGCCGTCCGCCCCACCCCCAACCCGGCACCCGCCGACGACGTGTGGGATGTGGTGCACGCCCTGATCGCCGAGGAGGTGCGGGCGGCCGGCGCCCCGATCGCGGCCGTGGGTATCGCGTCGGCCGGGCCCGTCGACCTACCCAGCGGATCCGTCAGCCCGATCAACATCGCCGGCTGGCACCGTTTCCCGTTGCGCGACAAGGTCGCCGCGGTGGTGCCCGCGACACCGGTGGTGCTGGGCGGCGACGGGCTCTGCATGGCGCTGGGGGAGCAGTGGCTGGGCGCGGGACGCGGCGTCCGCTTCCTGCTGGGCATGGTGGTCTCCACCGGGGTGGGTGGCGGCCTGGTGCTCGACGGCGCCCCCTACCCGGGCCGCACCGGCAACGCCGGTCACGTCGGGCACGTGGTGGTCGAACTGGACGGCCGGCCCTGCACCTGCGGCGGGCACGGCTGCGTGGAGACGGTGGCCTCCGGGCCGTCGATGGTGCGCTGGGCGCGCGAAAACGGGTGGTCGGCGGCGCCGGGGGCCGGCGCCCGGGACCTGGCCGCCGCCGCGGCCTCAGACCCGTTGGCGCAGAAGGCGTTTCACCGGTCGGCCGACGCGCTGGCGGCGATGATCGCCTCGGTCGGTGCGGTGTGCGATCTGGACGTGGTGGTGATCGGGGGAGGCGTCGCCCAGTCCGGGCCGCTGCTGTTCGACCCGCTGCGCGAAAGGCTGGCCCACTACGCCGGGCTGGACTTCCTGTCCGGGCTGACGGTGGTGCCGGGGGAACTCGGCGGCAATGCCGGACTGATCGGCGCGGCCCGGCTGGCGACCCTGGCGCGACCCGCCGGCTCCTAGGCTGACCCGATGGACCACAGCATCGACGCACTCGCGGTCGTGATCATGGGGCTGATGGTCGGCGTGGAGCTGGCGGTCGCGGTGTTCTTCCACCCGCTCATCGCCCGGCTGCCCGACGACGCCTTCCGCACCGCCCGCGGCGGCGCCGCGCGGGCGCTGGGCACGGTGATGCCGTTCTGGTACGCGATGACGTTGTTGCTGCTGGGCTCGCTCGCCGTGCAGGAACGGGGCGCCCCCTACGACTGGCTGGTCGGCGTCGCCGCCGGCCTGATGGCCGTGGTGGTGCTGGTGACGGTGACCATGCTGGTGCCGATCAACAACCGGATCGCGAAATGGCCGGCCACCGGGCAGCTGTCGCGCGAACTGGCGGCGCGCTGGGACCGGCGCCACCGGCTGCGGGTGGTCCTGCTGCTGGGTGCCTATGTGCTGCTCACCGTCGCGGTCACCGGAGCCGTCACCTGAGCCGTGAACCGAGCCGTCACCTGAACCGTGAAGACGCCGTTTTGGCTGATCGCGCGGCCCGCGCTATGGTGTTAGCCGATCCACCGAAGACCGTCGGTCACCGAGCAATCGGTCGAAGGTCCGGGAACATCCCGGCGGCCCACGCAGGAGGACGAGGCAGCAGCGCCGGCATCAGCGCCGGTTGTTCGTTACGCCCCGGCCGTGTCCTGCGCCGGGGCGTTCGTCGTTTTCGGGGGACACGAGACGACACGTCGCACTGACTTTCACTTCAGGAGCAGGAGGTAGGCATGGCCAGGGCTGACAAGGCCACCGCCGTTGCAGACATCGCCGAGCAGTTCAAGGAGGCGACCGCGACCCTGATCACCGAGTACCGGGGTCTGACGGTCGCCAACCTGGCCGAGCTGCGGCGCTCGCTGAGCGGGGCGGCCACCTACTCGGTGGCCAAGAACACGCTGGTCAAGCGGGCGGCGTCGGAGGCCGGCATCGAGGGCCTGGACGAGCTCTTCGCCGGCCCGACGGCCATCGCGTTCGTCACCGGGGAACCGGTCGACGCGGCCAAGGCCATCAAGACCTTCGCCAAGGAGCACAAGGCGCTGGTCATCAAGGGCGGCTACATGGACGGCCGGGCGCTCTCGGTCGCCGAGGTGGAGCGCATCGCCGACCTCGAGTCCCGCGAGGTGCTGCTGGCCAAGCTGGCCGGCGCGATGAAGGGCAACCTGGCCAAGGCGGCCGGGCTATTCAACGCCCCGGCCTCGCAGGTCGCCCGCCTGGCGGCCGCCCTGCAGGAGAAGAAGGCCGCCGAATGCCCCGCCGAGGCCCCGCAACCAGCTGCCGAAACACCCGCCGAGGCCCCCGAGGCCCCGGCCGACGCCGAATAACCACCAAACCCGGAACTTGGGAAGAACAAGGAAGGACCCACACCCATGGCAAAGATGTCCACCGACGACCTGCTCGACGCGTTCAAGGAGATGACCCTGCTGGAGCTCTCCGACTTCGTGAAGAAGTTCGAGGAGACCTTCGAGGTCACCGCGGCCGCCCCGGTCGCCGTCGCCGCGGCCGGCCCGGCCGCCGGTGGCGCGCCCGCCGAGGCCGCCGAGGAGCAGTCGGAGTTCGACGTGATCCTCGAGTCCGCCGGCGACAAGAAGATCGGCGTGATCAAGGTGGTCCGCGAGATCGTCTCCGGCCTGGGCCTCAAGGAGGCCAAGGACCTGGTCGACGGCGCGCCCAAGCCGCTGCTGGAGAAGGTCGCCAAGGAGGCGGCCGACGACGCCAAGGCCAAGCTCGAGGCCGCCGGCGCCACCGTCACCGTCAAGTAAGCCGGTTCGCGCGATACCCCCGGGACGCCTGCCCGTGCAGGCCCCGGGGGTTTCGTGTGCTCAGCTCCCGAGCATCGCTGAGCGCATCGACTGCGACACCCGCTTGGGTGAATCGCCAAGAGCGACAAGCAGATTCGAGGTCATCGAGCCGAGCACCGGCAGCACCGCCGAGCCGTCGTCGCCGCAGTAGCCGGCCAGCTCGAGCATCACGAACCCGTGGATGGACGCCCAGAACTGGGCCGCCGTCGCCACCACCGCGCCGTCGTCGTCGGCCGAGCCGGCGGTGATCCGCCCGGCCCGCATGCACCGGTGCACCGCGCGCACCACGTGCGCGAAGCTGGGGTAGTTCTGCTCGATCTCGGCCACCGTCAGCGTCAGCACGTTGTGGGCGGGCGCGTTGATGCCGTGCGCGCTGGTGCTGCCGAACATCAGCCGATACATGTGCCGATGTTTGATCGCGTAGCGCCGGTAGGCCGCGCCGATCACGAACAGGTCCGCGACCGGGTCGTCGGTCGGCGGCACCGTCAGCGCGGCGTCGAACTGCCGCAGCCCCTCCTCGGCCACCTCGGCGATCAGCCCGCGCATCCCGCCGAAATGTGTGTACACCGCCATCGTCGAGGTGCCCGCCGCCCCGGCGACCTTGCGGGTCTGCAGCGCGTCGGCACCGTGCTCGTGCAGCAGCGCCACGGCCGCGGCGAGCATGCCGTCGCGGACGTTGCGCTGCGGGGCTGGTTGCGAAGTCATCGTTGCGATCGTCCCTTCCCCGGCGTACCGTCGCAATAACAGCGTCATATCAATGTTATAGGAGTCGGGCATGACCACCACGCGCACCGTCGCCAATCCCTATCTGGACGGCTTCCTGGCGCCGGTGCGCGCCGAAGTCACCGCGTTCGACCTGCCCGTCACCGGACGCATTCCCGACCACCTCGACGGGCGCTACCTGCGCAACGGCCCCAACCCGGTCGCCGAGGTCGACCCGGCGACCTACCACTGGTTCAGCGGCGACGGGATGGTCCACGGCGTCGCGCTGCGCGACGGGCGGGCCCGCTGGTATCGCAACCGCTGGGTGCGCACCGCGCACGTGTGCGCCGCGCTCGGCGAGCCCGCGCCCGGCGGGCTGGACCCGCGCGCCGGAATGCTGTCCGTCGGACCCAACACCGACGTGCTCAGCCACGCCGGGCAGACGCTGGCCCTGGTCGAAGGGGGCGGCGCCAACTACCGGCTCACCGAGGACCTGGACACCGTCGGCACCTGCGACTTCGACGGAACCCTGTTCGGCGGCTACACCGCCCACCCGCACCGCGACCCCCGCACCGGCGAATTGCACGCCGTCTCCTACTCGTTCGGGCGGGGGCGCCGCGTGCAGTACTCGGTGATCGACACCGCCGGGCGCGCGCGGCGCACCGTCGACATCGAGGTGAGCGGGTCGCCGATGATGCACGACTTCTCGCTCACCGACGAGTACGTGGTGATCTACGACCTGCCGGTGACGTTCGACCCCGTGCAGGTGATGCCGGCCGACGTGCCGCGCTGGCTGAGCGCACCGGCCCGGCTGGTCGTGCAGTCGCTGCTCGGGCGGGTGCAGCTGCCCGGCCCGATGGCCACGGCGATGAACCGCAATCGGCAGCCGCTGCACCGGATGCCCTACCGGTGGAACGACGCCTACCCGGCGCGGCTGGGCGTCATGCCCCGCGACGGCGGTAACGACGAGGTTCGGTGGTTCGACATCGAGCCCTGCTACGTCTACCACCCGCTCAACGCCTACTCCGAAATACGTGACGGCGCAAAGGTTTTGGTGCTCGACGTGGTGCGCTACTCGCGGATGTTCGACCGCGACCTGCGCGGTCCCGGCGACACCCGCCCGACGCTGGACCGCTGGACCGTCAACCTGGCGACCGGGGCGGTCGGCAGCGAGCTGCGCGACGACCGCCCGCAGGAGTTCCCCCGGATCAACGAGGCCCTGCTGGGCCGGCGGCACCGCTTCGGCTACACCGTCGGCACCGACGGCGGCTACCTGTCCGACGGCGCCTCGGAGATGTCCACCGGCCTGTACAAGCACGACTACGCCACCGGCTCGCGCCGGGTCGCGCCGCTGGACCCCGACCTTTTGATCGGCGAGATGTGCTTCGTGCCCAACCCGGCCGGCGGCCAAGACGGCACGGAGGACGACGGCATCCTGATGGGCTTCGGCTATCACCGCGGCCGCGACGAAAACCAGCTGGTGTTGCTGGACGCCCAGAGTCTCGAGCAGGTGGCGGCCGTGCACCTGCCGCAGCGGGTCCCGATGGGCTTCCACGGCAACTGGGTGCCCGCTGGCTAACACGTGCGTCAAATAAGTTGTGCCGCGCGCGGTTCCGGGTGATCTCGGGACGGCCAAATTTGCACGGCGGTGCCGCGCAACCCTGATGCCGTGTGGCAGGCGTGCGCTACAGTGACTCATGCCACAGAAAAGGGCAGGTGGCGGGCATGAGCGTCGACGGAAGGATCTCCCATGGGTGTCGCTATTGAGGTGAACGGCCTCACGAAGTCCTTCGGATCGTCACGAATTTGGGAGGACGTGACCCTGGAAATCCCCGCCGGGGAGGTCAGCGTGCTGCTGGGGCCGTCGGGTACCGGCAAATCGGTGTTCCTGAAATCGCTGATCGGTCTGCTGCGCCCCGAGCGCGGCTCGGTGGTCATCGACGGCACCGACATCCTGCAGTGCTCGGCCAAGGAGCTCTACGAGATCCGCACCCTGTTCGGCGTGATGTTCCAGGACGGCGCCCTGTTCGGTTCGATGAACCTGTTCGACAACGCCGCCTTCCCGCTGCGCGAGCACACCAAGAAGAAGGAAAGCGAGATCCGTGACATCGTCATGGAGAAGCTGGAACTGGTGGGTCTGGGCGGCGACGAGAAGAAGTTCCCCGGCGAGATCTCCGGCGGTATGCGCAAGCGCGCCAGCCTGGCCCGCGCCCTGGTGATGGACCCGCAGATCATCCTGTGCGACGAGCCGGACTCCGGTCTGGACCCGGTGCGCACCGCCTACCTGAGCCAGCTGATCCTCGACATCAACGCCCAGATCGACGCCACCGTCCTGATCGTCACGCACAACATCAACATCGCCCGCACTGTGCCGGACAACATGGGCATGCTGTTCCGCCGCAAGCTGGTCATGTTCGGCCCCCGCGAGGTGCTGCTGACCAGCGACGAGCCCGTGGTCAAGCAGTTCCTCAACGGCCGCCGCATCGGGCCGATCGGCATGTCCGAGGAGAAGGACGAGGCCACCATGGCCGAAGAGCAGGCCGCGCTGGAGGCCGGCCAGCACGCCGGCGGTGTGGAGGAGATCGAGGGCGTGCCGCCCCAGATCGTCGCCTCGCCGGGCATGCCGGAGCGCAAGGCCGTCGCCCGGCGCCAGGCCCGGGTGCGCGAGATCCTGCACACCCTGCCGCAGAAGGCGCAGGCGGCGATCCTCGACGACCTGGAGGGCACCCACAAGTACCGGGCACACGAGGTCGGCGACTAGCGCGGCCGGCCCGAAAGTTCGCGATAACTTCGCGTAACTTGGCGGCCCGCCCTCTTGACGACGGGCCGTAAACGGGCCAGTCTGTTGGGCAGCATGTATCCAGCGGAAACTCGAGACGCCAGCCAGCGCCGATGTCCCTGGATTGCTTGTGCTGGACAGTTGAGGAATGCGCCGCCCTGCGCTATTGTTGGACGTTGCGCTGGCTACCTCCTGCCCACCTCACCCGCCACTTGACACCGTGGTCTAAGCCTGAGCCCCTTGATGTGGCTTAGTTCTTTAGTTGCGCGCGTGAGATCCGGACAGTTCGTTTGCCGGCCGAACCGACACAATTCGCGGCGAACGCAGCCGGTGGCCCCGGCCTTCGTGAGTCGCACGAGGTGCTGGAAGGATGCATCTTGGCAGATTTCCGCCAGAGCAAGACGGATCGCCCACAAAGTTCCTCAAACGGATCAAGTTCCTTGAACGGCTCCGTGCCCGGAGCGCCCAACCGAGTTTCCTTCGCCAAGCTGCGCGAACCGCTCGAGGTTCCCGGCCTGCTGGACGTGCAGATCGACTCCTTCGAGTGGCTGATCGGCGCGCCGCGGTGGCGTGAGGCCGCGATCGCCCGCGGCGACGCGGAGCCCAAGGGCGGGCTGGAAGAGGTGCTCGACGAGCTGTCGCCGATCGAGGACTTCTCGGGCTCGATGTCGCTGTCTTTCTCCGACCCCCGCTTCGACGAGGTCAAGGCGCCGGTCGACGAGTGCAAAGACAAGGACATGACGTACGCGGCCCCGCTGTTCGTCACGGCCGAGTTCATCAACAACAACACCGGCGAGATCAAGAGCCAGACGGTGTTCATGGGCGACTTCCCGATGATGACCGAGAAGGGCACCTTCATCATCAACGGGACCGAGCGCGTGGTGGTCAGCCAGCTGGTCCGCTCGCCGGGCGTGTACTTCGACGAGACCATCGACAAGTCCACCGAGAAGACGCTGCACAGCGTCAAGGTGATCCCCAGCCGCGGCGCCTGGCTGGAGTTCGACGTCGACAAGCGCGACACCGTCGGCGTGCGCATCGACCGCAAGCGCCGCCAGCCGGTCACCGTGCTGCTCAAGGCGCTGGGCTGGACCAACGAGCAGATCACCGAGCGGTTCGGCTTCTCCGAGATCATGATGTCGACGCTGGAGAAGGACAACACCGCCGGCACCGACGAGGCGCTGCTGGACATCTACCGCAAGCTGCGCCCGGGCGAGCCGCCGACCAAGGAGTCCGCGCAGACCCTGCTGGAGAACCTGTTCTTCAAGGAGAAGCGCTACGACCTGGCCCGGGTGGGCCGCTACAAGGTCAACAAGAAGCTCGGCCTGCACGCCGGTGAGCCGATCACCAGCTCGACGCTGACCGAGGAAGACGTCGTCGCCACCATCGAGTACCTGGTGCGCCTGCACGAGGGTCAGCCCACGATGACCGTCCCCGGCGGCATCGAGGTGCCGGTGGAGACCGACGACATCGACCACTTCGGCAACCGCCGGCTGCGCACCGTCGGTGAGCTGATCCAGAACCAGATCCGGGTCGGCATGTCCCGGATGGAGCGCGTCGTCCGCGAGCGGATGACCACCCAGGACGTCGAGGCCATCACGCCGCAGACCCTGATCAACATCCGTCCAGTCGTGGCGGCGATCAAGGAGTTCTTCGGCACCAGCCAGCTGTCCCAGTTCATGGACCAGAACAACCCGCTGTCGGGGCTCACCCACAAGCGCCGCCTGTCGGCGCTGGGCCCGGGTGGTCTGTCCCGGGAGCGGGCCGGGCTGGAGGTCCGCGACGTGCACCCGTCCCACTACGGCCGGATGTGCCCGATCGAGACCCCGGAGGGTCCCAACATCGGTCTGATCGGCTCGCTGTCGGTGTATGCGCGGGTCAACCCGTTCGGGTTCATCGAGACGCCGTACCGCAAGGTGGTCGACGGCGTGGTCACCGACGAGATCCACTACCTGACCGCCGACGAGGAGGACCGCCACGTGGTGGCGCAGGCCAACTCGCCGATCGACGACAAGGGCCGGTTCGCGGAGGCCCGGGTGCTGGTCCGCCGCAAGGCGGGCGAGGTCGAGTACGTGCCCTCGTCCGAGGTGGACTACATGGACGTGTCGCCGCGCCAGATGGTGTCGGTGGCCACCGCGATGATCCCGTTCCTCGAGCACGACGACGCCAACCGTGCCCTGATGGGCGCCAACATGCAGCGCCAGGCGGTTCCGCTGGTGCGCAGCGAGGCGCCGCTGGTGGGCACCGGCATGGAGCTGCGCGCCGCGATCGACGCCGGCGACGTCGTCGTCGCCGAGAAGTCCGGGGTGATCGAGGAGGTCTCCGCCGACTACATCACCGTTATGGCCGACGACGGCACCCGGCACACCTACCGGATGCGCAAGTTCGAGCGGTCCAACCACGGCACCTGCGCCAACCAGAGCCCGATCGTCGACGCCGGCGACCGGGTCGAGGCGGGCCAGGTCATCGCCGACGGTCCGTGCACCGAGAACGGCGAAATGGCGCTGGGCAAGAACCTGCTCGTGGCGATCATGCCGTGGGAAGGCCACAACTACGAGGACGCGATCATCCTCTCCAACCGGCTGGTTGAGGAGGACGTGCTCACCTCGATCCACATCGAGGAGCACGAGATCGACGCCCGCGACACCAAGCTGGGCGCCGAGGAGATCACCCGGGACATCCCGAACGTCTCCGACGAGGTGCTGGCCGACCTCGACGAGCGCGGCATCGTGCGCATCGGCGCCGAGGTCCGCGACGGCGACATCCTGGTCGGCAAGGTCACCCCGAAGGGGGAGACCGAGCTGACGCCGGAGGAGCGGCTGCTGCGCGCCATCTTCGGCGAGAAGGCCCGCGAGGTCCGCGACACCTCGCTGAAGGTGCCGCACGGCGAGTCCGGCAAGGTCATCGGCATCCGGGTGTTCTCCCGCGAGGACGACGACGAGCTGCCCGCCGGGGTCAACGAGCTGGTCCGCGTCTACGTGGCCCAGAAGCGCAAGATCTCCGACGGTGACAAGCTTGCCGGCCGGCACGGCAACAAGGGCGTCATCGGCAAGATCCTGCCGCAGGAGGACATGCCGTTCCTGCCGGACGGCACGCCGGTGGACATCATCCTGAACACCCACGGTGTGCCGCGACGGATGAACATCGGCCAGATCCTGGAGACCCACCTGGGGTGGGTGGCCAAGTCCGGCTGGAACATCGACGGCAATCCCGAGTGGGCGGTCAACCTGCCCGAGGAGCTGCGGCACGCACAGCCGAACCAGATCGTGTCGACACCGGTGTTCGACGGCGCCAAGGAAGAGGAGCTGGCCGGCATGCTGTCGTGCACGCTGCCCAACCGCGACGGCGAGGTCATGGTGGACGGCGACGGCAAGGCGGTGCTGTTCGACGGCCGGTCCGGGGAGCCGTTCCCGTACCCGGTGACCGTCGGCTACATGTACATCATGAAGCTGCACCACCTGGTGGACGACAAGATCCACGCCCGCTCCACCGGCCCGTACTCGATGATCACCCAGCAGCCGCTGGGCGGTAAGGCGCAGTTCGGTGGCCAGCGCTTCGGTGAGATGGAGTGCTGGGCCATGCAGGCCTACGGCGCGGCGTACACGCTGCAGGAGCTGTTGACCATCAAGTCCGACGACACGGTCGGCCGGGTCAAGGTGTACGAGGCGATCGTCAAGGGCGAGAACATCCCGGAGCCGGGTATCCCCGAGTCCTTCAAGGTGTTGCTCAAGGAGCTGCAGTCGCTGTGCCTCAACGTCGAGGTGCTCTCCTCCGACGGCGCGGCGATCGAGCTGCGCGAAGGCGAGGACGAGGACCTGGAGCGGGCCGCGGCGAACCTGGGAATCAACTTGTCCCGCAACGAATCCGCGTCCGTCGAGGACCTGGCTTAACCAACTTTTTCACTAACCAAACCCGCAAGGGGAAAGGGAGTTACGTGCTCGACGTCAACTTCTTCGATGAACTCCGGATCGGTCTGGCCACCGCGGAGGACATCAGGCAATGGTCGTACGGCGAGGTCAAGAAGCCGGAGACCATCAACTACCGCACGCTCAAGCCGGAGAAGGACGGCCTGTTCTGCGAGAAGATCTTCGGACCGACTCGCGACTGGGAGTGCTACTGCGGCAAGTACAAGCGCGTGCGCTTCAAGGGCATCATCTGTGAGCGCTGCGGCGTCGAGGTGACCCGCGCCAAGGTGCGCCGCGAGCGCATGGGCCACATCGAGTTGGCCGCGCCCGTCACGCACATCTGGTACTTCAAGGGCGTGCCGTCGCGATTGGGCTACCTGCTCGACCTGGCGCCCAAGGACCTCGAGAAGATCATCTACTTCGCCGCGTACGTGATCACGTCCGTCGACGAGGAGATGCGGCACAACGAGCTCTCCACCCTCGAGGCCGAGATGATGGTGGAGCGCAAGGCCGTCGAGGACCAGCGCGACGCCGACCTGGAGGCGCGCGCCCAGAAGCTGGAGGCCGACCTGGCCGAGCTGGAGGCCGAGGGCGCCAAGGCCGACGCGCGGCGCAAGGTCCGCGACAGCGGCGAGCGGGAGATGCGCCAGATCCGCGACCGCGCCCAGCGCGAGCTGGACCGGCTGGAGGACATCTGGAACACCTTCACCAAGCTGGCCCCCAAGCAGCTGATCGTCGACGAGAACCTCTACCGCGAGCTGGTCGACCGCTACGGTGAGTACTTCACCGGCGCCATGGGCGCGGAGTCGATCCAGAAGCTCATCGAGAACTTCGACATCGACGCCGAGGCCGAGCAGCTGCGTGACGTCATCCGAAACGGCAAGGGGCAGAAGAAGCTTCGCGCCCTCAAGCGGCTCAAGGTGGTCGCCGCGTTCCAGCAGAGCGGCAACTCGCCGATGGGCATGGTGCTCGACGCCGTGCCGGTGATCCCGCCGGAGCTGCGCCCGATGGTGCAGCTCGACGGTGGCCGGTTCGCCACCAGCGACCTCAACGACCTCTACCGCCGGGTGATCAACCGCAACAACCGGCTCAAGAGGCTGATCGACCTCGGCGCGCCCGAGATCATCGTCAACAACGAGAAGCGGATGCTGCAGGAGTCCGTCGACGCGCTGTTCGACAACGGCCGCCGCGGCCGCCCGGTCACCGGGCCGGGCAACCGCCCGCTGAAGTCGTTGAGCGACCTGCTCAAGGGCAAGCAGGGCCGGTTCCGGCAGAACCTGCTCGGTAAGCGCGTCGACTACTCGGGCCGTTCGGTCATCGTGGTCGGCCCGCAGCTCAAGCTGCACCAGTGCGGCCTGCCCAAGCTGATGGCGCTCGAGCTGTTCAAGCCGTTCGTGATGAAGCGGCTGGTCGACCTCAACCACGCGCAGAACATCAAGAGCGCCAAGCGGATGGTGGAGCGCCAGCGTCCGCAGGTGTGGGACGTGCTGGAAGAGGTCATCGCCGAGCACCCGGTGCTGCTGAACCGCGCGCCCACCCTGCACCGGTTGGGCATCCAGGCCTTCGAGCCGATGCTGGTGGAGGGCAAGGCAATTCAGCTGCACCCGTTGGTGTGTGAGGCGTTCAACGCCGACTTCGACGGTGACCAGATGGCGGTGCACCTGCCGTTGAGCGCCGAGGCGCAGGCCGAGGCCCGCATCCTGATGCTGTCGTCCAACAACATCCTGTCTCCCGCGTCGGGCCGGCCGCTGGCCATGCCGCGACTGGACATGGTGACCGGGCTGTACTACCTGACCACCGAGGTCGAAGGCGACAAGGGCGAGTACCGGCCCGCGGCCAAGGACACCCCCGAGGTGGGCGTGTACTCCTCGCCGGCGGAGGCCATCATGGCCGCCGACCGCGGGGTGCTCTCGGTGCGGGCCAAGATCAAGGTGCGGCTGACCCAGTTGCGTCCGCCCGCCGAGATCGAGGCCGAGCTGTTCGGCGCCAACGGCTGGCAGCCGGGCGACGCCTGGATGGCCGAGACCACGCTGGGCCGGGTGCTGTTCAACGAGCTGCTGCCGGTGGGCTACCCGTTCGTGAACAAGCAGATGCACAAGAAGGTGCAGGCGTCGATCATCAACGACCTGGCCGAGCGCTACCCGATGATCGTGGTCGCGCAGACCGTGGACAAGCTCAAGGACGCCGGCTTCTATTGGGCGACCCGCAGCGGTGTCACCGTGTCGATGGCCGACGTGTTGGTTCCGCCGCGCAAGAAGGAGATCCTCGACCAGTACGAGGAGCGGGCCGAGAAGGTCGAAAAGCAGTTCCAGCGTGGTGCTTTGAACCACGACGAGCGCAACGAGGCGCTGGTGGAGATCTGGAAGGAAGCCACCGACGAGGTCGGTCAGGCGCTGCGCGAGCACTACCCGGCCGACAACCCGATCATCACGATCGTCGACTCGGGCGCCACCGGTAACTTCACCCAGACCCGGACGCTGGCCGGCATGAAGGGTCTGGTGACCAACCCGAAGGGTGAGTTCATCCCGCGTCCGGTCAAGTCGTCGTTCCGCGAGGGCCTGACCGTGCTGGAGTACTTCATCAACACGCACGGCGCTCGAAAGGGCTTGGCGGACACCGCGTTGCGTACCGCCGACTCGGGTTATCTGACCCGTCGTCTGGTGGACGTCAGCCAGGACGTCATCGTGCGCGAGCACGACTGCGAGACCGAGCGGGGCATCGTCGTCGAACTGGCCGAGCGTCAGCCCGACGGCACCCTGATCCGTGACCCGTACATCGAAACCTCGGCGTACGCACGGACTTTGGGCACCGACGCGGTCGACGAGGCCGGCAACGTCATCGTCGCCCGCGGCGAGGACCTCGGTGACCCGGAGATCGACGCCCTGCTGGCGGCCGGCATCACGTCGGTCAAGGTGCGCTCGGTGCTGACCTGCACCACGGGCACCGGCGTGTGCGCGACCTGCTACGGCCGGTCGATGGCCACCGGGAAGCTGGTCGACATCGGCGAGGCCGTCGGCATCGTCGCCGCCCAGTCCATCGGTGAGCCCGGTACCCAGCTGACCATGCGTACCTTCCACCAGGGTGGTGTCGGTGAGGACATCACCGGCGGTCTGCCCCGGGTGCAGGAGCTGTTCGAGGCCCGCATCCCGCGCGGTAAGGCGCCGATCGCCGACGTCACCGGGCGGGTCCGTCTCGAGGACGGTGAGCGCTTCTACAAGATCACCATCGTTCCCGACGACGGCAGCGAGGAGGTCGTGTACGACAAGCTGTCCAAGCGGCAGCGGCTGCGCGTGTTCAAGCACGAGGACGGCTCCGAGCGGGTGCTGTCCGACGGCGACCACGTCGAGGTGGGCCAGCAGCTGATGGAAGGCTCGGCCGACCCGCATGAGGTGCTGCGTGTGCAGGGCCCGCGCGAGGTGCAGATCCACCTGGTCCGCGAGGTCCAGGAGGTCTACCGCGCCCAGGGTGTGTCGATCCACGACAAGCACATCGAGGTGATCGTCCGCCAGATGCTGCGCCGCGTCACCATCATCGACTCGGGCTCGACGGAGTTCCTGCCCGGCTCGCTGATCGACCGCGCGGAGTTCGAGGCGGAGAACCGCCGGGTGGTGGCCGAGGGCGGCGAGCCCGCCGCCGGGCGTCCGGTGCTGATGGGTATCACGAAGGCGAGCCTCGCCACCGACTCGTGGCTGAGCGCGGCGTCGTTCCAGGAGACCACGCGAGTGCTGACCGACGCGGCGATCAACTGCCGCAGCGACAAGCTCAACGGTCTGAAGGAGAACGTGATCATCGGGAAGCTGATCCCGGCCGGTACCGGCATCAACCGGTACCGCAACATCCAGGTGCAGCCGACCGAGGAGGCCCGGGCCGCCGCGTACACGATCCCGTCGTACGAGGATCAGTACTATAGCCCGGACTTCGGCCAGGCCACCGGCGCCGCGGTGCCGCTGGACGACTACGGCTACAGCGACTACCGCTAGTCAGTGCGAAAAGCCCCCGCCGTGTGCGGGGGCTTTTTCGTGCGCTACCGGTCGAGTGGCTTGCTTCTCGCCGAGATTCCGAGTGTGCTCTTATGCGACAAGTGCGAAAGCAGCGGAGGTGAACGCGATGGCGCAGCCTGACAATGTCGGGGCTGAACCGGTGCCCGCGGAAGATCGGTTGGATTACCGAGGCGAAGTGTTCATCAATTTCCGCAACCACACCTATCAGTGGGTCAGCATCAAACTATTCGCGTTGCCGGCGGAAGCCGACGACTATGAGGTTCTGGCGTCATTGATCCGCCATGTTCGCTACCGCGACAGCTACGGCGGCACCGGCGAGAAGGACATGGAGACCATTCACGGGCCGTATTGGTTGTACGCCATTACGCCCGAAGTTTTCTTTCCCGTATCGGCTTTCAGCGCCGAAACGTTGATCCGCACGTGGGCCGAGTACGCGGCACCGCTGCCCGCCGACCGCCGTGACGAATTGGAGCGGGAGCTGTATCCGCGTGTCCTGGAGGCCACCAGCCGGTACCAGTTGCCCGATCTGCGCGGTGTCGCCGAACACGACTGGGGTAGCTCGGTGGGCTCGGTGACGGGCTTCTTCGAGTTTGTGCTTATCGATCGGAGGACCGAACGTTTGGCGTTGGTGGTTGCCAGCGACGACTGACTAGCCGTTGCTGCACTCGTTGGCGAGTGTGCCAACGAAACCCTGGTAAACCGCGTTGCTCAACCGGTTCACGTCCTCGGCGAACCGGGGACGGGATGTGGCCTCGACCAAAATGGTGTGCACGATCAACCGGCTCGCCTGCGGTTGCTCAGAACCAGCCACATAGTGGGTTTGCTCGACCCAAACATTCCGCTCACCGATTGCGGCCGAGCCGATGCTGCGAATTGCGGCTGTCCGTTGCACGGGGGGCACGGGCAGAACCCTGACGGCAATCCCGGCGGCATTGAGGCCACGCAGCGTCCGATCGGCGCTTTGGAACACGTCATAGAACGCGGGCCAGCCGGTGTAGGCGAAGACACTGATCGTGTCGGCGGCCTGCCATTCACCATTACCGAGTGGTCCACGGACGGCCATCCGCGTTAGCGACGGTTCCGCGCTGTCGGGAAAATCGATGAGCTGCCAGTGCGGCGGAACGTCTAACCGCTGCAGCCATCCGGGAACCTGGTGTTCCGCTAACAAGGTGACATCCTCGATGTCTTCGTCGTCGGCAAGCATCTCGGCCAACGAGGATGCTTGCAGCGGCTGCCAGCCTTGTGACGGAGAAGATCCGCTCATGGCACGGCCCCCTCACTGCTTTGGCCGCCCCCGGAGAGGATCGTCCACACAAGAACTCCGCCAACCATCACCCAGCCGAACACCGCCTTGCCTCCCTCACTGAGATCATGGCCGATTTCCGGCAGCCACGAGTGGCCACCCACCGGTGGTGGCGCCGAGTGGGGCACCGGTGGTGCCGGTGGGTCCGGCTGATCCCAAGCGAACACAGGTGGTTGCTGTACCGGGTTCACGCTGAACCCAGGCGGCGAAGGATTTTGCAGCCACGGCGGCAAGTCGGCCGGATCGGGGAACTGCGCGCGCGGCAGCGGGGTAGGAAGCGGATGACCGGGCGCTGGCGTCACGGGTGCCCCAGGAGGGTGAGTGACCACTGGGGGCGGCTCGGGTGGGTCATCGACGAACGGCAACGGCAAGTGCACTTTCGGGTTCTTGCCAGACGGCGTAACTACTTCAATGGTCGGTCCGCCCGATTCACTGTCTGGCCGAAGATCAATCTCGGTCCCGTCACCCAGCGCCTTCCGCAAGGTATCGCCGCGTGGCGGCAAATCACGAGCTCCTTTGGTAAGCCAGTCCCAGAAATTCTTTAACTCGTCGGGAGTATCTACTTCTCGAACCGGCTTATTTACGCCTGGACGCAATTGCCGCAACGCATCGCGGACGTCTTTCAATGTCCGCGGAGGAGGCCGGTCCTGCCACGGTGTGTCAGGATCCGGTTCAGGCGTTGGCGCTGGGTCTTGTTTCCAGTGACGATCAACGGCTTGGATTTGGGGTTTCGGAGGTGTATTGGTACTAGGGCTCTGCGGGAAGGTCTCACGGATACCGGCCATGGCTGCGGTCACTCTGCCGGCTACTTGTTGATCGAGGCCGACCAGTTGCGCGGCGCGTTGGCGGATGTCACTGGCCAAGGTTTGTGCTTGGGCTTGTCGGGCGGCGCGCAGCGCGGCCGACCCACCACTCGAGCGGTCGGTCACTGACAGGTCTTCACCGACATTGAACCCCGCCGTACGGGCATCTTCGACTGCGTAGCGCACCCGAGATCGAGCCGCAGAGAGATCTGAAGCCCCGCTGCGCGCGACTTTGGCCGCCGCGTGCATCTGGTCGACTGCCGCGCTTGTCGTCACCATGTCGGCATGGGTTGCGGTACGCAGCGATTCCGCTGCGTCGCCTTGCCAACCGATCGAGAGTGCATCCCGCCAGACCCGGTTGGCCACTCCGTAGCTGCGCGCACCGACGGTCTCCCAGTGGTCGGCCGCCTGGGTCAGATGCTCGGTGGGCCAGGCCAACAGTTGCGAAAGACTGGGACTACCTACGACCGCGGACATTGCTACACGCCGGTCACCGGCGGTGTCACCGCGGCGAGCTCGGTGGCCGAGTCAGCTTCGTTGGCAACGTAATAGGTGTGGGCGACGGCGACATGCGTTGCGCGGCTTTCTACCTGGCTGGCCAACGCGGCTGTGAAAGCGGTGACGTCGGCGTGGGCGGCGTTCACGGCGGCCGCGCTCGCCTGACACGACAGACCCAGTCCTGCGGGAGCCGCTGTTTGCCCTAGTTCGCCCGCTGAAACGCCCCACCGGTCGGCCATCGCCAGCACGGCAGCGGTATCAATGCGCAGTTCCGACGGCATGGACCGAATTTTAGTCGGACCATCCTGCAGCGAAAGTCAGTCAACTGCGCTGGCGCATCCGCCGAGCGTGTACTGGCTGCGCCTTTTCGCGCGAGATTTCGCAATGAGTGCACGCTCGGCATCGCCGTCTGTCGCGACCGCTCACTAGACTGGCCGACGTGCTCATCGGTTCTCACGTCCGCATTGACGACCCGCTGGCCGCCGCGCAGGCGGACGGCGCAGACGCGGTGCAGTTCTTCCTCTCCAACCCGCAGAGCTGGAAGAAACCCCAACCCCGCGACGACGCCGAGGCGCTCAAGGCGTCGAGCGTGCCGCTGTACGTGCACGCGCCGTATCTCATCAACGTCGCCTCGGCGAACAACCGCGTGCGCATCCCGTCGCGCAAGATCCTGCAGGACACCTGCGACGCCGCCGCGGAGATCAACGCCACGGCCGTCATCGTGCACGGCGGCCACGCCGACGACAACGACATGGAGGCCGGTTTCGAACGCTGGGTGAAGGCGCTCGACTACCTGGAAACCGACGTGCAGGTGTATCTGGAGAACACCGCCGGCGGCGACCACGCGATGGCCCGCCACTTCGACACCATCGGCCGGCTGTGGGATCGCATCGGCGACAAGGGGATTGGCTTCTGCCTGGACACCTGCCACGCCTGGGCCGCGGGTGAGGCGCTGATCGACGCCGTGGACCGGATCAAGGCGCTGACCGGGCGCATCGATTTGGTGCACTGCAACGACTCCCGGGACGCGGCGGGCTCGGGGGCCGACCGACACGCCAACTTCGGCACCGGCCAGATCGACCCCGACCTGCTGGTCACCGTGGTCAAGGCCGCCGCCGCGCCGGTGATCTGCGAAACCGCCGACGAGGGCCGCAAGGACGACATCGCCTTCCTGCGGGAGCACACCAAGAGCTGAGCACCCCGGCGCGCTGTTACACCTCTTGTGCAACTGTCGGAAAAATGTAACATTGGTGGCATGTCGGACACGCATGTCGTCACCAACCAGGTGCCACCCCTGGACAACTACAACCCCGCCGGCTCCCCGGTGCTCGTCGAGGCCCTGATCCGCGAGGGTGGGCAGTGGGGCCTGGACGAGGTCAACGAGGTGGGGGCGTTGTCGGCCAGCCGTCAGGCGCAGCGCTGGGGCGAGCTCGCCGACCGCAACCGGCCCATCCTGCACACCCACGACCGCAACGGCTACCGCGTCGACGAGGTCGAGTACGACCCGGCCTACCACGAGCTGATGCGTACCGCGATCGCCCACGGCCTGCACGCCGCGCCGTGGGCCGACGACCGGCCGGGGGCGCACGTCGTCCGCGCCGCCAAGACCTCGGTGTGGACGGTCGAGCCGGGACACGTCTGCCCGATCTCGATGACCTATGCCGTGGTGCCCGCGCTGCGCTTCAACCCCGAGCTGGCCAAGGTGTACGAGCCGCTGCTGACCAGCCGCGAATACGACCCGGAACTCAGGGTGGCCACCACCAAAGCCGGGATCACCGCGGGCATGTCGATGACCGAGAAGCAGGGTGGCTCCGACGTGCGCGCCGGCACCACCCAAGCCGTGCCGAACGGCGACGGCTCCTACCGCCTGACCGGCCACAAGTGGTTCACCTCGGCGCCGATGTGCGACATCTTCCTGGTGCTGGCCCAGGCACCCGGCGGGCTGTCTTGCTTCCTGCTGCCGCGGGTGCTGCCCGACGGCACCCGCAACCGGATGTTCCTGCAGCGGCTCAAGGACAAGCTCGGCAACCACGCCAACGCGTCCAGCGAGGTCGAATACGACGGCGCCGTCGCCTGGCTGGTCGGCGAGGAGGGCCGCGGCGTGCCGACCATCATCGAGATGGTGAACCTGACCCGGCTGGACTGCACGCTGGGCAGCGCCACCAGCATGCGCACCGGCCTGACCCGCGCGATCTACCACGCCCAGCACCGAAAGGCGTTCGGCGCCTACCTGATTGACCAACCGTTGATGCGCAACGTGCTGGCCGATCTGGCCGTCGAGGCCGAGGCCGCGACCATGGTCGCGATGCGGATGGCCGGCGCCACCGACAAGGCGGTGCGCGGCGATCAGCGTGAGGCCCTGCTGCGCCGCATCGGCCTGGCCGCCAGCAAGTACTGGGTGTGCAAGCGTTCCACCCCGCACGCCGCCGAGGCGCTGGAATGCCTGGGCGGCAACGGCTACGTCGAGGACTCGGGCATGCCGCGGCTGTACCGGGAGGCGCCGCTGATGGGCATCTGGGAGGGCTCGGGCAATGTCAGCGCGCTGGACACGTTGCGCGCCATGGCAACTCGCCCGGAATGCGTCGAGGTGCTGTTCGACGAACTCGCCGAGGCCGCCGGTCAGGATCCGCGCCTGGGCGGCCACGTCGACCGGCTGCGGGCCGACCTGGCCGAGCTGGACACCATCCAGTACCGGGCCCGCAAGGTGGCCGAGGACATCTGCCTGGCGCTGCAGGGCTCGCTGCTGGTGCGCCACGGCCATCCGGCCGTCGCCGAGGCGTTCCTGACCACCCGGCTGGACCGCCGGTGGGGAGGCGCCTTCGGCACCATGCCCGACGGGCTGGACCTGGCGCCCATCCTCGAGCGGGCCCTGGTAAAGGGCTGAACCACAACATGACTTGCGCCGGCGACGATGCAGAGCACGGCGATGAGGAGGGGCGGCGCCGATGACCCACGCGATCAGGCCGGTCGACTTCGACAACCTGAAAACGATGACCTATGAGGTCACCGACCGGGTTGCCCGGATCACCTTCAACCGCCCTGAGAAGGGCAACGCGATCGTCGCGGACACCCCGCTGGAGCTCTCCGCGCTGGTGGAGCGGGCCGACCTGGATCCCAACGTGCACGTCATCCTGGTCTCCGGCCGCGGCGCGGGTTTCTGCGCGGGCTTCGACCTGAGCGCCTACGCCGATCGCACCGGCTCGGCCGGCGGGACCGGTGCCTATGCGGGCACCGTGCTGGACGGAAAAACCCAGGCGGTCAACCATTTACCCGATCAGCCGTGGGACCCGATGATCGACTATCAGATGATGAGCCGTTTCGTGCGGGGCTTCTCCTCCCTGATGCACGCCGACAAACCGACGGTGGTCAAGATCCACGGCTACTGCGTGGCCGGCGGCACCGACATCGCGCTGCACGCCGACCAGGTGATCGCCGCAGCCGACGCCAAGATCGGCTACCCGCCGACGCGGGTGTGGGGCGTGCCGGCCGCCGGCCTGTGGGCGCACCGGCTGGGCGATCAGCGCGCCAAGCGGCTGCTGTTCACCGGCGATTGCATCACCGGCGCGCAAGCCGCCGAATGGGGTCTGGCCGTCGAGGCGCCCGATCCGGCCGATCTCGACGAGCGCACCGAGCGGCTGGTGCAGCGGATCGCCGCGGTGCCGGTCAACCAGCTGATCATGGTCAAGCTCGCGCTGAATTCCGCTCTGCTGCAACAGGGGGTGGCCACCAGCCGGATGGTCAGCACGGTGTTCGACGGCGTCGCCCGGCACACCCCGGAGGGCCACGCCTTCGTCGCCGACGCCGTGAAGCACGGATTCCGTGAGGCGGTGCGGCATCGCGACGAACCGTTCGGCGACCACGGCCGGCAGGCCTCGCAGGTGTAGCGATGCCGGATCTGACAGCGCGGTCGGTGGTGCTCAGCGTGCTGCTCGGTGCGCACCCCGCGCACGCCCGGGCCGGCGAATTGGTCAGGCTCACTTCCGATTTCGGCATCAAGGAGTCGACACTGCGGGTGGCGCTGACCCGGATGGTGAATGCCGGCGACCTGATCCGCTCGGCCGACGGCTACCGGCTCTCGGATCGCCTGCTCGCGCGCCAGCGGCGACAGGACGACGCCATCGACCCCAAGGTCCGTCCCTGGCGCGGGCAGTGGGTCACGCTGATCGTGACCAGCGTGGGCGACGACGCGCGTACCCGCGCTGCGCTGCGAAATGCCATGCACGACAAGCGGTTCGGTGAACTGCGCGAGGGCGTGTGGATGCGCCCGGACAATATCGACACCCAGCTCGGACCAGACGTCACCGACCGGGCGCGGGTGATCACCGCCCGCGACGACGACCCCGCCGACCTGGCGGGGCGGCTGTGGGACCTGCCCGACTGGGCCCGGGCCGGGCATCGGCTGCTCGACGAGATGGCCGCGGCGCCAGACGTTCCCGGCCGTTTCGTGGTGGCCGCGGCGATGGTCCGGCACCTGCTCACCGACCCGGTGCTGCCCGACGAACTGCTGCCCCCGGACTGGCCCGGCACCCGGCTGCGGGCGGCCTACCACGACTTCGCCGCGGAGCTGATGGCGCGGCGCGACCCACTATTTGCGGAGGCGACATGAGCGATCCGGTGCGAATCGAACGCAACGGCCCGGTCACCACGGTGATCATCAACCGGCCGGCGGCGCGCAACGCGGTCAACGGCCCGACGGCGGCCGCGCTGTACGCGGCGTTCGAGGAGTTCGACCGCGACGACTCCGCGTCGGTGGCCGTGCTGTGGGGCGAGGGCGGAACATTCTGCGCCGGAGCCGATTTGAAGGCGTTCGGCACGCCCGAGGCCAACGCCGTGCACCGGAGTGGCCCCGGCCCGATGGGCCCGACCCGGATGGTGCTGTCCAAACCGGTCATCGCCGCGGTCAGCGGCTACGCCGTCGCCGGCGGTCTGGAGCTGGCCATCTGGTGTGACCTGCGGGTGGTCGAGCAGGACGCCGTGTTCGGGGTGTTCTGCCGCCGCTGGGGGGTCCCGCTGATCGACGGCGGCACGGTGCGGCTGCCGCGGCTGATCGGGCACAGCCGCGCGATGGACATGATCCTCACCGGCCGCGCCGTGGCCGCCGACGAAGCCCAGGCCATCGGCTTGGCGAATCGCGTTGTCCCCAAAGGTCAATCGCGCCGGGCGGCCGAGGAATTGGCGGCGCAACTGGCCGCGCTGCCGCAGCAGTGCCTGCGCTCGGACCGGCTCTCGGCGCTACATCAGTGGGGCGCAACGGAATCCGAGGCACTCGACTTCGAATTCGCCAGCATCTCCCGGGTGGCCGCCGAGGCCAACGAAGGCGCCGGCCGGTTCGCCGCGGGCGCGGGACGGCACGGCGCCTCCGCGGTTTGAGGGCCGGCTGAGGGTCAGCCGCCCTTGTTGATGGTGTTGCTCTGGCCGATCTTATCGACCTTGGGGTCACCGTCCTTGTAGGTGATCGTGTTGTTCATCCCCAGCACGGTGATGCGGGTGTTGACCTTGTCGAAGGTGATCTTGTTGTTGGTGCCGCTGACGGTCGCCGACTCGCAGGTCCCGGTGACGGTCAGGGTGTTGTCCGAGCCGCCCACGTTCAGCGACTTGCCGCCGGCGCAGTCCAGGGTGGTGGTGGTGCCCATCGACCCGTAATTGATCGTGTTGCCGATCTCGATGGACGCGGTGGTGCTCGCCCCGCCCGATCCCGTCGTCGGCGCCGCGCCGGCACTCGTCGTGGCGGTGCTCTTGGTGGTGGTCGTCGACGAGCCCGCCGGCGGGTTGGCCGTCGAACTACAGCCGGCCAGCAGCAGCGCGGCCGCGGCCGGTGCCACGGTCAGGCGCAGCCAGCGGTCACGGACAGGTGTGGGCGTACGGGCGGGCATGGTTCCTCGTTCCCCCTTGATTCGAATTATGTTGTGCTGCTGTGCTTTAACCAGGCACCTGTTGGAGCCGGTTGGTCATGCCCAATTCGCGGCCGCGGTCCCACAGGAACGGCTGACCGCTCTTGTAGAACACCGTCTGGTCATAGCCGTACACGGTGATGTCGTGCGAAACCGAGTCGGCGATAACGGTGTTCGACGAACCCATCACCGTCACGGCATAGCAGTTGCCCAGCGCGGTGACGACGTTGCCGGTGCCGTTGACCAGCAGGGTGGCGTCGTTGCAGTCGATGGTCTGCTCGGTGTCCTGCCCGATGATGTGGGTGTCGCCGTTCTTGGCCTGCGCGACCCGCGGCGGGGCAACCGCCCCGGCGAGGACGGCAAGCGCGCAGGCGGCCAGTGACCCGGCGACGGTCGTCCACTTCACGGCGGGCCCCCTTTTGTCACGCGGCTCGAAGATGCTCGAACGAGGCAAGCATGACATTACGTGCAGATGCCCGCCGGAGGGCAGAGTTTCTTTTCCTTCGGCGCGCGTCAACTAGAGTCATTAGTTGATCCGTACCCGATCGAAGGGCGACCGCATGGCAGCTCAACCCGAACCGCCGACGGCGGCCGGGCGGCAGCGCGCGGGACGGCCCGCCGCCCGCCCGGCCAAGCTGAGCCGCGAGGGGATCATCGACGGCGCGCTGACGTTCCTGGATCGCGAGGGCTGGGACGCGCTGACCATCAACGCCCTGGCCACCCAGCTGGGCACCAAGGGGCCGTCGCTGTACAACCACGTGGACAGCCTGGAGGACCTGCGCCGCGCCGTGCGGATCCGGGTCATCGACGACATCATCACCATGCTCAACCGGGTCGGCGAGGGCCGCGCCCGCGACGACGCGGTGCTGGTCATGGCCGGCGCCTACCGCAGCTACGCCCACCACCACCCCGGCCGCTACTCGGCCTTCACCCGGATGCCGCTGGGCGGTGACGATCCCGAGTACACCGCCGCCACCCGCGGCGCGGCCGCACCGGTGATCTCGGTGCTGTCCTCCTACGGGCTGGACGGCGAGGAGGCGTTCCACGCCGCGCTGGAATTCTGGTCCGCCCTGCACGGCTTCGTGCTGCTGGAGATGACCGGCGTGATGGACGACATCGACACCGACGCCTTGTTCTCCGACATGGTGCTGCGGCTGGCGGCGGGTCTGGAACGGCGCACCGCGCACGGCTAGTTCGCCGCTTTGACCTGCGAGACCGGCGGCGGGTATTGTGGTTCCTCGTGCCTGGCGGCTTACGGCGCCTAACCGTAAGGAAGTGAATGCCGGGCGAATTCGCGTGTCCAGGATGCATCGGACCCCGGTCCGGTGCGCAGCGCATGCGACACACCCGGCCGCGGGGTGACCCGACCGGTCATAACTGCACTACGAAGACTTGACACCGCCCAAAAGACGCCAACACCAACACAGAAAGCCGCCTAGATGCCAACCATTCAGCAGCTGGTCCGCAAGGGTCGTCGGGACAAGATCGGCAAGGTCAAGACCGCGGCTCTCAAGGGCAGCCCGCAGCGCCGTGGCGTATGCACCCGCGTGTACACCACCACCCCGAAGAAGCCGAACTCGGCGCTTCGGAAGGTCGCCCGCGTGAAGCTGACGAGCCAGGTCGAGGTCACCGCCTACATCCCCGGCGAGGGCCACAACCTGCAGGAGCACTCCATGGTGCTGGTGCGCGGCGGCCGGGTGAAGGACCTGCCCGGTGTGCGGTACAAGATCATCCGCGGCTCGCTGGACACCCAGGGTGTCAAGAACCGCAAGCAGGCTCGCAGCCGTTACGGCGCCAAGAAGGAGAAGAGCTGATGCCGCGCAAGGGGCCCGCGCCGAAGCGCCCGTTGGTCAACGACCCGGTCTACGGGTCGCAACTGGTCACCCAGCTGGTGAACAAAGTCCTGCTGAAGGGGAAGAAATCGCTCGCCGAGCGCATTGTGTATGGTGCGCTCGAGAACGCCCGGGAGAAGACAGGTACCGATCCCGTGATCACGCTCAAGCGTGCTCTCGACAACGTCAAGCCCGCCCTCGAGGTGCGCAGCCGCCGGGTCGGCGGTGCCACCTACCAGGTGCCCGTCGAGGTGCGTCCGGACCGGTCCACCACGCTGGCGCTGCGCTGGCTTGTCAGCTTCTCGCGGCAACGCCGGGAGAAGACCATGGTCGAGCGGCTGGCAAACGAGATCCTGGATGCCAGCAACGGCCTCGGGGCCTCCGTCAAGCGGCGCGAGGACACCCACAAGATGGCCGAGGCCAACCGCGCCTTCGCGCACTACCGCTGGTGATCAACGCCGCGCGCACAGTGGCGGCGGCGACAGCGAACTAACCGAGCAATCGAAAGAGTGGGAAGACTTCTGTGGCACAGAAGGACGTGCTGACCGACCTGACCAAGGTCCGCAACATCGGCATCATGGCGCACATCGACGCCGGCAAGACGACGACGACCGAGCGCATCCTCTACTACACCGGCATCAGCTACAAGATCGGTGAGGTGCACGACGGCGCCGCCACCATGGACTGGATGGAGCAGGAGCAGGAGCGGGGGATCACCATCACCTCCGCGGCCACCACCTGCTTCTGGAACGACAACCAGATCAACATCATCGACACCCCGGGCCACGTCGACTTCACCGTGGAGGTGGAGCGCAGCCTGCGCGTGCTCGACGGCGCGGTCGCGGTGTTCGACGGCAAGGAGGGCGTCGAGCCGCAGTCCGAGCAGGTGTGGCGCCAGGCCGACAAGTACGACGTCCCGCGCATCTGCTTCGTCAACAAGATGGACAAGATCGGCGCCGACTTCTACTTCTCCGTGCGCACCATGGAGGAGCGGTTGGGCGCCAACGTCATCCCGATCCAGATCCCCGTCGGCTCCGAGGGCGACTTCGAGGGCGTCGTCGACCTGGTCGAGATGAAGGCCAAGGTGTGGAGCGCCGAGGCCAAGCTCGGCGAGAAGTACGACGTCGTCGACATCCCCGCCGACCTGCAGGAGAAGGCCGAGGAGTACCGCACCAAGCTGCTCGAGGCCGTCGCCGAGACGGACGAGGCGCTGCTGGACAAGTACCTCGGCGGTGAAGAGCTCACGATCGAGGAGATCAAGGGAGCCATCCGCAAGCTGACCATCAGCTCGGAGGCCTACCCGGTGCTGTGCGGCAGCGCGTTCAAGAACAAGGGCGTGCAGCCCATGCTGGACGCGGTCATCGACTACCTGCCGTCGCCGCTGGACGTCCCGCCCGCCGAGGGCCACGTCCCCGGCAAGGAAGAAGAGCTGATCACCCGCAAGCCGTCGACGGACGAGCCATTCTCCGCGCTGGCGTTCAAGGTCGCCACGCACCCGTTCTTCGGCAAGCTGACCTACGTCCGGGTGTACTCGGGCAAGGTCGACTCGGGCAGCCAGGTCATCAACTCCACCAAGGGCAAGAAGGAGCGGCTGGGCAAGCTGTTCCAGATGCACTCCAACAAGGAGAACCCGGTGGAGACCGCCTCGGCCGGTCACATCTACGCGGTGATCGGGCTGAAGGACACCACCACCGGTGACACCCTGAGCGATCCGAACCACCAGATCGTGCTGGAGTCGATGACCTTCCCCGACCCGGTCATCGAGGTGGCCATCGAGCCCAAGACCAAGAGCGACCAGGAGAAGCTGAGCCTGTCGATCCAGAAGCTCGCCGAGGAGGACCCCACCTTCAAGGTGCACCTGGACCAGGAGACCGGCCAGACCGTCATCGGTGGCATGGGTGAGCTGCACCTGGACATCCTGGTGGACCGGATGCGCCGCGAGTTCAAGGTCGAGGCCAACGTCGGCAAGCCGCAGGTGGCCTACAAGGAGACCATCCGCCGCAAGGTGGAGAACGTCGAGTACACCCACAAGAAGCAGACCGGTGGCTCGGGCCAGTTCGCGAAGGTCATCATCAACCTCGAACCGTTCACCGGCGAGGACGGCGCGACCTACGAGTTCGAGAACAAGGTCACCGGTGGCCGCATCCCGCGCGAGTACATCCCGTCGGTCGACGCCGGCGCGCAGGACGCCATGCAGTACGGTGTGCTGGCCGGTTACCCGCTGGTGAACCTCAAGGTGACCCTGCTCGACGGTGCCTTCCACGAGGTCGACTCGTCGGAGATGGCCTTCAAGATCGCCGGTTCGCAGGTGCTGAAAAAGGCTGCGGCGCAAGCCCAGCCGGTCATCCTGGAACCGATCATGGCCGTCGAGGTCACCACGCCCGAGGACTACATGGGCGACGTGATCGGCGACCTGAACTCCCGCCGTGGCCAGATCCAGGCCATGGAGGAGCGCAGCGGCGCTCGCGTGGTCAAGGCGCACGTGCCGCTGTCGGAGATGTTCGGCTACGTCGGCGACCTGCGGTCCAAGACCCAAGGCCGGGCGAACTACTCCATGGTCTTCGACTCCTACGCCGAAGTGCCGGCCAACGTGTCGAAGGAGATCATCGCGAAGGCGACGGGTCAGTGAGTGTCAACTCACTGGCTCGGAGCCGAGCAATCGGCTCAGCGAAGGCGACGGGTCAGTAGCTACTGGCAGCGGAGTAATCTTGCCGGGTCATTGGAATGCCTTGGGCGCGGCACAACTGAAAACACCAACACTGCTTTAACAAGCACCAACTAGTCCAGGAGGACACAGAAGTGGCGAAGGCGAAGTTCGAGCGGACGAAGCCGCACGTCAACATCGGGACCATCGGTCACGTTGACCACGGCAAGACCACGCTGACCGCGGCTATCACCAAGGTTCTGCACGACAAGTACCCGGACCTGAACGAGTCCCGCGCGTTCGACCAGATCGACAACGCGCCCGAGGAGCGTCAGCGCGGTATCACCATCAACATCTCCCACGTGGAGTACCAGACCGACAAGCGGCATTACGCTCACGTCGACGCCCCGGGTCACGCCGACTACATCAAGAACATGATCACCGGCGCCGCCCAGATGGACGGCGCGATCCTGGTGGTCGCCGCCACCGACGGCCCGATGCCGCAGACCCGCGAGCACGTGCTGCTGGCCCGTCAGGTCGGTGTGCCCTACATCCTGGTCGCGCTGAACAAGGCCGACATGGTCGACGACGAGGAGCTGCTCGAGCTCGTCGAGATGGAGGTCCGCGAGCTGCTGGCCGCCCAGGAGTTCGACGAGGACGCCCCGGTGGTGCGGGTGTCGGCGCTCAAGGCGCTCGAGGGCGACGCCAAGTGGGTGGAGTCCGTCGAGCAGCTGATGGAGGCCGTCGACGAGTCGATCCCGGACCCGGTCCGCGAGACGGACAAGCCGTTCCTGATGCCGGTGGAGGACGTCTTCACCATCACCGGTCGTGGCACGGTGGTCACCGGCCGTGTCGAGCGCGGCGTGATCAACGTGAACGAGGAAGTCGAGATCGTCGGCATCCGCCCGTCCAGCACCAAGACCACGGTCACCGGTGTGGAGATGTTCCGCAAGCTGCTCGACCAGGGCCAGGCCGGTGACAACGTCGGTCTGCTGCTGCGTGGTATCAAGCGTGAGGACGTCGAGCGCGGTCAGGTCGTCACCAAGCCCGGCACCACCACGCCACACACCGAGTTCGAGGGCCAGGTCTACATCCTGTCCAAGGACGAGGGCGGCCGGCACACGCCGTTCTTCAACAACTACCGCCCGCAGTTCTACTTCCGCACCACCGACGTGACCGGTGTGGTGACGCTGCCGGAGGGCACCGAGATGGTGATGCCCGGTGACAACACCAACATCTCGGTGAAGCTGATCCAGCCCGTCGCCATGGACGAGGGTCTGCGGTTCGCCATCCGCGAGGGTGGTCGCACCGTCGGCGCCGGCCGGGTCGTCAAGATCATCAAGTAGTTCGCTCAGTCGGTTCAAAGCCCGGATTGCCCACGCGGCGATCCGGGCTTTGTTCTGCTGTGCGCCCCGCGGACCCGGATCGACGCCGGAGAAATAATGCGCCGACCGCGCGGCCTGCACTAGGATTTTGCGGTAGTTGTCCCTCGGGGACCGTAGGACGTGGCGGGGTGGTGCCGATGTCGTTCGTTCAAGCGACTCCGGAATTCGTCGCGGCTGCCGCGACGGATCTGGCCCGGATCGGGTCGACGATCAGTTCCGCGAACACCGCGGCGCTGGGTCCCACCTCCGGGGTGCTGGCTCCCGGCGCCGACGAGGTGTCGGCCAGCATCGCCGCCCTGTTCGACGCCCACTCCCAGGTCTATCAGGCGCTGTCCGCCCAGGCCGCCGCCTTCCACAGCCAGTTCGTGCAGTTGATGAACGGCGGCGCGCTGCAGTACGCCGTCACCGAGGCCGCCAACACCACGCCGCTGCAGAGCGCGGCCGGCCCGGCATCGGTGGCCGCGCAGCTGCCGGCGGTCAGCGGCGCGGTGGGCGGTTCGGCGCCGACGGCACCCGCGGCGCCCTGGCGGCGGCGGTGGCGCCGGCGGCGCCGCGGCACCCCGGCCGGCCGGCACGCCGGTCGCGGCGGCCCCGCGGGATCGGCGACGCTGGCCTCGGCCACCGCCCGGCCGGCCGGCCGGGTGGCGACGCCGCGTACGCGCCGGCCGGTTCCCGTCCCCGTGCAGCCGGCGGCTTCGTCGGCGCCGGCGCCGGCCGGCACGCCGCGGCGGCCGCGCAGCCCGAGCGGCGCCGCAGACCTCGGCCGGCCGGCGCTGCCTGTCTCGGCGCGCCCCGCGCCGCACGCCCCCGCCCAGGCGCAACCCGCGACCGCCCCGGTGCGCCGAGTGCCCATCGTGCCGCCGGAGTCCGGGTAAGCGGTTTGCGCGTATCGCCGCCGCGGCGACGCCGTGAGCGCTAATCTGACACGGATTCCCCAGCAAGACCGAGGAGGGGCAAGTGTTAGCGCGCTACCTGAAAGCACAGTTGGTGGTTTTGCTGTGCGGCGGCCTGGTCGGGCCGATCTTCTTGGTCGTGTACTTCACGCTGGGGCTCGGCAGCCTGCTGCAGTGGATGTTCTACGTCGGCCTGCTCATCACCGTGGCCGACGTGCTGATCGCGCTCGCGCTGGCCAACTACGGGGCGAAGTCGTCGGAGAAACTGGCCGCGCTCGAGCAGAACGGGGTGCTGGCGCTGGCCCAGATCACCGGCATCACCGAAACCGGGACCTGGGTGAACAACCAGCAGGTCGTCAAGGTGCACCTGCACATCGCCGGCCCCGGGCTGGTGCCGTTCGACAGCGAGGACCGCGTCATCGCCAGCGTCACCCGGCTGGGCAACCTCAACGCCCGCAAGGTGGTGGTGCTGGTCAATCCCACCACCAACGAATACCGAATCGACTGGGAGCGAAGCGCTTTGGTCAACGGCCTGGTGCCGGCGCAGTTCACCGTCGCCGAGGACAACACCACCTACGACCTGAGCGGGCAGGCCGGCCCGCTGATGGAGATCATGCAGATCCTCAAGGCCAACAACATCCCTTTGAACCGGATGGTCGACATCCGGTCGAACCCGGCGCTGCGCGCCCAGATCCAGGCGGTGGTGCGCCGGGCGGCCCAGCAGCAGGCGCCGGCCGGGCAACCCGCGCCGGCGGGGCAACCGGCGACCGGGCAGCCGTCGGCGCCGGTGGCCGCCCCGCCGGGACCGTCGATCGCCGCGCGGCTGCAGGAGCTCAACGATCTGCACGCCAGCGGGGCGCTCACCGAGCAGGAATACAACAGCCGGCGGGCCGCGATCATCGCCGAGATCTGACGCGGTTTCCGGCAACCGCCGGGCGAATTAGAACACGTTTCAGTTCCGCTGCTAGCCTGGCTTGGTCTACTGGCGGTCGAAGGGATGAGCTGTGGCGGGACAGGCCGGATCACTGCAGGGGCGGGTGGCATTCATCACCGGGGCGGCCCGCGGGCAGGGACGCTCGCACGCGGTGCGGCTGGCCGCCGAGGGCGCCGACATCATCGCGTGCGACATCTGCGCGCCGGTGTCGGCCAGCGTCACCTACGCCCCGGCCAGCCCCGAGGACCTCGACGAGACCGCCCGGCTGGTGGAAGATCAGGGCCGCAAGGCCTTGACCCGCGTCCTCGACGTCCGCGACGACGCCGCCCTGCGGGAGCTGGTCGCCGACGGCATGGAGCAGTTCGGCCGGCTGGACGTCGTGGTGGCCAACGCCGGCGTGCTCAGCTGGGGCCGCGTCTGGGAACTCACCGACGAGCAGTGGGACACCGTCATCGGCGTCAACCTGACCGGCACCTGGCGCACCCTGCGCGCCACCGTGCCGGCGATGATCGAGGCGGGCAACGGCGGCTCCATCGTGGTGGTCAGCTCCTCGGCCGGGCTCAAGGCCACCCCCGGCAACGGCCACTACTCGGCCAGCAAACACGGGTTGACCGCGCTCACCAACACGCTGGCCATCGAGCTCGGCGAATACGGTATCCGGGTCAACTCCATCCACCCGTACTCGGTCGAAACCCCGATGATCGAGCCCGAGGCGATGATGGAGATCTTCGCCCGCCATCCCAGCTTCGTGCACAGCTTCCCGCCAATGCCGGTGCAGCCCAACGGTTTCATGACCGCCGACGAGGTCGCCGACGTGGTGGCCTGGCTGGCCGGCGACGGCTCGGGCACGCTGACCGGCACGCAGATCCCCGTTGATAAGGGCGCCCTAAAGTACTGAGCGGCCATCGTGCTAAGAACTCCACGTGAGTAGTGACGCAAGCGCCAGCAACGGAATCGTGATCGTCGGCGGCGGCCTGGCCGCCGCCCGCACCGCCGAGCAGCTGCGGCGCTCGGAGTATTCCGGGCCCATCACCATCGTCAGCGACGAGGTGCACCTGCCCTACGACCGCCCGCCGCTGTCCAAAGAGGTGTTGCGCAAAGAGGTGGACGACACCGCGCTCAAACCCCGCCAGTGGTACGACGACAACGACATCACGCTGCGGCTGGGGTCGGCCGCGCGCAGCCTGGACACCGCGGCGCAGACGCTGACGCTCGAGGACGGCACCACGCTCGGCTACGACGAACTCGTCATCGCCACCGGCCTGGTGCCGCGGCGCATCCCGACCATCCCGGACCTGGACGGCATCCGGGTGCTGCGGACCTTCGACGAGAGCCTGGCGCTGCGCGAGCACGCGTCCGCGGCGCAGCGCGCGGTGATCATCGGCGCCGGCTTCATCGGCTGCGAGGTGGCCGCCAGCCTGCGCAGCCTGGGCGTGGACGTGGTGCTGGTCGAGCCGCAACCGACCCCGCTGGCCGCGGTGCTGGGCGAGCAGATCGGCGAGCTGGTGGCCCGGCTGCACCGCGCCGAGGGCGTCGACGTGCGCCTCGGTGTCGGGGTGGCACAGGTGCGCGGTGACAGGCACGTCGAGGCGGTGGTGCTGACCGACGGCACCGAGCTGGCGGCCGACGTGGTGGTGATCGGCATCGGGTCGCGTCCGGCCACCGATTGGCTCGAGGGCAGCGGCGTGGCGATCGACAGCGTCGACCGGGGCGTCCTGTGCGACGAGGCCGGACGCACCAGCGCCCCCAACGTGTGGGCGCTCGGCGACGTCGCGTCGTGGCGCGACGCGACGGGACACCAAGGGCGGGTGGAACATTGGAGCAACGTCGCGGACCAGGCCCGGGTGGTGGTGCCGGCGATGCTGGGCAAGGAGGTGCCGCCGGTGGTGGTGGTGCCCTACTTCTGGAGCGACCAGTACGACGTCAAGATCCAGTGCCTGGGTGAACCGGAGGCCGGCGACATCGTCCACATCGTGGAGGACGACGGCCGCAAGTTCCTGGCCTACTACGAACGCGACGGGGCCCTGGTCGGGGTGGTCGGTGGCGGCATGCCGGGCAAGGTCATGAAGACCCGCGCCAAGATCGCCGCGGCCGTGCCGATCGCCGAGATGCTCGGCTGAGCCGACGGCGGGCGTTCAGCCGACGGCGGCCGCGTACTGGTCGCTGGGGACCTCGGTGTTGCGGATCACGGTGGCCAGCTGCTCGGCGATGCCCGGCGCGGCGACGACGGTCGACGCGGACTTGTGGGTGTGCGGGTTGCCCTGCGCGTCGGTCAGCCGCGCTCCGGCTTCGCGGGCGATCAGCGTCCCCGCGGCGGTGTCCCACGGCTTGTTGGACATCATCACGCAGGCGTCCAGGGCGCCCTCGGCGACGAACGCCAGGTCGAGCGTCGCGGCGCCGATCATCCGGATCCGCTCCGCCCGGGGCACCAGCTCGGCGGTGAGCGCCAGCCGGTGCGCGTTGAGCCGGCCCGCATCGTGGCCGACGGCGTAGTCGCCGAGCGAGACGATCGCCCCGCTGAGGCTGTCGGTGGCGCTGGCGGTGATCCGTTCCCCGTTGACGAACGCGCCCTTGGACTCGATCGCGTGGTAGGTCTTGCCCAGCAGGGGAGCGTGGGTGACGGCCACCACGGTGCGGCCGGCGTGCAGCAGGGCCAGCGATACCGCGCACAGCGGCAGCCCGTGCACGAAATTCGACGTGCCGTCCACCGGGTCGAGAACCCAGAGCCACTCGGCGGTTTCGATGTCGGGTTGGTGGTCGGACTCCTCGGCCAGCAGCGCGACGTCCGGCGTGGTCTGGGACAGGTAGTTGGCGATGTCACGCTGGATGGTCAGGTCGACATCGGATACCAGGTCGCGGTCACCCTTGTGCTGCACCGAGCTCGGCTGCGTTTTCTTCAACGTCGTGGCACCGATTTGCGTTGCCTGCCAAGCTATTTCAAAAAGCTCTTGCATTGACTTCATGGGAGAGACTTGCCTCGCTTCCAGTGGTGGCGTGCGTTCGGCGTCGTTCGATCATACGGGCTCGGCGATTTCGCGTCTCGCGCACCCCGGCGTCGTGCTGAACTAACGCGAAAAAGCTTAAGCCATCGACACTTTCGACGGTGATGCAGTTCACTCCAGGTGAATGTTTGAGCTCGCTCGTCGTGGGGAGCGTGACGCCGCTGTAGCGCGGGTCACAAAATTGCCAACGACCGCACGCCAAAACCATTGCGCTGGAAAAGCGTAACGCTGACCCGCGACGATTTTTGCTGTGGCCGCATCGGTTCTCGGGTTCGGTGCAGCGGCTGCAGAGCTCGGTTAGGGTCTGCTGTCGGGCGATATCGAGGGGCCTTCGGGCAAGTCGGCTCCGAATCGTTCTCATCGAAGGAAAATCCAGCACGCGACTTGGCAGGCAGGTGATTGACCAGTGACAGTGATTGATGAGATATACAGCTCTTCCAGCGCGATTCCGACCGTCGCTCTCAATGACGAGGCGAAGATGCCAGTACTCGGCTTGGGGGTGGCCAAGCTGTCCGATGAGGAGACGGAAAGCTCGGTTCTCGCGGCGCTGGAAGCCGGCTGCCGCCTCATCGACACCGCTGCCTCCTACGGAAACGAAGCCGCCGTCGGCCGGGCCATCGCCGCGTCGGGCATCCCTCGCGAGGAACTGTTCGTCACCACCAAACTGGGCACCTCGCGGCAGGGCTTCCACAGTGCCCAGGAGTCGTGCAAGGAGAGCCTGGACAGGTTGGGGCTGGACTACCTCGACCTCTACCTGATCCACTGGCCGGCCCCGAAGCTGGGCAAGTACGTGGAGAGCTTCGAGGGCATGATCGAGGCCCGCGAGCGGGGCCACGTGCGCTCGATCGGCGTCTCGAACTTCACCGAGGACCTGCTGGCCACGGTGATCGAGGAGACCGACGAGGTGCCCGCGGTGAACCAGGTCGAGCTGCACCCGCGGCTCAACCAGGCCGAGCTGCGTCAGGTGCACGCCCAGCACGACGTGACGACGCAGTCCTACAGCCCGTTGGGCGTCGGCCGGCTGATCGAGGAGCCGACGGTGACGACGATTGCGGCCGAGTACGGCCGCACGCCGGCGCAGGTGCTGGTGCGGTGGAACCTGCAACTGGACAACGTCGTGGTCTCGCGGTCGTCCAAGCCGGAGCGGGTCGCCGAGAACCTGGACGTGTTCGACTTCACCCTGGAGCCCGAGCACATGGAGGCCATCGAGGGACTGCACGACGGCACCCGGGTGCTGCACGACCCGATGACCTTCATGGGAACCTGACGGTTTCGCGAAAACCGCAGCCCCCCTTGGTTTTTAGAGCCAGTCGACCGGCGGGCCGTGCGGATGGCACTGCGCCAGCGCGCGCGGCCCGCCGTCCGGCCAGCCGCGGGCGCGCACCAGGAACCTGATCGGTGCGCCCGGCCCGTCCCGGGCCGGCTCCATGGTCAGGTGGACCAACGGGGCGGACGCGCCGGCCCGTGCGCCCAGCGCGTCCACCCCGGCGCACACCGCGGCTCGTTCCCCGGCGGACAGGTACTGCCAGGTGATCGAGTGCCACAGCACGGTCAACGCGCCCTCGGCGAGGCTCAGGCGCCCGACCGCGTCGGCCGCCGTCCGGCGCTCGAGGGTGGCCGGGACCCGGCGGGCGACCTCGATGGCGCCGCGCAGCCGCGCCAGCCGCGCGGCCTGGTCGGGCCAGACGTAGCTCAGCACCGTCAGCTCGCCGTCGGGGTTCCCGACGTCAACGGGCGCGATGTCGAAGCCGTGCCGCTCGACGATCCGCACCCCGCGCGCCGGCGGCAGCGCGCCGCGCCAGGCGTCGTCGATGCAAACCGGCGAGTCGGCCGGTCCCCACCCGCCGCCGGCATACCGGTACCGGTAGTGGTCGGCCCGCAGGTTCAGCCCCGCGCTCGACCCGATCTCGAAAAGTCTTACCGGCAAACAGGATTCATTGATGTGCAGCAGCCCGCCGATCAGCGCGGCCGACCGGCCCACCTCGTTGGTCTGCGGTGGGCGGTCCAGCGCCGCGCGCAGCGCGGCGGCGTGCTCGGCCGCGGCGGCCAGGATCGGCGGCCACGCCGCCCCGGCGTCCCAGCTGCCGCCGGTGCTGGGATACCAGCGGCGCAGGGAGCCGGCGCGGCCGTCGAGCACCAGTCGGTGCAGGCCGCCGAGCAGCCGCAGCGGAATTGCGTCGCGCGACGGGGCGTCCCGGTGCCCGGACAGGATGTCGGCGAACACCCCGCCGGCCTCGACGTCGGAGGCCACCAGTTCGAACAGGTCGCCGTACATCGGCGAGCCCGAGGAGGCGCAGAAGCTGCCCTGCGCCCGCAGCATGTGCACCAGGTGCTCGGCGCTCACCGGTCCAGCCCGTTCAGCCCGGCGCCGACCACGTCGAAGGCGTTGCCCAGGGCCACCGGCAACGGCACTGACTCATCGCCCAGCCAATGCTCGTAGGCCGACAGCGCCACCCCCAGCATCATCCAGGCGACGGTCTGGGGCGCCAGGTCGGTCGTCTTGCACTCGCAGCGGCGGGCCACGAACCCGGCGATCACCTCGCGCCATCCGGCGTACATCGTCATCGAATACGCTTGCAGCTCAGCGGTTTGCAGGATGACGCGCATGCGCTGTCGGTGCCGCGCGGTCTCGGATTCGTCAAAGGTGTTGAAGGCCAACAACGCGGTGCGCAGCGCATCGCCCAGCGGTACCCGGGATTCGACGTTGTCCAGCAGCTCGCGCAGCCGGGCCAAATGAGTGTCGAAATCGCCCCAGGGGATGGCGTTCTTGGAGGCGTAGTAGCGGAACAGGGTGCGCCGCGAGATGCCGGCGGCCGCCGCGACGTCGTCCACGCTGACCTCGGCGAAACCCCGGGCGGTGAACAGGTCGATGGCGACGTCGGTGATGTGGTGCGGCGTGGTCGAGCGGCGCCTGCCCACCCGCTGCTGCGGCATCCCGGACCCCGGCCCTTCCATTTCGGCACTCGATGCCATATTCTGGCCGCGAGTGTGACTCAGACCCATCGTCGTCAAGACCGCAGGAAAGGCAAGGCCCCGTGGAGCACGAGACCGAAACCGACGCCCAACTCGTCACCGAGACCCTGGTCGAAGAGGTGTCCATCGACGGCATGTGCGGGGTCTACTGACCGTGCCGGCGCCCGCGCAGGCTCGCGCGGCCGGTGCCGCCTTCGATCCTGACCGCGGCTGGCGACTGCACCCGCAGGTGGCGGTGCGGCCGGAACCGTTCGGCGCGCTGCTCTACCACTTCGGCACCCGCAAGCTGTCGTTTCTGAAGAACCGCACCATCCTCACGGTGGTGCAGTCGTTGGCCGAGTACCCCGATGTCCGGTGCGCATGCCGCGCGGCGGGCATCGACGACGCCGGGCAGGCGCCGTACCTGCACGCGCTGGGCGTGCTCGCCGACTCCAACATGCTGGTGCCCCGGGAGGACCATCCATGACCACAGCGGCCCCTGTGCCCCGGCTGATCGAGCAGTTCGAGCACGGCCTCGACGCGCCCATCTGCTTGACCTGGGAGCTCACCTACGCCTGCAACCTGGCCTGCGTGCACTGCCTGTCCTCGTCGGGCAAGCGCGACCCGCGCGAGCTGTCCACCCGTCAGTGCATGGACATCATCGACGAGCTGGAACGCATGCAGGTCTTCTACGTCAACATCGGTGGCGGGGAACCCACTGTGCGGCCGGACTTTTGGGAGCTGGTCGACTATGCGACCGCACACCACGTCGGCGTGAAGTTCTCCACCAACGGGGTCCGGATCACGCCCGAGGTGGCCGCCCGGCTGGCGGCCAGCGACTACGTGGACGTGCAGATCTCGCTGGACGGCGCCACCGCCGAGGTCAACGACGCGGTGCGCGGGCCCGGCTCGTTCGACATGGCGGTGCGGGCGCTGCAAAACCTCGCCGACGCCGGCTTCACCCAGAACGGGGGCGCCAAGATCTCGGTGGTCGTCACCCGGCACAACGTCGGGCAGCTGGACGAATTCGCCGCGCTGGCAAGCCGTTACGGGGCCACGCTGCGCATCACCCGGCTGCGCCCGTCCGGCCGCGGCGCCGACGTCTGGGACGAGCTGCACCCCACCGCCGACCAGCAGGTGCAACTGTATGACTGGCTGGTCGCCAAGGGGGAACGGGTGCTCACCGGCGACTCGTTCTTCCACCTGGCCCCGCTCGGCCAGTCCGGCGCGCTGGCCGGTCTGAACATGTGCGGCGCGGGCCGCGTCGTCTGCCTGATCGACCCGGTCGGCGACGTGTACGCCTGCCCGTTCGCCATCCACGACCGCTTCCTGGCCGGAAACGTGTTGAGCGACGGCAGTTTTGACAACGTGTGGAAGAACGCCCCGCTGTTCCGCGAGCTGCGCGAACCGCAGTCGGCGGGCGCCTGCGGCAGCTGCGGGCACTACGACAGCTGCCGGGGCGGGTGCATGGCGGCCAAGTTCTTCACCGGCCTGCCGTTGGACGGCCCGGACCCCGAGTGCGTGCAGGGCCACAGCGCGGCGGCGCTGGCGGGCGACCGCGAGGCGCCCCGACCCCGGGCCGACCACTCCCGCGGCAAGCGCATCCGCCAACCCGTGCCGCTCACCCTCTCGGTGCGGCCGCCGGTCTTGACCCCCGCCGCGCCGCCGGCCCGGTTGTGCAACGAAAGCCCGGTCTGACCGTGGCCGACGAATGGTTTGAAACCGTCGCCATCGCCCAGCAACGGGCCAAGCGGCGGTTGCCGAAATCCGTTTACGCGGCCCTGATCGCGGCCAGCGAAAAGGGAATCACGGTCTCCGACAACGTCGAAGCGTTCGGCGAACTCGGTTTCGCCCCGCATGTCGTCGGCGCCCCGGCCAAGCGTGAGCTGACGACAACCGTTATGGGACAAGAGATCTCGATGCCGGTGCTGATCTCGCCGACCGGTGTGCAGGCCGTCGACCCGGACGGCGAGGTCGCCGTGGCGCGCGCCGCCGCGGCCCGCGGCACCGCTATGGGCCTGTCCTCCTTCGCCAGCAAGCCGATCGAGGAAGTCATCGCGGTGAACCCCAAGGTGTTCTTCCAGGTGTACTGGCTGGGTGGGCGCGACGCGATCGCCGAGCGGGTGGAGCGGGCCCGGCAGGCCGGCGCGGTCGGGCTGATCGTCACCACCGACTGGTCGTTCTCGCACGGGCGGGACTGGGGCAGCCCCAAGATCCCCGAGGAGATGAACCTGCGCACCATCCTGCGGTTGTCCCCGGAGGCGGTGTTCAAGCCCCGCTGGCTGTGGAAGTTCGGCAAGACGCTGCGGCCGCCGGAGTTGCGGGTGCCCAACCAGGGCCGCCGCGGCGAGCCCGGCCCGCCGTTCTTCGCCGCCTACGGCGAGTGGATGGGCACGCCCCCGCCGACCTGGGAGGACATCGCCTGGCTGCGTGAGCTGTGGGGCGGGCCGTTCATGCTCAAGGGCGTGATGCGCGTGGACGACGCCAAAAGGGCGGTGGATGCCGGGGTTTCGGCCATCTCGGTGTCCAACCACGGCGGCAACAACCTGGACGGCACGCCGGCGTCGATTCGCGCCCTGCCCGCGATCGCCGAGGCGGTCGGCGACCAGATCGAGGTGTTGCTGGACGGCGGTGTCCGGCGCGGCAGCGACGTCGTCAAGGCGGTGGCGCTGGGGGCGCGCGCGGTGATGATCGGCCGGGCCTACCTGTGGGGCCTGGCCGCCGCCGGCCAGGCCGGGGTGGAGAACGTCCTCGACATCCTGCGCGGGGGCATCGACTCGGCGCTGATGGGTCTGGGGCATTCCTCGGTGCACGATCTCGGGCCGAGCGACATCCTGGTGCCGCCCGGGTTCACCCGGGCGCTGGGCGTGCCGCCGGCCGGCTGAGCAAAGCCGGGCCATCAGGGGCGGCTTGGCCGGGATTATTTGACGGCCGCGGTAATCCTGGTACGGGCGGGGTAACCGTGACGAACGAGCCCACCGTTCGAACGCCCGATGAACGGCCGGAGAAAAAAAGTTATTTTCCCGCCTCAACAATTGGTGCACGCCAGGTGAATTCGTCCTACCATCACCGAGTGTCCGTACTCGGCGAATTGGGAACCGTGACGTCGAGCCAGCTGTCCGGCACGGCGGTCTCGCTGCTGGTTCCGCTGGGGTCGACCGAGCAACACGGCCCGCACCTGCCGCTGGACACCGACACCCGCATCGCGTCGGCGGTGGCCGGCCGGGCCGCGCCGCGGCTGGCGGACGGGTGGCTGGTGGCGCCGGCCATCGCCTACGGCGCCAGCGGCGAGCACCAGAGCTTCGCCGGGACCGTCTCCATCGGCACCGAGGCGCTGACGCTGCTGCTGATCGAGTACGGCCGCTCGGCGGCCGGCTGGGCGCAGCGCGTCGTCTTCGTCAACGGCCACGGCGGCAACGTCGCCGCGCTGGGCCGCGCGGTGGGCACGCTGCGCGCCGAGGGCCGCGACGCCGGATGGTGCCCGTGTGTGGCCGCCGGCGGGGACGCCCACGCCGGTCATACCGAAACATCGGTGTTGCTGCATATCTCGCCCGCCGAGGTCCGCACCGGGCAGTGGCAGGCCGGCAACCGGGCGCCGCTGCCCGAGTTGCTGGGATCGATGCGCCGCGGGGGAGTGGCGGCGGTCAGCCCGGTCGGCGTGCTGGGCGACCCGACCACCGCCACCGCCGCCGAGGGCGAGCGCATCCTGTCCGAGATGGTGAACGAGTGCGTCCGCCGGGTCGCCCGGTGGCGGCCCGGGCCCGACGGGATGCTCGCATGACCGCGCCGGCGCCCCGGTTGCCGGACGGGTTCGCCGTCCAGGTCGATCGCCGGGTGCGGGTGCTCGGCGACGGCTCGGCACTGCTCGGCGGGTCGCCAACCCGGCTGCTGAAGCTGGCCCCGGCCGCCCAGGACCTGCTGTGCGACGGCCGGCTGAAGGTCCGCGACGACGTCAGCGCGCAGTTGGCCCGCACCCTGCTGGACGCCACCGTGGCGCATCCGCGGCCCGCGGGCGGGCCCTCGCACCACGACGTCACCGTGGTAATTCCGGTGCGGGACAACCTTTCTGGCGTGCGGCGGCTGGTGAGCTCGCTGCGCGGTCTGCGCGTGGTGGTGGTGGACGACGGATCGTTCCCGCCGATCGAGCCGGAAGACTTCGTCGGCGCGCACTGCGACATCGAGGTGTTGCGCCACCACCGCAGCAAGGGACCGGCGGCGGCGCGCAACACGGGGCTGGCGGCCTGCCGGACGGACTTCGTCGCCTTCCTGGACTCCGATGTCGCGCCGCGCCGGGGCTGGCTGGAAGCGCTGCTCGGCCACTTCTGCGACCCGACCGTCGGGCTGGTCGCGCCGCGCATCGTCGGCCTGTCGCACAGCGAGAACGTGGTGGCCCGCTACGAGGCGGTGCACTCCTCGCTCGACCTCGGTGAGCGCGAGGCGCCGGTGCTGCCGCACAGCACGGTGTCCTACGTGCCCAGCGCGGCGATCATCTGCCGGTGCTCGGCGATCCGCGAGATCGGCGGATTCGACGAGACGCTGCAGTCCGGCGAGGACGTCGACCTGTGCTGGCGGCTGATCGAGGCGGGGGTCCGGCTGCGCTACGAGCCCATCGCCCTGGTGGGCCACGACCACCGCACCGAATTGCGGGATTGGCTTGCGCGCAAAGCGTTTTACGGCGGATCGGCGGCCCCGCTGTCGGTGCGCCACCCGGACAAGACGGCACCGGTGGTGATCTCCGGCTGGGCGCTGATGACCTGGATCCTGATGGCCTTCGGCTCCACGCTGTCGCGGCTGGCCTCCCTGCTGCTGGCCGTCCTGACGGGCCGGCGGATCGCCCGGGCGATGCGCAGCGCCGAGACGTCGATGACCGACGTGGTGACGGTGGCCGGCCGCGGCCTGTGGTCGGCGGCGTTGCAGCTGGCCTCGGCGCTGTGCCGGCACTACTGGCCGCTGGCGCTGCTGGCCGCCACCATGTCGCGCCATTTCAGACGGGTGGTGCTGGTGGCGGCCGTGATGGACGGGGTGGTCGACTGGCTGCGCCGCCGCGATGCCGTCGGCGACGACGTCGAACCGATCGGGCTGCCGACCTATCTGGTGCTCAAGCGGGTGGACGACCTGGCGTACGGGCTCGGGTTGTGGTGGGGTGTGCTACGGGAGCGCAACGCGCGCGCCCTCAAACCCCAGATCCGGAGTTAGCCCCCGCCCTTGAATGACGCCGTCTCGCACAGCGATGTGCTGATAGTCGGCGCCGGCAGCGCCGGATCGGTTGTCGCCGAACGTCTTTCCGCTGATCCAGGGTGCACGGTGACCGTGGTCGAGGCGGGCCCGTCCCTCGACGACCCGGCGCTGCTCGCCCGGACCGCCAACGGGCTGCAATTGCCGATCGGCGTCGGCAGCCCGCTGGTGCGCCGATACCAGACCCAGCTCACCGAGCGGCCCGCCCGCCGGCACCCGCTGGTGCGCGGCGCCACCATCGGCGGCTCGGGCGCGATCAACGGCGGCTACTTCTGCCGCGGGCTGCCCCGCGATTTCGACCGCCTCGGCCTGCCGGGCTGGGCATGGTCGGACGTGCTGGACAGCTTCCGCGCCATCGAGACCGACCTGGACTTCGACGGACCCGCGCACGGCCGCAGCGGCCCTATCCTGGTCCGCCGCACCCGCGAAATGACCGGAACCACAGAGCGTTTCATCGACGCCGCGCGGCGCGCCGGATTCGGCTGGATCGACGACCTCAATGACGCTGCGGCCCAACCGGTTTCGGGGATCGGCGCGGTCCCGCTGAACATCGTCGACGGCGTCCGCAAGGGCTCGGGTGCGGGGTATCTGATCCCCGCGCTGAGCCGGCCCAACCTGCGCGTGCAGACGCACACCCGGGTGGCGCGGCTGCGTTTCGCCGGCACCGTCGCCCGGGGCGCCGACGTGGTCGGCCCGCACGGCCGGGCTACGCTGACCGCCGACCGAATCGTGTTGTGCGCCGGCGCCATTGAAACGGCGCACCTGCTGATGCTGTCCGGCATCGGCGAGCCGGGCATGCTGCGCGCCGCCGGGGTGCCGGTGCGCGTGGCGCTGCCGGTGGGGACGTCGTTCAGCGATCACGCCGAATGGGTGCTGCCCACCGATTGGCCGGTGGCTCCCGGACGGCCGGTGCTCGAGGTGGTGCTCAGCACCGCCGACGATCTCGAGATCAGGCCGTACACCGGCGGGTTCGTGGCGATGACCGGCGACGGAACCGCCGGGCACGCCGACTGGCCGCACCTCGGGGTGGCGCTGATGCAACCCCGCGCGCGGGGTTGCCTGACGCTGATGTCGGCCGATCCCGCCGTGCCGCCCCGCATCGAGCACCGCTACGACAGCGAGCCCGGCGACGTCGCCGCGCTGGCCCGCGGCGCCGAGTTGGCCCGCGAATTGGCCGGCGGCACAACCGATGCCGCGGCGGCCATCTGGTCGACCTCCCAACACCTTTGCGGCACGGCGCCGATGGGGGTCGACGGCGACCCGCGGGCGGTCGTCGACCCGCGGTGCCGGGTCCGCGGCATCGACAACCTGTGGGTGATCGACGGCTCGGTGCTGCCCGCCATCACCAGCCGCGGCCCGCACGCCACCATCGTGATGATCGGGCACCGGGCCGCGGAATTCGTGCGGTGACGCCCCACCCGGGAGCTATCGCCGGGCCCATCCAGACCGATAGTCTCGTAGCTCGACCGATGGTCTCATTGGCAATACGGTTCGCAATACGGGAGGTGGCGCACAATTTCTGCCGCGACGTCCGATCCACGGCCCGCCCGGTCGCGGGCCCGGCTGCTCGAAGCCGCCGTCACGCTGCTGCGTGCCGGTGGTCCCAGCGCGGTGACGGTCGACGCGGTCACCCGCACCGCCAACGTGGCCCGGGCGACGCTGTACCGGCACTTCCCGAGCGGAAACGATCTGCTGGCGGCGGCGTTCAACAGCCTGATCCCGGCCTCGCCCACCCCGCCCGCCGAGGGGTCGCTGCGCGACCGGCTGGTCGCGGTGGTACTGGCCCAGGCCGAGGCCGTCGCCCAGGCCCCGACCATGATGACGGCCATGACCTGGCTGGCGCTGGGCCGCGACCTGGAGGCGTGGCCGCAACCCCGCGCCGACGACAGCGTGGCGATCACCACGCTGCGCGAGCGCATCGCCCAGCAGTACTCCGAGCCGTTCGACGTCATCTTCGACAGCCCGGAGGCCGCCGAACTGGGGGAGGTGGACCGGTCCCGGGCGATCGCCCTGCTGATCGGCCCGCTGGTGCTGGGCCGGCTGTCCACCCTGCCCGATTTCGACTACCGCGAGTGCGCGCTGGCGGCGGTGGACGGCTTCCTGCACGTCCAGTCCGCCCGGGCCAGGGCGGCGAGGGTCGAATCCGCAGGTGCCTGACGGCCGAATTTTGTTCGGGCCGGGATCTGAGGCATACTGTTCAGGTTGCCTTGAGCCGGGTTTTGCGCCTGGTCGGGCATACGACCAGCGTCCAAACGGGCGCGTCCGGTCCCATCCTTTGAGAGCGACGAATTTCGATCCCGAAATTTGCGCCGATGAGGCTGCGTGAGGGTGACACGCCCGACCGCGGGGGCCGGTGGACCACGACAGGTAAACAGCGGCGCACAATCCGGCGCAACGCTCGATCGGCCCAGAGTTGGCCGGCCCGATCGGCGCGCCGGTGGCACTGAGGACACGGATTAGTTGAGCCCGGACACCGGGCCTCAACGCGGAGTGAGGGTAGGAGAAGCGTGGCGGGACAGAAGATCCGCATCAGGCTTAAGGCCTACGACCATGAGGCTATCGACGCCTCGGCGCGCAAGATCGTCGAGACCGTCGTCCGCACGGGTGCCAGCGTCGTAGGGCCGGTGCCGCTGCCGACCGAGAAGAACGTGTATTGCGTCATCCGCTCCCCGCACAAGTACAAGGACTCGCGGGAGCACTTCGAGATGCGTACGCACAAGCGGCTGATCGACATCCTCGACCCGACGCCGAAGACCGTCGACGCGCTGATGCGCATCGACCTTCCGGCCAGTGTCGACGTCAACATCCAGTAGGGAGTTACAGAGCAATGGCGCGTAAGGGCATTCTCGGTACCAAGCTGGGCATGACGCAGGTATTCGACGAGAACAACAGGGTCGTGCCGGTGACGGTGGTCAAGGCCGGGCCGAACGTGGTGACCCGCATCCGCACGCCCGAGCAGGACGGCTACAGCGCGGTGCAGCTGGCGTACGGCGAGATCAGTCCGCGCAAGGTGAACAAGCCGGTGACCGGCCAGTACGCCGCGGCGGGCATCAACCCGCGCCGGTTTCTGGCCGAGCTGCGGCTGGACAACCCGGACGCGGCGGCCGAATACCAGGTCGGCCAGGAGCTGACGGCGGAGATCTTCACCGACGGCAGCTACGTCGACGTCACCGGAACCTCCAAGGGCAAGGGCTTCGCCGGAACCATGAAGCGGCACGGCTTCCGCGGTCAGGGCGCCAGCCACGGCGCCCAGGCGGTGCACCGGCGGCCGGGTTCCATCGGCGGTTGCGCCACCCCCGCCCGGGTGTTCAAGGGCACCAGGATGGCCGGCCGGATGGGCAACGACCGGGTGACGGTCCAGAACCTGTTGGTGCACAAGGTCGATACCGAGAACGGCGTGCTGCTGATCAAGGGCGCGGTCCCCGGCCGCACCGGCGGACTCGTCATGGTCCGCAGCGCGGTCAAACGAGGTGAGAAGTAATGGCACTCAAGCTTGACGTGAAGGCGCCGGGCGGCAAGGTCGAGGGTTCGATCGAGCTGCCGGCCGAATTGTTCGACGCCCCCGCCAACATCGCGCTGATGCACCAGGTGGTGACCGCGCAGCGGGCGGCGGCGCGCCAGGGCACGCACTCGACGAAGACGCGCGGCGACGTCAGCGGCGGTGGCCGTAAGCCGTACCGGCAGAAGGGAACCGGCCGGGCCCGTCAGGGTTCGACGCGCGCTCCGCAGTTCACCGGCGGTGGCGTGGTGCACGGCCCCAAGCCGCGCGACTACAGCCAGCGCACGCCCAAGAAGATGATCGCCGCCGCGCTGCGCGGCGCGCTGTCCGACCGGGCCCGCAACGGGCGCATCCACGCGATCACCGAGCTGGTGTCCGGCCAGACCCCGTCGACCAAGAGCGCCAAGGCGTTCCTGGGCACGCTGACCGAGCGCAAGCAGGTGCTGGTGGTGATCGGCCGCAGCGACGAAGCCGGCGCCAAGAGCGTGCGCAACCTGCCTGGTGTGCACATCCTGGCTCCCGACCAGCTCAACACCTACGACGTGCTGCGCGCCGACGACGTGGTGTTCAGCGTCGAGGCGCTGCGCGCCTACATCGCGGCCAACACCGGTACTCCCGAGGAGGTTTCGGCCTGATGGCGACCGTCACGGACCCCCGCGACATCATCTTGGCTCCGGTGATCTCGGAGAAGTCCTATTCGTTGCTCGACGACAACGTGTACACGTTCGTGGTGCATCCCGACTCGAACAAGACGCAGATCAAGATCGCCATCGAGAAGATCTTCTCGGTCAAGGTCGCCTCGGTGAACACCGCGAACCGGCAGGGCAAGCGCAAGCGCACCCGCACCGGTTTCGGCAAACGCAAGAGCACCAAGCGGGCCATCGTCACCCTGGCGCCGGGCAGCAAGCCGATCGATCTGTTCGGGGCACCGGCGTAGCGAGAGAAAGACCTGATTAGACATGGCAATTCGTAAGTACAAGCCGACGAGCCCGGGCCGTCGCGGCGCCAGCGTGTCGGATTTCTCCGAGGTCACTCGTTCCACCCCGGAGAAGTCGCTGGTGCGTCCGCTGCACGGTCACGGTGGCCGCAACGCGCACGGCCGCATCACCACCCGCCACAAGGGCGGCGGCCACAAGCGCGCCTACCGGGTGATCGACTTCCGCCGCAACGACAAAGACGGCGTCAACGCCAAGGTCGCGCACATCGAGTACGACCCCAACCGGACCGCCAACATCGCGCTGCTGCACTTCCTGGACGGCGAGAAGCGTTACATCATTGCCCCACAGGGACTCTCGCAGGGCGACGTGGTGGAGTCGGGTCCCAACGCCGACATCAAGCCCGGCAACAACCTGCCGTTGCGCAACATCCCGGCCGGTACCGTGATCCACGCGGTGGAACTGCGGCCCGGCGGTGGCGCCAAGCTGGCCCGGTCGGCCGGGTCCAGCATCCAGCTGCTCGGCAAGGAGGGCAGCTACGCATCGCTGCGGATGCCGTCCGGCGAGATCCGCCGGGTCGACGTGCGCTGCCGCGCCACCGTCGGCGAGGTCGGCAACGCCGAGCAGGCCAACATCAACTGGGGCAAGGCCGGCCGCATGCGGTGGAAGGGCAAGCGCCCGTCCGTCCGCGGTGTGGTGATGAACCCGGTGGACCACCCGCACGGCGGTGGTGAGGGTAAGACCTCCGGTGGTCGCCACCCGGTGAGCCCCTGGGGCAAGCCGGAGGGCCGCACCCGCCACCCGAACAAGGCCAGCAACAAACTCATCGTCCGGCGCCGGCGCACCGGCAAGAAGCACGGTCGCTAGCGCGAGATGGAAGTTCAGGAGTAGCACATGCCACGCAGCCTGAAGAAGGGCCCGTTCGTCGACGGCCACCTGCTCAAGAAGGTGGACGCGCAGAACGAGAAGAACACCAAGCAGGTCATCAAGACATGGTCGCGGCGTTCCACGATCATTCCTGACTTCATCGGGCACACCTTCGCCGTGCACGACGGACGCAAGCACGTGCCGGTGTTCGTCACCGAGGCGATGGTCGGCCACAAGCTTGGTGAATTCGCGCCCACCCGCACCTTCAAGGGGCACATCAAGGACGACCGGAAGGCCAAACGGCGATGACCACAACGGAATTCCCTTCGGCGGTGGCCAAGGCACGCTTCGTGCGGGTGTCGCCGAGAAAGGCACGCCGGGTGATCGACCTGGTGCGCGGCCGCTCGGTGACCGACGCACTCGACATCCTGCGGTGGGCGCCGCAGGCCGCCAGTGAACCGGTGGCCAAGGTGATCGCCAGCGCCGCGGCCAACGCGCAGAACAACAATGGGCTGGACCCGGCCACCCTGGTGGTCGCCACCGTCTACGCCGACGAGGGCCCGACCGCCAAGCGCATCCGTCCGCGCGCGCAGGGGCGTGCGTTCCGAATCCGCAAGCGCACCAGTCACATCACCGTGGTGGTGGAAAGCCGGCCGGCCAAGGACCAGCGTTCGGCGAAGTCGTCCAGGACCCGCCGCGCCGAGGCCAGCAAGGCCGCCGCCAAGGCGCCGGCCAAGAAGGCACCGGCCAAGAAGGCACCCGCCAAGAAGGCGCCCGCGAAGACCGCGGCCAAGAAGGCACCGGCGACGACGTCTGAGACTTCTGACGCGAAGGGAGGCTCAGACTAGTGGGCCAGAAGATCAATCCGCACGGCTTCCGCCTCGGCATCACCACCGACTGGAAGTCCCGCTGGTATGCCGACAAGCAGTACGCGGACTACGTCAAGGAGGACGTCGCCATCCGCCGGCTGCTGTCGACCGGCCTGGAGCGGGCCGGCATCGCCGACGTGGAGATCGAGCGCACCCGCGACCGGGTCCGGGTGGACATCCACACCGCGCGTCCGGGCATCGTCATCGGCCGCCGCGGCACCGAGGCCGACCGGATCCGCGCCGACCTGGAGAAGCTGACCGGCAAGCAGGTGCAGCTCAACATCCTCGAGGTGAGAAACCCCGAGTCGCAAGCACAATTGGTGGCCCAGGGCGTGGCCGAGCAGTTGAGCAACCGGGTGGCGTTCCGTCGCGCGATGCGCAAGGCCATCCAGTCGGCGATGCGTCAGCCCAACGTCAAGGGCATCCGGGTGCAGTGCTCCGGCCGGCTCGGCGGCGCCGAGATGAGCCGCTCGGAGTTCTACCGCGAGGGCCGGGTGCCGCTGCACACGCTGCGCGCCGACATCGACTACGGGCTGTATGAGGCCAAGACCACCTTCGGTCGGATCGGTGTGAAGGTGTGGATCTACAAGGGAGACGTCGTCGGCGGCAAGCGCGAATTGGCCGCTGCCGCCCCGGCGGGCGCCGAGCGTCCGCGCCGCGAGCGCCCGTCGGGCACCCGTCCCCGGCGCAGTGGCGCGTCGGGCACCACGGCCACCGGCACCGAGGCCGGCCGCGCGGCCGCGAGCGCCGACGAGAGCACCGCGGCCGGGCAACCCGCCGAGGCCGCGCCCCCCGCCGAACCGCAAAGCACGGAGAGCTGAATCATGTTGATTCCCCGCAAGGTCAAGCACCGCAAGCAGCACCACCCCCGCCAGCGCGGCATCGCCAGCGGCGGCACGGCGGTGAACTTCGGTGACTACGGCATCCAGGCGCTTGAGCACGCCTACGTCACCAACCGGCAGATCGAGTCCGCGCGTATCGCGATCAACCGGCACATCAAGCGTGGCGGCAAGGTGTGGATCAACGTCTTCCCCGACCGCCCGCTGACCAAGAAGCCCGCCGAGACCCGGATGGGTTCGGGTAAGGGCTCACCGGAATGGTGGGTGGTCAACGTCAAGCCGGGCCGGGTGCTGTTCGAGCTCAGCTACCCCAACGAGCAGACCGCCCGGGCGGCGCTGACCCGCGCGATCCACAAGTTGCCGATCAAGGCCCGCATCGTGACCCGAGAGGATCAGTTCTGATGGCAGTGGGAATTTCGCCTGGCGAACTGCGTGAGCTCACCGACGACGAGCTGACCCAGCGGTTGCGCGAATCCAAGGAAGAGCTGTTCAATCTGCGTTTCCAGATGGCGACCGGCCAGCTGACCAACAACCGCCGGCTGCGCACGGTGCGTCAGGAGATCGCGCGCGTCTACACCGTGCTGCGGGAACGTGAACTGGGCCTGGCAAGCGGGCCGGACGGTAAGGAATCGTGATGGCAGAAGCGAAGAAGGCCGCCCCCAAGAAGGCCGCCACGGCCGCGTCCAAGGACGCAGATGCCAAGGGGCCCAAGCACACTCCGCCCAACCCCAAGGTGCGGGGCCGGCGCAAGACCCGCATCGGCTACGTGGTGAGCGACAAGATGCAGAAGACCATCGTGGTCGAGCTGGAGGACCGGGTGAAGCACCCGCTGTACGGCAAGATCATCCGGACCACCAAGAAGGTCAAGGCGCACGACGAGAACAGCATCGCCGGGATCGGCGACCGCGTCTCGCTGATGGAGACCCGCCCGACGTCGGCGACCAAGCGTTGGCGGCTGGTCGAAATCCTGGAAAAGGCGAAGTAACCCTTCCCCGCAAGAGGCACCGAAACGCCCGGCCCCGGGGTGTAGTCTGCACGCGACGCGCGGTGAGTCCGCGACGAGAGTGAGGCTGACGATGGTGGCTGGTTCGGGGCAATCCGCCGATTTTTCCGGCCGGGTCGAGCTCGACATCCGGGATTCCGAACCGGACTGGGGACCCTACGCCGCGCCGACCGCCCCGCCGAACGCGCCCAACATCCTGTATCTGGTCTGGGACGACACCGGGATCGCGACGTGGGACTGCTTCGGCGGTCTGGTGGAGATGCCGGCCATGTCGCGCATCGCCGAACGCGGCGTCCGGCTCTCGCAGTTCCACACCACCGCGCTGTGCTCGCCGACCCGGGCGGCGTTGCTCACCGGTCGCCACGCCACGACCGTCGGGATGGCCACCATCGAGGAGTTCACCGAGGGCTTCCCCAATGCCAACGGCCGCATCCCGTTCGACACCGCGCTGCTGTCCGAGGCGCTCGCCGAACGCGGTTACAACACTTACTGTGTCGGCAAGTGGCACCTGACGCCGCTGGAAGAATCCAACATGGCCTCGACCAAGCGGCACTGGCCGACCTCGCGCGGCTTCGAGCGGTTCTACGGCTTCCTGGGCGGCGAGACCGATCAGTGGTACCCCGACCTGGTCTACGACAACCATCCGGTGAGCCCGCCGGCCACCCCGGAGGACGGCTACCACCTCTCCAAGGACCTCGCCGACAAGACGATCGAGTTCATCCGCGACGCCAAAGTGATTGCGCCGGAAAAGCCTTGGTTCTCCTACGTGTGCCCGGGCGCCGGGCACGCGCCGCATCACGTGTTCAAGGAATGGGCCGACCGTTACGCCGGCCGCTTCGACATGGGTTATGAGCGCTACCGCGAGGTGGTGCTGGAGCGGCAGAAGGCGATGGGGATCGTGCCGTCCGACACCGTATTGTCGCCGGTGAACCCGTATCTGGACGTGACGGGGCCGAACGGCGAGCCCTGGCCGTTGCAGGACACGGTGCGGCCGTGGGACTCGCTGAACGACGAGGAGAAGAAGCTGTTCGCCCGGATGGCCGAGGTGTTCGCCGGCTTCCTGAGCTACACCGACGCCCAGATCGGCCGGATCCTGGACTATCTCGAGGAGTCGGGCCAGTTGGACGACACCATCATCGTGGTGATCTCCGACAACGGCGCCAGCGGCGAGGGTGGCCCGAACGGATCGGTCAACGAGGGCAAGTTCTTCAACGGCTACATCGACACCGTCGAGGAAAGCATGAAGCTGTTCGATCAGCTCGGCGGGCCACAGACCTACAACCATTACCCGATCGGCTGGGCGATGGCGTTCAACACCCCCTACAAGCTGTACAAGCGGTACGCCTCGCATGAGGGCGGCATCGCCGACACGGCGATCATCTCCTGGCCCAACGGAATCGCCGCGCACGGCGAGATCCGCGACAACTACGTCAACGTCTGCGACATCACCCCGACCGTGTACGACCTGCTGGGCATGTCCCCGCCGGAAACCGTCAAGGGGATCGCCCAGAAGCCGCTGGACGGCGTGAGTTTCAAAGCGGCCCTTGACGATCCGAACGCCGACACCGGAAAGACCACCCAGTTCTACACCATGCTGGGCACCCGCGGCATCTGGCATGAGGGCTGGTTCGCCAACACCGTGCACGCGGCCACCCCGGCCGGCTGGTCGCACTTCGACGCCGACCGCTGGGAGCTGTTCCACATCGAGGCCGACCGCAGCCAATGCCACGACCTGGCCGCCGAAAACCCGGACAAACTCGAAGAACTCAAGGCGTTGTGGTTCGCGGAGGCGGCCAGGTACAACGGGCTGCCGTTGTCGGACCTGAACATCCTGGAGACCATGACCCGGTCCCGGCCGTACCTGGTCGGCGAACGGGACAGCTATGTCTACTACCCCGACTGCGCCGACGTCGGCATCGGCGCCGCCGCCGAGATCCGCGGCCGATCGTTCTCGGTGCTGGCCGAGGCGACCGTCGACACCACCGGCGCCGAGGGGGTGCTGTTCAAACAGGGCGGGGCGCACGGCGGGCACGTGCTGTTCATCCAGGACGGGCGGCTGCACTACGTCTACAACTTCCTCGGCGAACGCCAGCAGGAGGTCTCCTCGTCGGTGCCCGTGCCGCTGGGCAGGCATCTGTTCGGCGCCAGCTATGCACGGACGGGGACGGTCCCCGACAGCCACACCCCGCTCGGTGACCTGACGCTGTTCATCGACGACGAGGTCGTCGGCACCCTGGCCGGGGTGAGCACCCACCCGGGGACGTTCGGGCTGGCGGGTGCCGGAATCACCGTGGGCCGCAACGGCGGATCGGGGTGTCCAGCCGGTTCAAGGCGCCGTTCGTGTTCACCGGCGGCACCATCGCCCGGGTCACCCTCGACCTGTCCGGCCGGCCCTATCGCGACGTGGAAACCGAGATCGCCCTTGCTTTTTCGCGGGACTGAAGCCGCGACCGGTCAGTCCGGGTTGGGCGCCTGCGGTGAGCTGATCGCGTCGACGGCGCCGGACACCTTGGCTTGAAAGTCCGCCGACAGCGGGATGTAGCCGGTCCTGGCCAACTCGACCTGCCCGGGCCCGATGGCGGCCTGCAGGAACGCCTTGACCGCCTTGGCCACGTCGAAGCCCGGGTATTTCGAGCACACGATCTCGTAGGTGGCCAACACGATCGGGTAGACGTCGGGCTGGGCGGGGTTGTAGAACGACGACAGGTCGAGCACCAGGTCGTTGCCGGTGCCGACGATCCGGGCGCCCTTGATCGTCTTGCCGAAGATATCGGTGCCGATCCGCACCGGACGCAGCGATCGGCGGCTCGCCGGCGTCTTGATCTCGGCGGCGAACAGGCCCTGCTGCAGCGCGAAGGACAATTCGTTGTAGCTGATCGCACCCTCGGTGCTCTTGACGGCCGCGGCGGTGCCGGTGTTGCCGACGGCGCCGGTGCCCACGCCGCCGTTGAAGGTCTTGCCCGCGCCCTTGTTCCACACTCCGCCGGCGGCCGACTGCAGGTAGGCCTGGAAGTTGTCGGTGGTGCCCGAGCCGTCGCTGCGGTAGACGACGCGAATGTCCTCGGCCGGCATGGAGGCGTTGAGCAGGGCCAGGGCCGGATCGTCCCAGCGGGTGATGGTGCCGTTGAAGATCTTGGCCAGGGTGGGCGCGTCGAGCACCAAGGAGTCGACCGCGGCCAGGTTGTAGGTGATGGCCAGCGGGCCGAATACCACCGGCAGGTTCCAGGCGTCGGCTCCGCCGCAGCGTCGCTTGGCGGCGCCATACTGGTCGCCCGACAACGGCGTGTCCGACCCCGCGAAATCCGTTCTGCCCGCGAGGAAGTCGGCAATTCCGTTGCCCGACCCGTTGGCGGTGTAGTCGAGCGTCTGTCCCGGGCACGCGGTGCGGTAGGCGGCGATGAACCGGGTCATCGCGTTGGCCTGCGCGGTGGAGCCGCTGGCGGACAGGGTCTGCTTGCCGCCGCAATCGACCTTGGCGCCGGCGGTGTAGGGCAGGCTGGCGGGCGTCTCGCCGCACGCCGAGACCACCAGGGTGGTTGCCATCAGCACGCCGGCGATGACCGCCGATCGGGTGCGCATCACGACGAGGGCACCTTGACAGTCCGGGTACCGAGATGTACCGCGACCGGATGAACAGGCAAACAAACGTCGGATGAACGAGTGCGCCGTCCCCGCCGGGCGGCGGGCCCGGGCTGTTCGGGCGGTGCGGTTTCGCTGGGCGGTGTGCCCAAGCGCGGCGTGCGGGCGGAAATTACCTACACATGACGAAATTCCCAAGCAGCCGCGCACCGGGGCCGAGTTCGCTAGCATCCCTGCTCTAGGGCCCGAATTCCCCTCTGGAGGTATGACATGACCCATCAAGCGCCCCCCGCGCCGCCGCCTTCGGTGCCCTCCGAGCAACCGCCCGCGGCACCGCCGGACGCCCCGCCCGCGCGGCGGCGCCGCCGCCCGGTCATCGCCGCGGCCGTCGTGCTGGGATTCGTTGCCGTGTACGTTCTTTCGCTGTTCGGTGTGCACCTGCTGGCCAAGACGGCCGGGCCGCTCAAGCCGCCGGACCTCAACGCCACCGGCGACACGGTGGTGCTGGTGCGGTTGGAGAAGCTGGACACCATCGCCAACCGGTTGACGGTCAAGGTGCTGGTGATCCCCGAGGAGTCGATGTTCGACAAACGCCTCGACGTGCTGACCACCGACACCGCGGTGCGGATGGACCCGCCGAACGACCTGGGCGACCTGCAGTATCCGGCCGGCAAGTCACCGGCGCAGGTGGCGACTACCATCGAGGCGCACGGCAACCCCAACAACTGGCCGTTCGACTCCTACCGCACCGACACCATGTCCGCCGAAGTTCTTGTGGGACAAGGGGATGCGCGCCACTACATCCCGGCGCGGGTGGAGGTCACCGGCGGGCTGGACGGCTGGGACGTCAGCGTGCAGCGGGTCGGCGAAGCCAGTCAGGAATCGGACCGCGCCGACAACGTCATCATCACGCTGCACCGGTCGAAGAGCACGCTGATCTTCGACGCGGGAATCTGCCTGGTGCTGTTCGCCCTGCCCGCCATGGCGCTGACCATCGCGCTGCTGATGCTGACCGGCAAGCGGGGCTTCCTGCCGCCGTTCGTGACCTGGTTCGCGGCGCTGCTGTTCGCCGTCATCCCCATCCGCAACTTCCTGCCCGGGTCACCGCCCGCCGGAGCCTGGGTGGACCAGGCCCTGGTGCTCTGGGTGCTGATCGCGCTGGTGACGTCGATGGTCCTGTTCCTGATCACCTGGTACCGGCGCACGGACTGAGTTCCCGTCAGGGTCCTACCCTGAAGGGGTGCGCAGCGAGCTGGTGGACCTGCCGGGCGGGTCGTTCCGGATGGGCTCGACGAGCTTCTATCCCGAAGAGGCGCCCATCCACACGGTGACGGTGGAGCCCTTCGCGATCGAACACCACCCGGTGACCAACGCGCAGTTCGCCGAGTTCGTCGCCGCCACCGGCTACGTGACGGTGGCCGAGCAACCGATCGACCCGGCGCTGTACCCGGGCGCCGACCCGTCCCAATTACAGCCGGGTGCAATGGTTTTCCGGCCCACACCGGGGCCGGTGGACCTGCGCGACTGGAGGCAGTGGTGGCACTGGGTGCCCGGGGCCAGCTGGCGCCATCCTTTCGGGCCGGACAGCGACGTCGCCGATCGTGCCGACCATCCGGTGGTGCAGGTGGCCTACCCCGACGCCGCGGCCTACGCCCGCTGGGCGGGGCGGCGGCTGCCCACCGAGGCCGAGTGGGAATACGCCGCCCGCGCCGGGACCACCACCACCTACCCCTGGGGCGACGAGCCCACCAGCGACGGCCGGCTGATGGCCAACACCTGGCAGGGCCGCTTCCCGTACCGCAACGACGGGGCGCTCGGCTGGGTGGGCACCTCGCCGGTCGGCGTCTTCGCGCCCAACGCGTTCGGCCTGCTCGACATGATCGGCAACGTCTGGGAGTGGACCACCACCGAGTTCTCCACCCATCACCGGATCGGGGCGGCGACCAAGCCCTGCTGCGCCCCGTCGGGCCCCGCCGACCCGAGCGTCAACCAGACCTTGAAGGGCGGCAGCCATTTGTGCGCGCCGGAGTACTGCCACCGCTACCGCCCGGCGGCGCGTTCGCCGCAGTCGCAGGACTCGGCGACCACCCACATCGGCTTTCGCTGCGTGGCCGAAGTGGGTTCGAACTAGCAAACCCGGCGAGGCGTGAACGGCGGATGGCGGCACGGTGACGCCCACGTGATGCCTTGGTGGACAAGAGATTTCACCGCGCACCGGACCCCTGCGTTCGCTAGCATCTGACGACATGTCGCACCGCGCAACCCAAATGGTGTTGGCCTGATGACAGCAACGGCGGTGGCAGCCCAAGCGCCCGTGACGAAGAAGCGGGACAGGCCGCGGATCGCGATCGGGGTGTGCATCCTGGCGGGCGTCGTCATCGTCTACGTGCTGTCGCTGTTCGGGGTGCATTTCCTGCAGCGCTCCGAGGGGCCGCTGCCGCCGCTGGATCTGAGCCAGGGCGGCGGGGACGCCACCATCGTGCAGTTGCGCCTCGAGGAGCTCAAGCCCGTCGCGAATCGGCTCTCGGTCAACGTCCTGGTCTATCCCGGAGTTGCCCAGTACGACAACCGATTCGACGTCCTGGCCAATGACGTTGCGGTGCGCCTTTATCCCACAAGCGATCTGGGCGATCTGCACTACCCCAAGGGCAAGGCGCCGGCGCAACTGAGCACCACCGTGGAGGCGCACGGCGATCCCGGGAACTGGCCGTTCGACTCCTACCGCACCGAGCCGATCTCCGCGGACGCATTCGTCGGCTCCGGGGACAACCTGAAGAAGGTGCCCGCCCGGGTGGAAGTCACCGGGGCCCTGGACGGTTGGCAGATCACCGTCGATCGCGTCCGCGACCCCGCGGCGCTGCCGACGCAACGGGGCAGCGACAACGGCGACGTCGTCATCACGCTGAAGCGGGCCAAGGGGCCGCTGATCTTCGATCTCGGGATCTGCCTGGTGCTGATCAGCCTGCCCCACCCTGGCGCTGCTGGTCGCGATTCCCATGGCGATGGGCCGACGCAAATTCCTGCCGCCGTTCGCCACCTGGTACGCGGCCAACCTGTTCGCCATCGTGCCGCTGCGCAACATCCTGCCCGGGGCGCCGCCGCCCGGGTCCTGGATCGACCAGGCGATCGTGCAGTGGGTGCTGATCGCGCTGGTGGCGGCGATGACCCTGTACATCATCGCGTGGGTGCGGCAGGGCGACTGACGGCCGCGCACGCGCGGTGCCCCGGTTATCCACAGGTCGCGGTCCTGCCAAGCGCCCGAGTCGGCGGACGGTGCTACTCTCGCACATATGTTCGAAGACGCGACCGCCTGGTTCGACGAGCTGATGGAGCGGTGCTACCCGTCGGCGACGCCGGAGTCGGCGGCGCTGGTGCAGCGGATCGGTGTCTTCGCGCGGGTGGAGAACCGGGCGGCGGCCGAGCAGTTGGCGGCCATTGGGGAGCTGTTCGCCTATCGGCTGTCGCGCTGCTCGGAGTGCGAGGACTGGGCGGTCGACACCGAGGCCGCGGTGAGCGCGGAGGTGGCGGCCCAGCTGCGGATCGGGCAGGGGCTGGCCGCCGCCAAGGTGCGCTACGCGCGGGCGATGCGCGAACGGCTGCCCCGGGTGGGTGAGGTTTTTCGGGCCGGGGAGATCGACTTCCGGCTGTTCGCCACGATCGTGTATCGCACCGATCTAATTACCGATCGCCGGGTGCTGGCGGCCGTGGACGCCGAGTTGGCCGCGACGGCGGCGCGCTGGCCGTCGATGACCCGGGCGCGGTTGGCCGCCCGGGTGGACGCGGTGGTGGCCAAGGCCGACGCCGACGCGGTGCGGCGCGCCGAGAAGCAGGCGGCGAGCCGGCAAGTCTGGATCGCCGAGATGGGTGAGGGCCTGTCGCATCTGGAGGGCACGGTGTCGAGTCCCGACGCGCACGCGCTGGACAAACGGCTGGATGCGTTGGCCGCCACGGTGTGCGAGCACGACCCGCGCACTGGTGAGCAGCGCCGCGCCGACGCGCTGGGGGCGCTGGCCGCCGGGGCCGACCGGTTGGGCTGCCGGTGTGGCCGCGCCGATTGTGCGGCCGGTACGCGGCCCGCCGCCGGGCCGGTGGTGATCCACCTGATCGCCGAGCGGGCCAGCGTCGAGGGCACCGGCGGCGGGCCGGCGGTCGAGGTCGGCGCCGAGGGTCTCCTCCCGGCGCAGCTGGTCGCCGAGCTGGCCGCGTCGGCCAGGCTGATGCCGCTGGTCCACCCCGCCGATGCGCCGCCGGAGAACCGGTACACGCCGTCGGCGGCGCTGGCCGACTTCGTGCGCTGCCGGGATTTGACCTGCCGCTGGCCCGGCTGCGACCGCCCGGCCACCGAGTGCGACCTGGACCATACGGTTCCCTACGCCGAGGGCGGGCCCACCCACGCGTCAAACCTCAAGTGCTACTGCAGAACTCACCATTTGGTGAAGACCTTCTGGGGCTGGCGGGAACAACAGCTGCCGGATGCGACGCTGATCCTGACCTCGCCGGCCGGGCGGACCTATGTCACCACCCCGGGCAGCGCGCTGCTGTTCCCGTCGTTGTGCGTGCCCACCGGTGAGCCGGCCCGGCCGGTCGCGGCCGGATCCCAGCCGTGCGGTGAGCGCACCGCGATGATGCCCACCCGCCGGCGCACCCGCGGCCAAAATCGCGCCGCCCGGGTGGCCGCCGAACGCCGGGCCAACCGCGCCGCCCGGCTGGCCCGGGCAACTCGGCCGGCCCCTGCGGCGAGCCAGTCCTGGCCGGCCGGCTACGGGCCCGACGCCGACCCGCCGCCGTTCTAGCCGCTCTAGCTGCGAAATCTCGCCGGCTGAGAGCCCTGCACCCGGAATTTGGCTCTGAGCTGGTCGTCCCCTAGACTCTAGGGGTTGCCTTGGGCAGACCTCGGCCGGTGCGAATCGGCCCCGCGTGCCCTTCGGTGACTAACCGCTTTACAAGACCGCGCACGTCAGGTTTTTTGGTGGGTCATGCTCGCCGAATGCCCACTTCGGTGGGTTCTCCTGCCGTGTACACGCAACCAGGTCAGGAGATCGAGTGATTCAGCAGGAATCGCGGCTGAAGGTCGCCGACAACACCGGCGCCAAGGAGATCTTGTGCATCCGTGTGCTCGGCGGTTCGTCGCGACGCTACGCCGGCATCGGTGACGTCATCGTCGCCACCGTCAAGGACGCCATTCCCGGCGGCAACGTCAAGCGAGGGGACGTCGTCAAGGCCGTCGTGGTGCGCACCGTCAAGGAGCGCCGGCGTCCCGACGGCAGCTACATCAAGTTCGACGAGAACGCCGCGGTGATCATCAAGCCCGATAACGACCCGCGCGGGACGCGCATCTTCGGGCCGGTCGGCCGGGAACTGCGCGAGAAGCGGTTCATGAAGATCATCTCGCTTGCCCCGGAGGTGTTGTAAATGAAGGTCCGCAAAGGCGACACCGTCCTGGTCATCGCAGGCAAAGACAAGGGCGCCAAGGGCAAGGTGCTCAAGGCCTACCCGGACCGCGAGCGCGTCCTGGTCGAGGGCGTCAACCGGATCAAGAAGCACACCGCGATCTCGACCAACCAGCGCGGCGCCCAGTCCGGTGGCATCGTCACCCAGGAAGCGCCCATCCACGTCTCCAACGTCATGGTGGTCGACTCCGACGGCAAGCCCGCCCGGGTCGGCTACCGCCTCGACGAGGAGACCGGCAAGCGCGTCCGTATCTCCAAGCGCAACGGCAAGGACATCTGAGATGACCACGACAGAGAAAGTTCAGCCGCGCCTGAAAGAGCGCTACCGCAACGAGATTCGCGATTCGCTGCAGCAGCAGTTCGGATACCCCAACGTCATGCAGATCCCGACGGTGACCAAGGTCGTGGTCAACATGGGCATCGGTGAGGCGGCGCGCGACGCGAAGCTGATCAACGGTGCCGTCAACGACCTGGCGCTGATCACCGGGCAACGGCCCGAGATCCGCCGGGCGCGCAAGTCCATCGCGCAGTTCAAGCTGCGCGAGGGCATGCCGATCGGCGCCCGGGTCACCCTGCGCGGGGACCGGATGTGGGAGTTCCTCGACCGGCTCACCTCGATCGCGCTGCCCCGTATTCGCGACTTCCGCGGGCTCTCGCCCAAGCAGTTCGACGGTGTCGGCAACTACACCTTCGGGCTGGCCGAGCAGTCGGTGTTCCACGAGATCGACGTGGACAAGATCGACCGGGTCCGCGGCATGGACATCAACGTCGTCACCTCGGCGACGACTGACGACGAAGGACGAGCGCTGTTGCGGGCCCTCGGCTTTCCCTTCAAGGAGAACTGAGCAGATGGCAAAGAAGGCACTGGTCAACAAGGCCGCACGCAAGCCGAAGTTCGCGGTGCGCGGCTACACACGCTGCAACAAGTGCGGCCGGCCGCGCGCGGTCTTCCGCAAATTCGGTCTGTGCAGGATCTGCCTGCGCGAGATGGCGCATGCGGGCGAGCTGCCCGGCGTGCAGAAGAGCAGCTGGTGACGGGACACAGGGGCTAAACCATGACTATGACGGACCCGATCGCAGACTTCTTGACCCGTCTGCGCAACGCCAATTCGGCGTATCACGACGAGGTGACGTTGCCGCACTCCAAGCTCAAGGCCAACATCGCCCAGATCCTCAAGAACGAGGGTTACATCAGCGACTTCCGGACCGAGGATGCCCGGGTCGGCAAGTCGCTGATCGTTCAGCTCAAGTACGGCCCGAGCCGGGAGCGCAGCATCGCCGGCTTGCGCCGCGTGTCCAAGCCCGGTTTGCGGGTGTACGCGAAATCCACCAACCTGCCGCGCGTTCTGGGCGGCCTGGGCGTGGCGATCATCTCCACCTCCTCGGGCCTGCTCACCGATCGCCAGGCGGCCCGGCAGGGCGTGGGCGGCGAAGTCCTCGCGTACGTGTGGTGAGGGGGTAGACATGTCGCGTATTGGTAAGCAACCGGTTCCGGTCCCCGCCGGAGTCGACGTCACCATCGACGGCCAGAAGGTCTCGGTGAAGGGACCCAAGGGCACCCTGGATCTGACCGTCGCCGAGCCGATCACCGTGTCGCGCAACGACGACGGCGCGATCGTGGTGACCCGCCCCAACGACGAGCGGCGCAACCGCTCGCTGCACGGGCTGTCCCGCACCCTGGTGTCCAACCTCGTCACCGGCGTGACCCAGGGCTACACCACCAAGATGGAGATCTTCGGCGTCGGTTACCGGGTGCAGCTCAAGGGCTCCAACCTCGAGTTCGCGCTGGGCTACAGCCACCCCGTGGTGATCGAGGCGCCCGAGGGCATCACCTTCGCCGTCCAGTCCCCGACGAAGTTCTCCATCAGCGGGATCGACAAGCAGAAGGTCGGCCAGATTTCGGCGAACATCCGCCGCCTGCGCCGCCCCGACCCGTACAAGGGCAAGGGCGTGCGCTACGAGGGCGAGCAGATCCGCCGCAAGGTCGGAAAGACAGGTAAGTAACCATGGCGCAAACACAAGCTGACACCGCCGCGCGAAAGCCGGTGGGGCAGAGCGTATCCGCGACCCGGCGCGTCTCTCGGCTGCGCCGGCACGCGCGCCTGCGCAAGAAGATCGCGGGTACCCCCGAGCGGCCGCGGCTGGTGGTCAACCGGTCGGCGCGGCACATCCACGTGCAACTGGTCAACGACGAGAACGGCACCACGGTGGCCGCCGCGTCGTCGATCGAGGACGACGTGCGCAGCCTGCAGGGAGACAAGAAGGCCCGCAGCGTGCGGGTCGGCCAGCTGATCGCCGAGCGGGCCAAGGCCGCCGGTATCGACAGCGTGGTCTTCGACCGCGGCGGATACACCTACGGCGGACGGATCGCGGCGCTGGCCGACGCCGCCCGCGAGAACGGATTGCATTTCTGATGATCGAGAACTTGAACACGACTGGAAGGACCGCATGATGGCGGAGCAGCCGGCCGGCGGACAGGGCGCCGGCGACAGCCGCGACTCGCGCGGTGACCGCGACAGCCGCGGTCGGCGCGGCGACGGCGGTCGTGGGGGCCGCGACCGCGACGGCGACAAGAGCAACTACCTGGAGCGCGTCGTCGCCATCAACCGGGTCTCCAAGGTGGTCAAGGGCGGTCGGCGATTCAGCTTCACCGCACTGGTGATCGTCGGCGACGGCAACGGCATGGTCGGTGTCGGCTACGGCAAGGCCAAGGAAGTTCCCGCCGCCATCGCCAAGGGCGTGGAGGAGGCCCGCAAGGGCTTCTTCCGGGTGCCGCTGATCCGCGGGACCATCACCCACCCGGTGCAGGGCGAGGCGGCCGCCGGCGTGGTGCTGCTGCGCCCGGCCAGCCCGGGTACCGGTGTGATCGCCGGCGGCGCCGCCCGCGCGGTGCTGGAATGCGCCGGGGTGCACGACATCCTGGCCAAGTCGCTGGGCAGCGACAACGCCATCAACGTGGTGCACGCGACCGTGGCCGCGCTCAAGCTGCTGCAGCGGCCCGAGGAGGTGGCCGCGCGGCGCGGCCTGCCCATCGAGGACGTGGCGCCGGCCGGAATGCTCAAGGCGCGCCGGGAAAGTGACGCGCTGGCCAGTGCGGCGGCGGCGAGAGAGGCGGCGGCGCAATGAGTCAACTGAAGATCACCCAGGTGCGCAGCACCATCGGAGCCCGCTGGAAGCAGCGCGAGTCCCTGCGCACCCTGGGCCTGCGGCGGATCCGCCACTCGGTGATCCGCGAGGACAACCCGCAGACCCGCGGTCTGATCGCGGTGGTCAGCCACCTCGTCGAGGTGGCGCCGGCCGACGCGAGCTCCGCGGGCACCGGAGGTAGCAAGAAATGACGATCAAGCTGCACGACCTCAAGCCGGCGCGCGGATCGAAGACCCCCCGCACCCGGGTCGGCCGCGGTGAGGGCTCGAAGGGCAAGACCGCCGGCCGCGGCACCAAGGGCACCAAGGCCCGCAAGAACGTGCCGGTGACCTTCGAGGGTGGGCAGATGCCGATCCACATGCGGCTGCCCAAGCTCAAGGGATTCCGTAACCGGTTCCGCACCGAGTACGAGATCGTCAACGTCGGCGACATCAATCGCCTTTTCCCGCAAGGCGGTTCGGTCGGGGTGGACGAGCTGGTGGCCAAGGGCGCGGTCCGGCGCAACTCGCTGGTCAAGGTTCTCGGCGACGGCAAGCTGACCGTGAAGGTCGAGGTGTCCGCGCACAAGTTCAGCGGCAGCGCACGCGAGAAGATCACCGCCGCGGGCGGCTCGGTCACCGAGCTGTAGTCGGCCCGCGCGGCTAATTCAGCTGCGGAATCACTTCCGCGGCAAGGCGTTCCATCTGCTCGTGGTTCTCCGCGACATCGGCGCCGACGGGGTTCAGTAGCAGCGTCTGCGCCCCGGCGTCGATGACCTCGCGCAGCCCCCGGACCACGTCCCCGGGCGTGCCGGACACCGGCACGTCGGCCACGCCGGGCATCCGCCCGTAGATGCGGCTCAGCCCGGCCAGCACCCGCTCGCGGGCCCGCGCCGCGTCGTCGTCGACCGTCAGGTAAACCCTCTTGCCGATCGTGAATTCGGCCGGGTCTCTTTGCTGTTCGTCGAGTTCGCGGCGCAGCACGGCCACCGCCCCGGCGAACGCCTCGGTGGTCGACGAGCCCGCGCCCATGAACGCGTCGCCGTGCCGGACCGCGCGGGCCAGCGCCTTCGGCGCCAGCCCGCCGAACCAGATCGGCGGGTGCGGGCGCTGCACCGGCTTGGGCGCGATCGGCAGGTCGTCGACGTCGCGGAACCGCCCGTGAAACGTCACCCGCGGGTCGTCGGACCAAGCCGCCTTCATCAGCTTCAAGCCCTCGGTGAAATACGCGACGAAGGTGTCCTTGTCGACTCCGAAGGCGGCGAACTTGCGGGTGCCGCCGCCGGGTGCGACGCCAATGTCCAACCGGCCGTGGCTGAGTCGGTCCACGGCGGTGACCGCCGAGGCCAGCTGCAGCGGATCGTGCAGCGACGTCACCAACACCGCGACCCCCAGCCGCAGCCGCTCGGTGCAGGCCGCGCAGTAGGCGAGCAGCTCCAGCGGCGCCAGCAGCGGCGCCGGACCGATGATCTGCTCGAGCGCCCAGCCGCCCTCGAACCCGAGCTGCTCGGCGCGCGTCAAAAAGGAACGCAGCCCCGCCCCGTCAAAGCCGTCGTAGTCGAACTGGGGGATGGCGATGGAAAACCTCACCCGACCACCGTACGGCCGTTCGTCGGTAGTCTGCAGACATGTTCGCTGTGCTGTCCTCGATACCCGGCCTGTCCAAAGGCGCCGACGAGATCCGTGCCCTGGCCGGGCGCGTCGACACCGCCCGCCATCACGGCGTGCCCAACGGCTGTGTGCTCGAGCTGGATCTGCGGTCGATGCCGCCGGAGACGTCCGGCTTCGACCCGCTGGCGCTCGTCACCGGCGGCAGCCGGTCGGCATCGCTGCGCGACACGGTGGACGCCATCCACCGGGCGGCCGAGGACCCGCGGGTGGCCGGGCTGATCGCCCGGGTGCAGCTGGCGCCGTCGCCGTCGGCCGCGGTGCAGGAGCTGCGCGAGGCGATCGTCGCCTTCACCGCCGCCAAGCCGTCCCTGGCCTGGGCCGAGACCTATCCGGGCACGCTGTCGTACTACCTGGCGTCGGCGTTCGGCGAGATCTGGATGCAGCCCGGCGGCAGCGTCGGGCTGATCGGCTTCGCCAGCAACGCCACCTTCCTGCGCGACGCGCTCGACAAGGCCGGCATCGAGGCCCAATTCGTCGCCCGCGGCGAATACAAGTCCGCGGTAAACCGTTTCACCGAACACGGCTTCACCGAGGCGCACCGCGAGGCCGTTACCCGGATGCTGGACAGCGTCCAGGAACAGGTGTGGCAGGCGGTCGCCGAATCACGCAAGCTCGACACCGACGCGCTGGACGCGCTGGCCGACCGCGCGCCGCTGCTGCGCCAGGACGCGCTGGACTCCGGCCTGGTCGACCGGATCGGCTTCCGCGACCAGGCGTACGACCGGATCGCAGAACTCGTTGGCGTACAAGATGTTTCACCGGACACCGAGCCGCCCCGGCTGTATGTGTCGCGCTACGCCGGCGCGGCCCGGTCCCGGCTGTCCCCGCCGGTGCCCTCGCTACCGGGGCGCCGCCGCCCACCGACGGTGGCGGTCATCAACGTCGACGGCACCCTCGTCGACGGGCGCGGCGGGCCCCATTTCCTGCCGTTCGGCGCCGCCACCGTGGGCAGCGACACCATCGCGCCGGCGCTGCGGGAGGCCGCCGCCGACGATGCGGTGTCGGCGATCGTGCTGCGGGTCAACAGCCCCGGCGGCTCGGTCACCGCGTCGGAAACCCTTTGGCGCGAAGTGAAAAGGGCCCGTGAACGCGGCAAGCCGGTGGTGGCGTCGATGGGTGCGGTGGCCGCCTCCGGCGGCTACTACGTGTCGGTGGCCGCCGACGCGATCGTCGCCAACCCGGCAACGATCACCGGTTCGATCGGCGTCATCACCGGCAAGCTGGTGATCCGCGACCTGCTGGGGCGGCTGGGCGTCGGGTCGGACACCGTGCGCACCAACGCCAATGCCGACGCGTGGTCGATCGACGCGCCGTTCACCCCGGAGCAGCGCGCCCACCGCGAGGCCGAGGCCGACCTGGTGTACACCGACTTCGTGTCCCGGGTGGCCGAGGGCCGCAACCTGACCACCGACGCCGTCGAACGGGTGGCCCGGGGCCGGGTCTGGACGGGCGCCGACGCCCACGAGCGGGGGCTGGTCGACGAACTGGGCGGCTTTCGAATCGCGGTGCGGCGGGCCAAGATTCTCGCCGGGCTGGACGAGGACGCCGACGTGCGCATCGTCACCTATCCGAGCGGCTCGCTGCTGGACGTGCTGCGGCCGCGGGCCTCGTCGCAACCGGCGGCGGTGTCGCTGCCCGACGCGCTGGGCGCCCTGACGGTCAAGACCCTGGGCGCGATCCTGGACAACGTCGAGCGATCCTGCAGCGGTGCCAGCGCGCTGTGGCTGGGGCCGTCGCGGCTCTAGCCGGTCCGCGTGGCGCTGATGAAGATGATCTCGCCGAGCGGGTCGTCGTTCTCGGGGGCGGGCACCTCGATGCCGTGCCGGTGGAACAGTTCGGTGCGGGTCACACCCTCGGCCCGCCACCCGAGGCCGTTCAGGTAATCGATGACGTGGTTGCGTTCGCCGGCGTAGACCAGCGACGCCATGTCGATGTCGACGCCGTGCTGCCGGAACGAGCCGGACATCTCCCGCACCCGCTCGGCGTCGAAATCCACGATGCCGGGCACGAATTCGGTGGCGATGGTGCTGCCCGGCGTGGACAGCGCGGTGATGTTGTCGAACAGCCGGTCCTGGGCCTCCGGCGGCAGATAGATCAGCAGGCCCTCGGCCAACCAGGCCGTCGGCGCGGCCGGATCGAATCCGGCGGCGCTCAGCGCGGCGGGCCAGTCGCCGCGCAGATCGATGGGGATGGTGCGCCGGGTCGCGGTGGGCTCGGCACCGACCTCGGCCAGCGTGTTGCTCTTGAATTCGATCACCCGCGGCTGGTCGATCTCGTAGACCACCGTGCCCGCCGGCCACGGCAACCGGTAGGCGCGCGAATCCAGGCCGGAGGCCAGGATCACCACCTGACGCACCCCGGCGTCGGTGGTGTCGACGAAGTAGTCGTCAAAGTACTTGGTGCGCACCGCCATCCCGTCGACCATCGACTGAATCCGCACCGGGGTGGCGTTCTCGATCGCATCCAGGTCGAGCTCGCCGTCCATCATCTTGGTGAAGAAGTCCACCCCGACCGCGCGCACCAGCGGCTCGGCGAACGGATCGTCGATCAGACCGCGGGGATCCTTGGTCGCCATGGCGCGTCCGGCCGCGACCATCGTCGCGGTGGCGCCGACGCTGGACGCCAGGTCCCACTCGTCGTCATGCGTGCGTGTCATCGCGAGCAACCTTAGCCGCGGCCACCGGTGAGGGTGGCGTCGACGTAGCTCATCTCACCGAAGGTGGCCCTCATCTCGTCCTCGGGGAACTCGAAACCGTTGCGGGCGTACAACTGTCGGGCCGGATGCGGCGTCACCCGCCAGCCCTTGCCGGTGAGGTAGTCGGCGACGACGTTGCGCTCGCCCCGGTAGAACAGGTCGGCGGCGTTGAGGTTGAGACCGAGACGCTGCCAGCGCTCCGAGATGCGGGCCAACCGCTCGTCGGAGAACGCGTTGGGGTCCGGCACGTGCTCGGTGGCCAGCCGGCTGCCCGGCGCGGACAGGGCGGTGATGTTGTCGAACAACCGGTCCTGGGCCTCCGGCGGCAGATAGGGCAGCAGCCCCTCGGCGCTCCAGGCCGTCGGCCGGGTGACGTCGAAACCGCCTTCGCGCAGGGCCGCGGGCCAGTCGTCGCGCAGGTCGATGCTGATGGTGCGGCGCTCGGCGGTGGGGGCCGCGCCGAGGTTGGCCAGCGTGTCGGTCTTGAACGCGATGACCTGCGGCTGGTCGATCTCGTAGACCACCGTGCCGGCCGGCCAGGCCAGCCGGTAGGCCCGGGTGTCCAGGCCGGAGGCCAGGATCACCGCCTGGCGCAGCCCGCCCTCGGTGGCGTCGATGAAGAAGTCGTCGAAGAACCTGGTGCGCACCGTGATCTGCTCGGCCCGCGCCCGGCGGTTGAACAGCGGGTCGTCGGGGAAGTCGAGCTTGCCGTCGACGATGCGGATGAACGGATCCAGTCCCACCGCCCGCACCAGCGGTTCGGCCAGCGGATCGTCGAGCAGCGCGTCGGGTCCCTGCGACGCCACCGCGCGGGCGGCGGCGACCATGGTCGCCGTCGCTCCCACGCTCTGCGCCGGACCCCAGGTGTCGCCGTCGGTGCGTCCCTCACTCATAGATCCCCCAGGTGTAGAGCATCTCACCCATCCGGGTGTCGTCGTCATCGAGCGGGTCAAGTCCGTTGGCCGCGAACAGATCCCGGATGGTGACGCTGTTCAGCCGCCAACCGTGGCCGGCCAGATACGGGGCGGCCTCGTTGCGCTCGCCGAAGTAGACCAGTCCGGCCATGTCGAGGTCGAACCCGTGCGCGCGCCAGCGCTGCGAGATCGCCTGCATGCGTTCCTTGAGCTTCTCCTCCTCGCCGGGCGCGGGGTTGGGCGCGCTCTCGGTGGCCAGCCGGCTACCGGGCGCGGACAGCTCGGTGATGGTGTCCAGCAGCCGGTCCTGCGCCTCCGGCGGCAGGTAGCCGAGCAGCCCCTCGGCGCTCCACGCGGTCGGCCGGGTCGGGTCGAACCCGGCGGCGCGCAGCGCGGCGGGCCAGTCGTCGCGCAGGTCGACGGCCACCACCCGGCGCTCGGCCGTGGGCGCGGCGCCCAGCTGCGCCAGCGCCGTGGTTTTGAAGTCGATGACCTGCGGCTGGTCCACCTCGTAGACCACCGTGCCGGCCGGCCAGGCCAGCCGGTAGGCGCGCGCGTCCAGCCCGGAGGCCAGGATCACCACCTGCGCGATGCCGGCCTTGGTCGCGTTCAGGAAGAACTCGTCGAAGAACTTGGTGCGCACGGCCATGTTGTCGGCCATCCGCGACATCGCCCCGGCCGACCCGGCGGCGCCGTCGTGCACGTCGTTCAGCTCGGCCGGGTCCAGCTCGCCGCCCGCCAGCCGGGACAGCAGGTCCACGCCGACCGCCTTGACCAGCGGTTCGGCGAACGGGTCGTTGATCAGCGGGTTGTCCGCCCGGGTGGCCATCGCGCGGGCCGCCGCGACCATGGTCGCGGTCACCCCCACGCTGGAGGCCAGGTCCCAGGTGTCGCCCTCGTACCTGGTGGAAGTCATGTGCGCACCCCTATCGGAGATCGTCGAGGTAGTAGCCAAGCTAATATTTAGCCGATATAACAAGCTGCTCCCACTGTACGCTTCCCGCGATTCGCGGCAACCTTTACTGATGACGTACGCGGGCAAGCGGGTGCCGATCGCCGGGGCGGCGGCGCCATGAAGGCACTGGTCTATGGCGTCGCGCCGGAGCTTGTCGCGGTGCCCGACGACGCCAACCCGCTGGTCCAGAACCTGGCCCGCACCCCGACCGGGCTGCGCGACGTGCCGGAACCCGTGCTGCCGCACGAGGATTGGGTGCTCACCCGGCCGCGGCTGACCGGCATCTGCGGGTCGGACGCCAAGCAGATCCTGATGGACTTCGGCGCGGGCGACGCCGACAACGCCCTGTCCGCCTTCTGCTCGTTCCCGCAAGTCATGGGCCACGAGGTGGTGGCCGACGTGGTGGCGCTGGGACCCCGGGCGCGGGGGTTGGCGGTGGGGCAGCGGGTGGTGCTCAACCCGTGGCTGTCCTGCGGGCCGCGCGGCATCCAACCGCCCTGCCCCGCATGCGAAGCCGGCGACTACAGCCTGTGCTGGAGCTTCGCCGACGGCGACCTCAAACCCGGCATCCACACCGGCGTCTCGGCCGACGTGACCGGCGGCTACGCCGAGCTGATGCCGGCCCACGACAGCATGCTGTTCGCGGTGCCGGAGCGGGTCCCCGACGAGATGGCCGTGTTCGCCGACCCGTTCTCGGTGTCGCTGCACGCGATCACGCGCCACCCGCCGCCGCGCTCGGGGCGGGCGCTGGTGTACGGCGCCGGCTCGCTCGGGCTGTGCGCGGTGGCGATCCTGCGGGCGCTCTACCCGGAAGTGGCCGTGGCCGTGGTGGCCCGCTTCGATGCCCAGGCGGAGCTGGCCCGGCGCTTCGGCGCCGCCAAAGTCGTTGCGCACGAACCGCGTACGGCCGTCATCGAAGAAATGGTCGGCTGGGGCGGTGGCCGGCTGCGCCGGCCGCTGCTGGGGCTGCCGATGGCCCACCCCGGCGCGGTCGACGTCGTCTACGACACCGTCGGCAAACCCGAGACGTTAGAGGTCGCCGTCCGCCTGCTGCGGTCGCGGGGCACCCTGGTGAAGGCCGGTGTGCACGCGCCCGGGCGCTGGGAGGACAGCCCCTTGTATTTCAAGGAGATCGCGCTGGTCGGCTCCAACGCCTTCGGGGTCGAGGAGGTCGACGGGCAGCGCCGGCACGCCATCGCGCACTACCTCGACCTGGCCGCGGCGGGGCGGGTGGACCTGCGCCCGATGCTCACCCACACGTTCACGCTGGACCGCTGGCGCGACGCGTTCCGCGCCCTGGCCGACCAGGGCCGGACCGGCGCGGTGAAGGTGGCGTTCGACCAGCGTTAGCCCAGCGCGCCACGGGGATCCGAGGCGTCAGGGGTTGGCGCGCAGATAGCCGTACACCGCGGCGAAGTTGCGGTTGACGTCCTCGGGAATTGGCACCGGACCGCCGAGAGCCCTTGCGCCCCAGACGATTTGGGCGGTCCGCTCCACCAGCGCGGTGATGTGCAGGACCTTGTCGGGCTGCGGGCCCACCGCCACCAAGCCGTGGTTGGCGATCAGGGCGGCGCCGCGGCCCTGCAGCGCCTTGACCGCGTTGGCGCCGACGTCGGGGGTGCCGGAGGCGGCGTACTCGGCGCAGCGCACGTCGCCGCCGCAATACACCGCGAACTCGTCGATGCACGCCGGAATCGATTGGTGCGCAATGGCGAACATGGTCGCCCACACCGGATGGCTGTGGATGACGCAGCCGATGTCGTCGAACGCGGCGAAGCAGGCCAGGTGCAGCTGCATCTCCGTGGACGGCGAGCGGCCCTGCGCGGCCTGCAGCACCGAACCGGCGGGGTCGATCAGCACCAGGTCGTCGAGCTGCATGTCGCGGTAGTCCACCGACGACGGCGTGATGACGATGTTGCCGTCGGAGCGGCGCGCCGAGATGTTGCCGGCGGTGCCCTCCACCAGGCCGCGGCGCAGCATGTCCTTGGCGGCGTCGAGCACCGCCTGTTCCGGGTCGTCGACGAACTTCATCGGGCCAACACCTCCGGGTTGACGATGTGGGCGGGCGTCGCGCCGGCCAGCAGCGCTTCCAGGTCGTCGGCCACCAGCTGCGCCTGCCGGGCCTCAGTGTTCCACGTGGCCCCGCCGATGTGCGGGGTCAGCACCACGTTCGGCATGCCGACCAGCGGGTGATCGGTCGGCAGCCACTCACCGACGAAGTGGTCCAGCCCGGCGGCGGCCACCTTGCCGGCGCGCAGCGCCTCGACCAGCGCGTCGGTGTCGTGCAGCTGGGCGCGGGCGGTGTTGAGGAAGACCACGCCGTCGTGCATGGCCGCGAACTGCTCGGCGCCGATCATGCCGGTGGTCTCGTCGGTGACCGGGGCGTGCAGCGACACCACGTCGGACTCGGCCAACAGCTCGTCCAGACCGTGCCGGGCCTCGGGGTGGTAGGGGTCGTGCGCGATGACCCGCAGACCCAGCCCGGTCAGCCGCCACCGGGTGGCGCGGCCGACCGCGCCCAGGCCCACCAGCCCCGCGGTCAGGCCCGCGATCTCGCCGCCGCGGAACCGCTGATACGGGATGCTGCCGTCGCGAAAGATGTTGCCGCCGCGCACATCCGCGTCGGCGGGCAGCAGGTGACGGGTGGCGGCCAGCAGCAGCGCCACGGTCATCTCGGCGACGGCGTCGGCGTTGCGGCCCGGGGTGTTCAGCACCGGGATGCCCGCCGCGGTGGCGCCGTCGATGTCGACGTTGTTGGGGTCGCCGCGCGTCGCGGCGACCGCGCGCACACCGAGCTCGAACACCGGGCCGCGCACCGAATCGCTTTCCACCACCACGATTTCGGCTTCCTCGGCCGCGATCCGCTCGGCCAGCTGCTCGGCGCTGTAGATGCGCAACGGCCGCTGCTCGATCCAGGGGTCGTAGACCACCTCGGCCAGCGCCCGCAGTTTGTCCAGGCCCGGCCCGCGCAGCGGGGCGGTCACCAAGGCGCGCGGTTTGGACGTCACGCCTGCCAATGCTGGCGTACGGTGACGCCCGTGTCACGCAAGGACGTCACAATCGGCATCGACGTCGGCAGCACCGCGGTCAAGGCGTTAGCCGCCGATGCCGACGGCCGGGTCATGGCCCGCGTGCGCATCCCGCACGAACTGCGGATACCGGCACCCGACCGGCTCGAGCACGACGCCGAGGCGGCGTGGCGGCGCGGCCCGTCGGCCGCCCTGGACGAACTGCTGCACCAGCCCGGCGTCGCGGCGGTGGCGGTCGCGGCCATGGTGCCGTCGATGACGGCCGTCGACGGCTCCGGCACGCCGGTCACCCCGGGACTGCTCTACGGCGACGGCCGGGGCCGCACCCCGGGCGGCCCGCAAAACCAGCCGTTGCCCGCGCTGGGCGAGGCCGCCGAGTTCCTGCGCTGGACGGCGGCCCGCGCTCCCAGTGCCGCCGGCTACTGGCCGGCGCCCGCGGTGGCCAACCACGCGCTGGCCGGCCAGGCGGTGATCGACGTCGCCACCGCCGCCACCGCCTTCCCGTTGTTCGACGGGACCGGCTGGGACGCCGCCGCGTGCGCCGAGCGCGGCGCGCGCGTCGAGCAGATGCCGCGGGTGCACAGCATGGGCGCCGTCGTCGGGCAGCTGCCGGGCGGCGCGGCGCTGGCCACCGGCGGCATCGACGCGCTGTGCGAACAGCTCGTGGCCGGCGCCGACCGCGACGGCGACGTGCTGGTGATGTGCGGCACCACGCTGATCGTGTGGGCCACCATTTCCCAGGCCCGGCAGATGCCAGGGCTGTGGACCATCCCGCACACCACGCCGGGCAAGAGCCAGATCGGCGGCGCCAGCAACGCCGGCGGGCTGTTCCTCGGCTGGGTGGATCGCGTTGTGGCACAAGCGGATCCGGCATCCGCCCAGCCCGGGCGGGTGCCGGTGTTCGCGCCCTACCTGCGTGGCGAGCGCAGCCCGTTCCACGACCCGGACCGCCGCGGCGTGCTCGAGGCGCTGGACCTGACCCACGACGCCGCCGCGCTGCGCAGGGCCGCCTACGAGGCGTCCGGGTTCGTGGTGCGCCAGCTCATCGAGCTGTCCGGCGCGCCGGTGTCGCGCATCGTGGCCACCGGCGGCGGCACCCGGGTGGGGCCGTGGCTGCAGGCCATCGCCGATGCCACCGGGCGCCCGGTCGAGGTGTCCGCGGTGGCCGAGGGCGCCGCGTTGGGCGCCGCGTTCCTGGCCCGGATGGCCGCCGGTCTGGAGACCACCCTCACCGACGCCGCCCGCTGGGTCCGCACCGAGCGCGTCGTCGAGCCCGACCCGGCCTGGGCCGCCCCGGTGCAGGACCGCTACCAACGGTTCCTGGAGTTGGGAAACCGCCCGTGTCCCGCGGTTGTGGCGCGGTAGCCGCACCGGCGTTCTAGGCTGGTGCAATGACCGACCAGGACCGCAAAGCCGCCCGCCGGGAAATCGCCGATGCCCTGTTGAAAGCGCTGGAACGACGGCATGAAATCGCCGACGTGGTGGTGGAATCGGAGAACAAGGCGGCCGCGGTGGAGGCGATCGTGCGGCTGCTGGACACCTCGCACCTGGCCGCCGAGGCGGTGATGGGCATGTCGTTCGATCAGCTCACCATCGACTCGCGGCGCAAGATCCTGGCCGAACTCGAGGACCTGAACAAGCAGCTGAGCTTCACCGTGGGCGAGCGCCCGGCCAGCTCGGGCGAGACCCTGGAGCTGCGCCCGTTCTCGGCCACCGAGGACCGCGACATCTTCGCCGCCCGCACCCAGGACATGGGCTCGGCCGGCGACGGATCCGGCGGGCCCGCCGGCGACCTCGACGACGAGATCCGCGCGGCGACGGCCCGCCTCGACGACGAGGAGGCCGCCTGGTTCGTCGCCGTCGATTCCGGTCAGAAGGTCGGCATGGTGTTCGGCGAGCTGCTCAATGGCGAGGTCAACGTGCGGATCTGGATCCACCCCGATTTCCGCAAGCGGGGTTACGGCACCGCCGCGCTGCGCAAGTCGCGCACCGAGATGGCGTGGTGTTTCCCCGCCGTCCCGCTGGTCGTCCGGGCGCCCGCCGCCAAACCCGCCTGACGGTCAGCCCAGCTCGGCGCTCACGGCGACGATGTTGGGGAACTGCGCCGTCTCGTCGTCCTCGGGGTAGGCCAGGCCGTAGTCGTCGAACAGGTCCCGGCGTGGCCGGGCGCTGACCCGCCATCCGCGCCCGGTCAGGTACTCGACGACGTTGCTGCGCTCGCCGTCGAAGAACAGCCCGGACAGGTCGATGTCACAGCCCACCCTGGCCCACCGATCGTTGAACTCCTGCGCGCGCTGCGCCATCGTCGTGCCGGTGGCGTCCGGGTGATATTCGGTGGCCAGCCGGCTGCCGGGCGCGCTCAGGGCGGTGATGTTGTCGAACAGCCGGTCCTGTGCCTCCGGCGGCAGGTACATCAGCAGGCCCTCCGCGCTCCATGACGTCGGCTGTGTCACGTCAAAACCGTTGGCGCGCAATGCTTCCGGCCAGTCCTCGCGCAGGTCGATGCTGACCGTGCGCAGCTGCGCGGCCGGGCGGGCGCCTAGCGCCGCCATGGTGTTGGTCTTGAACTCCACCACCTTGGGCTGGTCGACCTCGTACACCACGGCGCCGGCCGGCCAGTCCAGCCGGTAGGCGCGGGCGTCCAGCCCGGCGGCCAGGATCACCGACTGGCGGATCCCGTCCCGGGCGGCGCCGGTGAAGAAGTCGTCGAAAAATCGGGTGCGCACCGCGATCGAATCGGTCTCCAGCTGCAGGTCGCGTTCCCCGCGTTGCGGATCCGCGGGCGCCACCTCGCCGTCGACCAGGCGGCGGAAGAAATCCAGGCCGACCGCCCGCACCAACGGCGCGGCGAACGGGTCGTTGATGATCGGGCGCTCGCCCGTGCTGGCCAGCGCGCGGGCCGCGGCCACCATCGTCGCCGTCGCGCCCACGCTCGAGGCCAGGTCCCAACTGTCTTGGTCGGTGCGTGTCATGCTGCTCCCAAGTTACTTAGCAAATGCAACGATTCATCCGCACTGTACGCTCCGCGGCTTACGGCTTCCTGGAAAGGCCCTGACCGGACCCGGCCGGACCAGCTGTTAGTCTCGTACACGGTTTGACGCGCTGTAATTGAGTCGGGCCGTACGTCCTGGCCTGCGGGTGTTGGGCGCGTGATGCAGGAAATCCCGGCTGCGCAGGAGGAAGAGTTGCTTTCGGCTTTCATCTCATCGCTGCGGACAGTCGACCTGAGACGGAAGATCCTCTTCACGCTGGGCATCGTCGTGCTGTACCGGGTCGGGGCCGCGTTGCCGTCCCCGGGCGTCAACTACCCCAACGTCCAGCAGTGCATCAAGGAAGCCAGCGGCGGCGCGGCCGGGCAGATCTACTCGCTGATCAACCTGTTCTCCGGCGGCGCGCTGCTCAAACTCACCGTATTCGCCGTCGGGGTGATGCCCTACATCACCGCCAGCATCATCGTGCAGCTGCTCACCGTCGTCATCCCGCGCTTCGAGGAACTGCGCAAGGAAGGCCAGTCCGGTCAGGCCAAGATGACGCAGTACACCCGCTACCTGGCCATCGCGCTGGCCATCCTGCAGGCCACCAGCATCGTGGCGCTGGCCGCCAACGGCGGGCTGCTGCAGGGCTGCTCGCTGGACATCATCGCCGACCAATCCATCTTCACCCTCGTCGTCATCGTGCTGGTGATGACGGCCGGCGCGGCGCTGGTGATGTGGATGGGCGAGCTGATCACCGAACGCGGCATCGGCAACGGCATGTCGCTGCTGATCTTCGTCGGCATCGCGGCCCGCATCCCCGCCGAGGGCAAGACCATCCTGGACAGCCGCGGCGGCATGATCTTCGCCGCCGTGCTGGTGGCCGCGCTGATCATCATCGTCGGCGTGGTGTTCGTCGAACAGGGGCAGCGCCGGATCCCGGTGCAGTACGCCAAGCGGATGGTGGGCCGGCGCATGTACGGCGGCACCTCGACGTATCTGCCGCTCAAGGTCAACCAGGCCGGCGTCATCCCGGTGATCTTCGCGTCCTCGCTGATCTACATCCCGCACCTGATCACCCAGCTGATCCGCAGCGGCAGCGGCGGCGTCGGTAACAGCTGGTGGGACAAGTTCGTCGGCAGCTACCTGTCCGACCCCAGCGACCCGGTTTACATCGGCATCTACTTCGGGCTGATCATCTTCTTCACGTACTTCTACGTGTCCATCACGTTCAACCCCGACGAGCGCGCCGACGAGATGAAGAAGTTCGGCGGCTTCATCCCCGGCATCCGGCCGGGCAAGCCCACCGCGGATTACCTGCGTTACGTGCTGAGCCGGATCACCTTGCCCGGCTCCCTCTACCTGGGTGCGATCTCGGTGCTGCCCAACCTGTTCCTGCAGATCGGCAACGGCGGGGCGGTGCAGAACCTGCCGTTCGGCGGTACCGCGGTTTTGATCATGATCGGCGTGGGCTTGGATACGGTCAAGCAGATCGAGAGTCAGCTCATGCAGCGCAACTATGAAGGGTTCCTCAAGTGAGAGTCGTTTTGCTGGGGCCGCCGGGAGCGGGCAAGGGGACGCAGGCCCAGAAGCTCTCCGAGAAGCTCGGGATCCCGCAGATCTCCACCGGTGAGCTGTTCCGCAGCAACATCGAGAACGGGACCAAGCTGGGGCTGGAGGCCAAGCGCTACCTGGACGCCGGCGACCTGGTGCCCGCGGAGCTGACCAACCAGCTCGTCGACGACCGGCTCAGCGAGCCGGACGCCGCCAACGGTTTCATCCTGGACGGGTTTCCCCGGTCGTTGCAGCAGGCCAAGGCGCTGCACGAGATGCTGGAACGCCGCGGCACCGACATCGACGCGGTGCTGGAGTTCCGGGTGTCCCAGGACGAGCTGCTGGCGCGGCTCAAGGCGCGTGGCCGGGCCGACGACACCGACGAGGTGATTCTGAACCGGATGAAGGTGTACCGCGACGAGACGGCGCCGCTGCTGGACTACTACCGCGACCAGCTCAAGACGGTCGACGCCGTCGGCACCCTGGACGAGGTGTTCGCCCGGGCGCTGCGCGCGCTGGGCAAGTAGGGATGAACGCGCTGGCGCGGCTGCGCGGCCGCAAGGTGGTGCCGCAGCGCAGCGACGGCGAACTCGACGCGATGGCCGCCGCGGGCGCGGTGGTGGCCGCCGCGCTGCAGGCGGTCCGCGCGGCCGCGGTCGCCGGGGTGTCGACGCTGAGCCTGGACCAGATCGCCGAGTCGGTGATCCGGGATGCCGGCGCGGTGCCGTCGTTCCTGGGCTACCACGGTTACCCGGCCTCCATCTGCGCCTCCGTCAACGACCGGGTGGTGCACGGAATCCCCTCGGCCGCAGAGGTTTTGGCGCCCGGCGACCTGGTGTCTATCGACTGCGGCGCGGTGCTGGACGGGTGGCACGGGGACGCGGCGATCACGTTCGGGGTGGGCGCCCTGGACCCGGCCGACGAGGCGCTGTGCCAGGCCACCCGGGAGTCGCTGGAAGCCGGGATCGCGGCGATGGTGCCCGGGAACCGGTTGACCGACGTCTCGCACGCCATCGAGCTGGGCACCCGCGCCGCCGAGACCCGGCACGGGCGGGCGTTCGGCATCGTCGAGGGCTACGGCGGGCACGGCATCGGCCGGCAGATGCACATGGACCCGTTCCTGCCCAACGAGGGCTCGCCGGGCCGCGGTCCGCTGCTGGCCCCCGGCTCGGTGCTGGCCATCGAGCCGATGCTGACCCTGGGCACCGGCAAGACCGTGGTGCTCGACGACCAGTGGACGGTCATCACCACCGACGGCTCGCGTGCGGCACACTGGGAGCACACCGTTGCCGTCACCGACGCCGGGCCGCGCATCCTGACGCTCGGGTAGGGGCGCACCGGGTCGGGGCCGTTGAACCGAACCTTCGCCGGGCTCGTTTCCCCGGCAGGAGGTGATCGAGTGGCTCGTGTGGTCGGCATTTCCAGGGCGTCCGGGACCGCCGAGGCCGCTCTGATGAAGGCGCTCTACGACGAACACGCCGCGGTGCTGTGGCGCTATGCGCTGCGGCTGACCGGCGACGCGAGCCAATCCGAGGATGTGGTGCAGGAGACGTTGCTGCGGGCCTGGCAGCATCCCGAGGTCATCGGCGACACCGAGCGCTCGGCCCGGGCGTGGTTGTTCACGGTGGCCCGCAACATGATCATCGACGACCGGCGCAGCGCGCGGTTCCGCAACGTGGTCGGCTCGACCGACACCGCGGGGGCGCCCGAACAGTCCACGCCGGACGAGGTCAACGCGGCGCTGGACCGGTTGCTGATCGCCGACGCGATGGCCCAGCTGTCGGCCGAGCACCGCGCCGTGATCGAACGGTCCTACTACCGCGGTTGGACCACCGCGCAGATAGCTACAGACCTCGGCATCGCCGAGGGAACGGTGAAGTCGCGACTACACTATGCGGTGCGGGCGTTGCGACTCACTCTGCAGGAACTCGGGGTCACCCGATGAGGGACTTTCCGAATGTTTGAGGGGTGAGCAGACATGGATGAAATGAGGACGCCGGTGCACGACGTCGGCCCTCCCGAAGACCGCTACGCGATGTGGGATGCCGCGTACGTGCTGGGTTCGTTGTCCGCCGCGCAGCGCCGCGAATTCGAGCAACACATGGCCCACTGCCGCGGCTGCCGCGAGGCGGTCGCCGACATCAGCGGGGTGCCCGCGCTGCTGTCCCGGCTCGACCACGACGAAGTGGCCGCCATCGACGAGGCCGGCCCCGCCCCGCAGCTGTCCGCCGACCTGTTGCCGTCCCTGCTGACCGCGGTGCGCCGGCGGCGCCGGCGCGGCCGGGTGGCGACCTGGGTGGCATCGGCTGCCGCGGCGGCGGTGCTGGCCATCGGCGTGTTCGTCGGCCTCGAGGGGTGGTCGTCGACTCCGGCGCGGCAGGTGACCGCGTCGGCCGAGCCGATGGCCCAGGTCGGCACCACCCTGCTGACCTCGACCGTGCAGGTCAGCGGCCAGCACTGGGGCACCTCGATCAACCTGAGGTGCGTGTGCCTGGCCCCGCTCAACGCCCACCACGACACCCTGGCGATGGTGGTGGTGGGCCGCGACGGCAGCCGCACCCGGCTGGCGACCTGGGTGGCCGTGCCCGGCCACACCGCGTCACCGGCGGGGTCGATCTCGACGCCGGTGGACCAGATCGCCGCCGTGCAAGTGGTGGCCGCCGACAGCGGCCAGGTGCTGCTGCAGCGTTCCCTGTAAACGATCGGAGCCAGCGTGGTCGGCGACGCGCGTCCGCTGCGGGTACTGGTGGTGGGCGCCGGCGTGGCCGGCATCTCGGTGGCCCGCGGACTGCTGCGCGACGGCCACGACGTCACCGTCTTCGAGCGCCGCCCGCGGCTGGCGGCCGCCGGTGGCGCGGTGACGGTGTGGTCCAACGGCGAGACGGTGCTGCGCCAGCTGGGCGTCGAGATGGACGGCGCCGGCCGGCAGCTGTCCAGCGTGCGGGCGGTGACGTCGACGGGCCGGGCGCTGGCCACGCTGGACGTGACCGCGATGGCGCGGCGGCTGGGCGCGCCCGTGCGGATGGTGCCGCGCCGGGTGCTGCTGGAGCGGCTGCTGGACGGATTCCCGCCCGGGCGCATCCACTGTGACCGTCGCGCGGTCGCACTGGCCACCTCCCGCGACGGGGTCAGCGTCGAATTCACCGACGGCACCGTGGCCGAGGGCGACGTGCTGATCGGCGCCGACGGCCTGCACTCGATGGTGCGCGAGTGGGTCGGGGCCCGGCACGCCAAGGCGACCGGCTGGTGCAGCTGGCAGGGCCTGGTCAGCCTCCCGGAGATCGCCGAGTCCGACGCCGCCCTGATGATGATCGGCGGCGGCGGGAACCTCGGCCTGTGGCCGGCCGGCGGCGCCGAGGTGCAGTGGTGGTTCGACCTGCCGTGGTCGACGGGGTTCGTCCGGCCGCAACACCCGATCGAGACGATCCGCTCGCACTTCGCCGGATGGTCCGAGCCGGTCGATCGGGTGCTGGCGATCCTGACCGACGAGGATCTGGCCGCGTCGCCGTTCCCGCATTTTCGGCATCCGATCCCGCGCCCCGGGCGGGGCCGGGTCACCCTGCTCGGCGACGCCGCGCACACCATGCCGCCCACCCTGGCGCAGGGGACCAACCAGGCGCTGCTCGACACGATGGTGCTGTGCCAGGCGCTGGCCGATTTCGGGCGGGGGACACCCGGCGGCCAGGCCGAGGTCGCGAACGCGCTGCGCTGGTACGAGAAGACCCGGCGCCGCCGGGTCCGGGCGGTGTCCTGGGTGGCCTCGCTGCCGGTGTCGCACGGCGAGGCCGTGCTGCGCCCGGCCGCGCTGGTCTCCGACCAGCTGCAGGCCGCCGCGCTGACGATGTTCCTGCGCTGGACCAGCCACCGCCGCATGTCCGACCACATCAACCGCAGCGTGGGGGAAGCGATCAACCGCAGCTTGGGGGAAGCGCCGAAGATTCCGTCACGCCGGTGAACGGCACGAGCGAATCCGTAAGGGTGCGAGGCGATTTCGACGCCCCGTCGCGCTGGCTGTGGCTGGTGAAGTGGTGCGTGCTGGCGGTGCCGCACTACCCGATCCTGATCGGGCTCTACCTGGTGTACCCGCTGTGCACCGTCGTCGCCGGGATCGCGATCATCTGCACCGGTCGGTATCCGCGGCGGCTCTTCGACTTCAACGTCGGCGTGCTGCGCTGGTCCTGGCGGGTGATGAACTACCGATTCCCGATGAACAGCACGGACCGATACCCGCCGTTCAGGCTCGCGGCCTCGCCCGACTATCCCGGCGACCTCGCCGTCGACTATCCGCGACGGCTGAAAAGGCTTGCGGTGCCGGTCAAGTGGCTGCTGGCGATCCCGCACGTGCTGGTCTGCTGGTCGATGGAGCCGCTGCTGCAGGTGCTGTGCCTGACCGCCGCGCTGACGTTGCTGTGCACCGGCACCGTCCCGCCCGGCATGTTCGATCTGCTGATGGGCATCGTGCGGTGGCGGTACCGGGTGGCCGTCTACGTGTCGTTGATGCGTGACGAATATCCGCCGTTCCGAATGGATCTGGGCTCCCGATGAGATTCCGCAACGTGCTGTTCCCCTACGTGTACCGGTTCGGGCAGCCGGTGTTCGACCGGCTCTTCTACCAGCGGTATCGGCGGCAGGCGATGAGTCACGCCACCGGGCGGCTGCTGATGGTCGGCCTGGGGCCGGGCACCGACCTGATGTTCCTGCCCGCCGCGGTGACGTCGGTGGCGGCTGTCGAGCCCGAGGCGTCGTTTCGCCGGATGGCCGCCCGGCTGGCCGCCCGCCAGGGGGTCGCGGTCGACGTGGTCGCCGGGTCCGGCGAGTCGATTCCCTTCCCGGACAACAGTTTCGACTCGGTGCACATCGGGCTGGTGCTGTGCTCGGTGCGCGACGTGGGGGCCACCCTGGCCGAGATCCGCCGGGTGCTGGTGCCCGGGGGCAGGCTGGTGGTGCTCGAGCATGTGCGCGGGGACGGGCTGACGGGCCGGCTGCAGGATCTGATCGCCCGGCCGTGGTCCTGGTTGGCCGGCGGCTGCGAGCCCAACCGGCGGACCGGGGCGGCCATCGCCGCCGCCGGGTTCGACACCTCGACGCTGCGCAGCGTGCCCCGCACCCCGGTGCCCTTCCCGTGCAAACCCCATCTGCAGGGATTCGCCGTGCTCAGTCCACGCTGACCGCCTCGATGATGTTCAGCCGCGCCGCCCGCCGCGCGGGCGGCACCGAACCGAGCAGGGTGATCCCCAGCGCCCCGGCGGTGCAGGCAAGCGCCAGCGGGCTGAGCCGGAAGGCCACCGCGAAGTTCATCATGTCCCCGCTGATGCGGCTGAACAACCACTGGTCCGCCAGCCCGAGCAGCAACCCCAAACCACCGCCGACACAACCGATTCCGGCCGCCTCGGCCAGCACCATGCACAGGGTGAACCGGCGGCCGGCGCCCATCGCCCGCAGCACACCGATCTCGCGGCGCCGCTCGGTCACCGACAGCGTCAACGTGTTGAGCAGGGCGACCGCGGCCACCGCCACCACGATGATCCATACCGCGTTGGCGATGAACATGCTCTGGTGCAGCGGGGCCTGCAGCCCGGCCAGCGCGGCGCGGCCGTCGTAGACGTGGTTGGGCGCCGGCACCGCCGCGCGGACGTCAGCCAGCAGCCGCCGCGGATCCACTCCCGGGGCCGCCGTGATTTGCAGCGTCGTCGCCGCCGGGCGATCGAACCATGCCCGCAGCTGGGCCAGATCCATCCCGACGGTGCCGATGACCGTCGAGAAGAACGGCACCACCGCCAGCACCGCCGCCTCCCGCGGGCCGTGCGGGGTCTGCAACCGCAGCCGGTCGCCGGCCCGCACGTTGAGCGCCCTGCCCAGATTCTGGGTGAGCACCACACCCCGCCCGGCCAGCACCTCGGCGCGCACCCGGTCGTCGAGCGCGCGGAACAACGCGTCCCGGCTGCCCGCGGCGAACCCGTCCAGCAGCACCCGGGTGCCCGCGACGACGGCGAACCCGCACGCCCCCTCGGTCACCCGCGCCGCACCGGGCAGCGCGGCGAGTCTTTCCGAAAGCCCTTGCGGCAGAACATCCGTGGGGAAACTGTCGGGCGGATCCGCGCTCACCCACACGTCAGCCTCGGCGACCGGCGCGAAGATGGCACGCGCCGACCCGATCATGTCCGTGTTGGTGCCGGTGATCACCACCGTGGTGAGCACCCCGATCAACACCGTCATCACGGTGGCCCACACCCGCCGCGGTGCGCGCCGGATGGTCGCGGCGGCGAGCGCACCGCACGACCCGAACACGCGGGACAGCGCGGACGTGGCGGTGACGATGGGCACGGTGAGCGCGAAGCCCGCCGCCAGCTCGGCGACCAGCACGGCGCCCAGCAGCACGCCCGCCGGGGCGCCGGCCGGGACCGCCAGGGCCGGCACCGCGAACAGCGCCAGCGCGCCGACCCCGCTGGCGGCCCGCAGCCACGGCGGCACCGCGTCGGCCGCCGACGCCCCGACCGGCGCCAGCGCCTCGACCGGGGAGACCTTGTACACCTGCCGCGCGGCCATCGCCGCGGCCGCCACGGCGGTGAGCGCCGTCGCCGCCAGCGCCAGCGGGACGGCGTAGCCGGGCAGCCAGTACTCGACGCGGGCTTCCAGTCCCTGCGTGACGGCCGGGGGCAGCCGGCCAATTGCCATGCGCCCGGCCAGGATTCCGGCGCCGCACCCCAACGCCCCGCCGATCAGCCCGAGAACGGCGGCCTCGGCGAGCAGGTCGCCGACGACGGCGCGGCGCCGCCCGCCCAGCGCGCGCAGCATCGAGATGACTGGGCGGCGCTGGGTGATCGCCATCGTCATCGTGGTGTAGATCAGGAACGCGCCGACCACCAGCGCCACCGCCGCGCCGAGCAGCGCCATGTAGTTCATCAGCCGGACGCCGTCGCCGGCGCGGGCCGCCCGCGAGCTGGGCGCCGCCACGATCGCCCGCCCGCCCACGGCGGCGCCGACCGCGGCGCGGACGGCGGCCGGGTCGGCGCCCGGCGTGAGGGTGATCAAGATCGAGTCCAGCTGCCCGGCGCGCCCGGTGACGCGCTGCGCCAACGCCAGCGGCGCCAGCACATAGTGTCCGCCGTTGAGTTCGGCGAACTGCCTGCCGGCCAGCACCTCGGTGACGGTGACCGGGGCCGAACCAAGTTGGAACGCTTGACCTTTCGCATACCCGGCCCGCGGCCCCACCTGCACGCCGTCCGGCGACGCGGAAAGCTCCCGCACCGGTCGCGACACCGCGTCGGTGAGGGCGCCGCCCAGCGCGGCGGTGCGGGCGTCGGCGCCCAGCAGCAGGACCGGCCCGGACGGCGTGGCCGCCGTCGTCCGGATCATCGGCGCGGCGGTGGCGACCCCGGGCACCGCGGCGACATCGGCCAGCACCGAGTCGGCGAATCCGGCGTCGGTGATGCCGGAGACCTCGAGCGCGGCCACCCCGGCGATCCCGTCGGCCAGCCGGCTCACCGATTCGGTGATCGAGCCGAAGATGCCGAAGACCGCCACCAAATACGTTGCGGAGACAGCCATCACGGCGATCGACGCGATGGTGCGGCGTCGATGCACGGCGATCTCGCGCAGGCTGAACACGCGCAGCCGGCTCGCCGCGGCCGTGACCGCACGCCCCGACCTCACCCGGCGACCGCCATCACGTCCGAACCGACCCGGCCGTCCTGCAGCGTGATCACCCGATCGGTGGCCGCCGCGGCGTCGCTGTTGTGGGTCACCATCACCACCAGCCGGTGACCGCCGCCCTCGTGCGCCACCTCGGCCAGCAGCTCCAGGATGGCCGCGCCGGTGGAGGAATCCAGGTTGCCGGTCGGCTCGTCGGCCAGGATCAGCGGCGGGTCCATCATCAGCGCCCGCGCCACCGCGACCCGCTGCATCTGGCCGCCGGACAGCTCCGCGGGCCGGTGTTCGGTGCGGTTGCCCAGGCCCACCCGGTCCAGCAGCCGGAGCGCGTCCGGCTTGGCCCGACCCAGCCGGACCCCGTCGAGCAACCGCGGGATCGCCACGTTCTCCCAGGCCGACAGGGTGGGCAACAGGTTGAAGAACTGAAACACGAAGCCCACCCGGCGATGGCGGAACCGCGACTGCGCCTCGTCGCCGAGCCGGCCGATCTCCTCGCCGTCGAAGAGGATGGAACCCGAGTCGGGGGAGTCCAGCGCGCCCAGCAGATGCAGCAACGTGCTCTTGCCCGCGCCGGAGGGCCCGACGACCGCCACGAACTGCCCACCGGCCAGCTGCAGGCTGATCCGGTCCAGGGCCCGCACCGGTTGACCGCCCACCCGGTACTCGCGCACCACGCCGGCCATTTCGATGGTCATCTAGGCACCACGGTGACGGCCGACGAACGGTTCACCGGCCCCGCCGCGCGACGATCGTGAACCCATCGGCGGCCCGCCTCGTGTCTTCCCACATGCTCGGAAGGCACCGGGTGGTCGACCACATCGTCGGCCACCTCGCGGCGATCGGAACCGACCACCTCTTCGCGGTGGACGGCGCCAACATCGAGGACCTCTACGACGCGGCGCATTTCCGGCCGGAGCTCACCGCGGTGCTGGCCAAGCACGAGTTCTCCGCCGCCGCGATGGCCGACGGATACAGCCGAAGCGGAGCGGGACTCGGGGTGGTGGCCGCGACCTCGGGCGGCGGATCGCTGAATCTCGTGGCCGGACTCGGCGAGTCGCTCGCCAGCCGGGTGCCGGTGCTGGCGCTGGTCGGCCAGCCCGCCGCCGCGCTGGACGGTCGGGGCAGCTTCCAGGACACCAGCGGCGCCAACGGATCGCTGGACGCCGGCGCGCTGTTCTCGGCGGTCTCGGTGTTCTGCCGGCGGGTGCAAACCCCCGACGACATCGTTTCGCTTCTGCCGCAGGCCATTTCGGCGGCGCGGGCCGGAGGCCCAGCGGTGCTGTTGTTGCCCAAGGACATTCAGCAGGCCCGGGTCGGCGTCGGCGAGCGCAACGGCCACGGCGCACCCGGCGGGCGAGTCGCGATTGCGGCGCAATGGCGGCCCCCGGCCGGCGACCCGCACCCGATCGCGGCGCAATTGCGCCGCGTGACCGGCGAGATCGCCATCATCGCCGGCGAACAGGTGGCCCGCGACGACGCCCGGGCCGAGCTCGAGGAGCTGCGCGCGCTGCTGGGGGCGCGGGTGGCCACCGTGCCGGACGCCAAGGACGTCGCCGGCGCACCCGGGCCGGACGGGCGGACGCTGGGAGTGACCGGCGTGATGGGCCACCGCAACGTGGCCGAGGCGGTGGCCGGCAGCGCGGTGTGCCTCATCGTCGGGACCCGATTGGCGGTCACCGCGCGCAGCGGCCTGGACGACGCGCTGGCCGCGGTGCGCACCGTCTCGATCGGGTCGGCGCCGCCCTATCTCGCCTGCACCCACGTGCACACCGGAGACCTGCGCGGCTCGCTGCGGCTGCTGATCCGCGCGCTGCGCGGCCACCGGCGGCCGGTCGCGCCGGCCGGCACGGCGGGGCCGGCCGACCGAGCTGACGCCGCCGCCGTGCAGGGGGCCGGGGGTGCGCTACCGCGACGCGATGGCGGTGCTGGACGGCGTGCTGCCGCGCGGCGCCGACATCGTGGTCGACGCCGGCAACACCGGCGCGGCCGCGATCCACTACCTGCCGGTGCGCCGCGACGGCCGGTTCGTCGTCGCGCTCGGCATGGGTGGCATGGGCTACAGCTTCGGGGCGGGGATCGGAATAGCGTTGGGGCGCAACAACAGTGGACGCCCCGGCGGGCGCACCGTCGTCATCGCCGGGGACGGCGCGTTCTTCATGCACGGCATGGAGGTGCACACCGCCGTGCAATACCGGCTACCGATGACGTTCGTGCTGTTCAACAACAACGCGCACGCCATGTGCGTGACCCGCGAGCAGCTGTTCTACGGCGACCGCTACAGCTACAACCGTTTCCGGCCCAGCCGGCTGGGCGCCGGGCTGGCCGCCATGTTCCCCGGCCTGACCTCGGTGGAGGTCGGCGACGTCGACGGGTTCGCCGCCGCGATGGCCGCGGCGCTCGATGTCGACGGCCCGGCGGTGGTCAGCGTCGAGTGCGCCGCCGACGAGATCCCGCCGTTCGCCCCGTTTCTCACCACGTCGGCGGTCAAAGATGCCGCCGTCAAACAGAATTCAGTTACAAAGGAGATCCGCACCAATGTCGCTGCCAGCGCTTGAGGACATCGGCGACCTCATCGACGGGGTCACCCGCATCGAGACCAGCCCCCGGGAGAAGGCCACGCCGATCATCATGGACATGATGCGGTCGGTGTACCCGCACGACCAGATCTTCGGACAGTACTGCACCGTCAACGACTACATCGACTGTCCACCCGACGACTTGTTCGAGTACATGGCCGACACCCGCAGCCTGGAGGAGTGGACCTACAGCCTGCGCGGGTTCACCCCCACCGACGAGCCCGGGTTGTGGCTGGCCCACGACCGGCTCGGTTCGGAAACCAAGATCTACACCCGCACCGTCGCCAACGCGCAGGCGCGGACCGTGGACTACCACTGCGCCTGGGACCAGGGCGACCACCTGTGGATGATCTACCTGATGCGCGTCGTCGACGCCCAGACCGTGCTCGACAAGCCGGGATCGGTTGTGCTGTGGACCAATTGCCATCACCCGTTCTACGACCACAACCCGTACCCGCAGACCGCGCCGCCGCAGCGCCCGGTGTGGGTGGGCGACTTCTGGGACATGTTCGGCGCCGGCCATCTGCTGGAGCTGCGCAACCTCAAGGCGATCGCCGAATACCGCCATCGGCACGGCCTGCCGGTCACCCCGGTGTGGATGAGGTGACGCGATGAATGCGTCGACCGTCAGCCTGATCGACGTCGCCAGCTATCTGCCGGGCGAGCCGATCCCCGCCGACTACTACGCGCAATTCGCCGAATCCGACGACCTGCGCGACAACGTGATGTTCCGCGCCCCGAAGTACCGCCACCACGTCGGCCCCGACGAGAGCTCCATCGACATGATCGAACGCGCGGCACAGGGTTTGATCGAGCGGCACGGCCACGACGTCATCGAGGGCGCCGACGTGCTGATCACCCACACCCAGGTGCCCGACATGGCGTTCTACGGCCAGGGCGGCGGCATCGCGCACCGGCTGGGCATGCGCCCGTCGTGGGTGCTCGACCTCAACAACGGCGGGTGCGCGGCATTCGTGTTGGCGCTCAACGTGGCTCGCACACTGCTGTCGTCGGGCCAGGGACGCACCGCGCTGATCGCGATCGCCCAGAACGCGGCCGGCCAGTTCTTCGACCAGCCGACGATCCGGCGCAAGGCGCAGGCGGCGGTGCCCGGCGACGGCGCCGCGGTGGGCCTGGTCACCGTCGGCGACTCCTCGCCCGTCCTCGACGTCGAGTGCCGCAGCTACGGCGAATACGCGGGCGAGATGACGCTGTCCTACGACCCGCCCCGCAAGTGGTGGCAGGCCGGGCCAGGCGAGGGCAGCATCGGCTTCACCGACAGCAAGATCACCAAGGTGTTGGCCCGCGGCAACCGGCAGGTCCCCGAGGTGGCGCTGGCGGTGTGCGATCGAATCGGGTTGCCCGCCAAGGACATCGACCTGCTGGTTACCAACCAGCCGAACCGGGCGTTCCTGCGCAACTGGCGCGACGCGCTGGAGCTGCCGCCGGCGCGGCACCTCGACACCTTCGACGAGTGCGGCAACCTGTTCGGTGCCGGGATCCCGGTCAACCTCGACCGCGCAATATCCGAGCAGCGGATCAAAGCCGGGGACGTGGTCATGATGGCGGCGTTCGCGCACGCCGGCGATTTCGCCGGCGCCGCCGCGGTGCGCTGGGGCGGGCGGGGCGGATGCTGACCGTCCCGCGCCCGGCCGCCGGCGGCATCGGCGAGGCGCTGCCCGACGCGGTCGACCCGTTTGCCTTGTCGCTCAACGAGAATCCCTTCCCGCCGCTGCCGGCGGTGCGCGCGGCGCTGATCCGTTCGGTGTGCACCGCCAACCGGTATCCGGAGTTCCTGCCCGAGCGACTGCGCGGGGTGATCGCCGAGCACATCGGTGTGCCGGCCGAGTTGGTGGTGCTGGGCGCCGGAGCCACCGGCGTGATGCTGCAGGTGCTGCAGGCGTTGACCGCGCCGGGGGACGCCATCGCGATGGCCACCCCCACCTTCGACGGGTATCCGATCGTGGCGCGGATGGCCCGGCTGAACACCATCGCCGTCGCGCTGGACGAGCACGGGCAGCACGACTTGGACGGGCTCGCCGACGCGGCCGCGCGCGCCCGCGTGGTGGTGCTGTGCCGGCCGCACAACCCGACCGGAACCGTGGAGCCCGCGGCCGCAGTCTTCCGGTTCCTGCGCCGGGTGCCGCGCGACACCGTCGTGCTGCTCGACGAGGCCTATGTCGAATTCACCGCGCCCGAGCACCGGATCGACGTGGCGGCGCTGGTGGCGTGCTTCCCCAATGTGGTGGTGGTGCGCACCTTCTCCAAGGCGTACGGCCTGGCCGGGCTGCGGATCGGCTACGGGGTGGCGTCGCCGCGGCTGGCGCGGCCGCTGTGGGACCAGCAGCTGCCGTTCGGCATCGCGATCACCAGCCTGCTCGCCGTCACGGCGTCGTATCGGGCCGAAGACGAACTGTCCCGGCGCATCCGGTCGATCACCGCCGAACGCCGCCGGCTGCGGATGCGGCTGAGCGCGCTGGGCGTCTACACCACCGACGCGCACGCGAACTTCGTTTACCTGCCGCCCGATCCGCAAGGACGCGCGTGGCAGCGGGTCTTCGCCCGCGGCGGCGTCCGGGCGCGCTACTACCCGGACGGCGCGGCCCGGCTGACGGTGGGCAGCCGCGCCTCCACGGTGGCGGTGCTGTCGGCGGTGGGAAAGGCCACGCTGGAGCGGCAAGTGCGGTAAGAAAGGGCGTGGCCGACTCACGTCCTCACGAACGCGATCCGATCGCCGCCGCCCGGGCCAACTGGGAGCGCGCCGGGTGGGGCGACGTGGCGCCGGGCATGGTCGCGGTGACCTCGGTGATGCGCGCGCACCAGATCCTGCTGGCCCGGGTCGAGACGGCGCTGCGCCCGTACGACCTGAGCTTCTCCCGCTACGAACTGCTGCGGCTGCTGGCGTTCAGCCGGACCGGGGCGCTGCCCATCACCAAGGCCTCCGACCGGCTGCAGGTGCACGTCACCAGCGTGACGCACGCGATCCGCCGGCTGGAGGCCGACGGGCTGGTGCAGCGGGTGCCGCACCCCACCGACGGGCGCACCACGCTGGTGCAGATCACCGAGCTGGGTCGCTCCACCGTCGAGGACGCCACCGTCACCCTCAACAAGCAGGTGTTCGCCGACATCGGGATGAGCGACACCGAGTCGCAGCAGCTGGCGTCGTCGATCGAGACGTTGCGCCGCAACGCGGGCGACTTCTGAGCTCGCCCCGCGGCGCCGAGCGTCACGCCAGCGTGACCGTCGCGCCGGGATGCCACGCCGGCGTGACGCTCGGTGCTAGTAAGCGCCGCGCAGCATCTCGATGACCGCGCTGAAGTCCTTGTCGCCGTGGGAGGCGGCGAATTTCGCGTAGATCTCCGCGGCGTGCCGGCCCAGCGGGGCGGCTGCGCCGGTCGAGGTCACCGCGTCCATCGCAAGACCCAGGTCCTTGTTCATCAGCGAGGCGGCGAAGCCCGGCTTGAAGTCGTTGTTGGCCGGCGACGTCGGAACCGGGCCCGGCACCGGGCAATTGGTGTGCACGGCCCAGCAGTTGCCGGTCGCCCCGGTGATCACGTCGAACAGCGACTGCGCCGACAACCCGAGCTTTTCGGCCAGGATGAATGCCTCGCCGATGGCGATCTGCTGCACCGCCAGCACCATGTTGTTGCACACCTTGGCGGCCTGCCCGGCCCCGGCCGCGCCGCAGTGAATGATCTTGCCCGCCATGGGTTCCAGCACCGGCCGGGCCCGCTCCAGGGCCTCGGGTTCGCCGCCCACCATGAACGCCAGCGTGCCTGCGACCGCACCCTTCACCCCGCCCGAGACGGGCGCGTCGAGCTGCGCCACCCCGTGCGACTGCGCTTGCGCGTGCACCTCGCGGGCGTCGGCGACCGAGATCGTGGAGCTGTCGATGAACAGCGCGCCCGGGCGCGCGGCGGGCAGGATCTCGGCGTAGCAGCGTTTGACCACCTCGCCGTTGGGCAGCATGGTGATCACCACGTCGGCCCCCGTCACCGCGTCGGTGGCGGTGTCGAAACCGGTGACACCGGACGCGGTGGCGGCCGACAGCGCCGCGGGCACCGGATCGAATCCGCGCACCGCATGTTGGGCCGCAACGAGATTCGCCGCCATCGGCGCGCCCATGTTGCCCAGGCCCAGGAAAGCCACCACCACGCGCTCGGTCATCCGACGGCCTTTCTATGCGGTGGCCCGGAACCGCGCCGCTTCGGCCCGGCCGATGACCACCCGCATGATCTCGTTGGTCCCCTCCAGGATGCGATGCACCCGCAGGTCGCGCACGATCTTTTCCAGACCATACTCGCGCAGATAGCCGTAGCCGCCGTGCAGCTGCAGCGCCTTGTCGGCGACCTCGAAGCAGGTGTCGGTGACGTAGCGTTTGGCCATCGCGCACAACTCGACCTTGTCGGGATCGTCGGCGTCCAGCGCACCGGCGGCCCGCCACAACATCATTCGCGACGTTTCCAGGCCGGTGGCCATGTCGGCCAGGGCGAACCGGATGGTCGGCTCGTCGAGCAGCGGCGACCCGAACGCCTGCCGATCGCGCACGTAGGCTCCGGCCTTGTCGAAGGCCGCCTGCGCGCCGCCCAGCGAGCACGCGGCGATGTTGAGCCGGCCGCCGTTGAGGCCGTTCATCGCGATGCCGAATCCGGCGCCCTCACCCTCGGCGCCGCCCAGCATCGCGTCGGCGGGCACCCGCACCCCCTCCAGGATCACCTGCGCGGTGGGTTGGGCGTGCCAGCCCATCTTCTCCTCGGGCGAACCGAAACTCAGCCCAGCAGAACCCTTTTCGACGACGAACGCGGAGATGCCGCGCGGCCCTTCACCGCCCGTGCGGGCCATCACCAGGTAGACGTCCGAGGCCCCGGCGCCCGAGATGAACTGCTTGACGCCGTCCAGCACGTAATCGCCGCCCTGTCTGACCGCGCGGGTGCTCAGCGCGGCGGCGTCGGACCCCGCGCCCGGCTCGGTCAGGCAGTAGCTGGCGATGACGTCCATCGCCGCCAGCCGCGGCACCCAGCCCTTGCGCTGTTCGGGCGTGCCGTAGCTGTCGATCATCCACGCGCACATGTTGTGGATGGACAGGAACGCCGCCGTGGTGGGGTCGGCGATGGCCAGCTGCTCGAAGATGCGGACCCCGTCCAGCCGGCGCAGCCCGCTGCCGCCGACGTCCTCACGGCAGTAGATCGCCGCCATCCCGAGCTCGGCCGACTCGCGCAGCACGTCGACCGGAAAGTGTTCGGCCGCATCCCATTCCAGCGCGTGCGGGGCCAGGCGCTTGGCGGCGAACGCGCCGGCCGTCTCGGCGATCACCCGCTCGTCGTCGTCCAGGGTAAACATAGTGGGGCCGGAATTCCTTCTCGGTTCTAATCCATTGTGGGAATCACGAATTCGGCGCCGTCCTTGATGCCGGACGGCCACCGCGAGGTGACGGTCTTGACCTTGGTGTAGAACTGGATCGACGCCGGCCCGTGCTGGTTGAGGTCGCCGAAGCCGGAGCGCTTCCAGCCGCCGAAGGTGTGGTAGGCCACCGGCACCGGGATCGGCACGTTGACCCCGACCATGCCGACCTGCACCCGGGACACGAAATCGCGGGCGGCGTCGCCGTCGCGGGTGAACACCGCCACCCCGTTGCCGTACTCGTGCTCGGAGGGCAGCCGCAGCGCCTCCTCGTAGTTCTGCGCCCTTACGATGCACAGCACCGGCCCGAAGATCTCGTCGGTGTAGATGGACATGTCGGGCGTGACGTGGTCGAACAGGGTGGGCCCGATGAAGAAGCCGCCCTCGAGGTTGGCGTCCCCGAAAGTCAGGTCGTCGCTGCGGCGTTCGCGGCCGTCCACCACGATCTCGGCGCCGGCGGCCACGCCCTGGTCGATGTAGTCGCGCACCCGCGCCACCGCGGCCTCGGTCACCAGCGGGCCGTAGTCGGCCTTGGGGTCCAGGCTGTGCCCCACCCGCAGGTTGTTGATCCGCTCGACGAGCCGGGCCCGCAGCCGGTCGGCGGTCTTGTCGCCGACCGGGACCGCGACCGAAATCGCCATGCAGCGCTCGCCGGCGCTGCCGTACCCGGCGCCGATCAGCGCGTCGACGGCCTGGTCCAGGTCGGCGTCGGGCATCACGATCATGTGGTTCTTGGCGCCGCCGAAGCACTGCGAGCGCTTGCCGGTGGCGGCGGCCCCGGCGTAGATGTACTGGGCGATGTCCGAGCTGCCGACGAACCCGACCGCCTGGATGTCGGGGTGGTTCAGGATGGCGTCGACGGCCTCCTTGTCGCCGTGCACCACCTGGAACACGCCCGGCGGCAGGCCCGCCTCGACGAAGAGCTCGGCCAGCCGCACCGGCACCGACGGGTCGCGCTCGCTGGGCTTGAGCACGAACGCGTTGCCGCAGGCCAGCGCTGGCCCGGCCTTCCACAGCGGGATCATTGCCGGGAAGTTGAACGGGGTGATGCCGGCGACCACGCCCAGCGGCTGGCGCAGCGAATAGACGTCGATGCCGGGCCCGGCGCCCTCGCTGTACTCACCCTTGAGCAGGTGCGGGATGCCGACGCAGAACTCGATCACCTCGATGCCGCGCTGGATGTCGCCCTTGGCGTCGGCCAGGGTCTTGCCGTGCTCGCGCGACAGCAGCTCGGCCAGCTCGTCGTTGTGTTGGTTGACCAGCTCGATGAAACGCATCAGCACCCGGGCGCGGCGTTGCGGATTCGTTGCGGCCCAACCCTTTTGCGCCTCGATGGCCGAAGCCACCGCGGCATCGATGTCGGCCCGGCCCGCCATCGGCACCTGCGCCTGGACGGCCCCGGTGCTGGGGTCGAAGACCTCGGCGGTGCGAGTGGATTGCCCGGCGGTGCGCTGCCCGTCGATGAAGTGCGGAATCTGTGTGGTCATGGGGCCCTCGAATGTGGTGGACGGCACGGGACGTGACGCGGATACTTGCATATCCTAGTAACCCGGTTCCGGCCTTGGCAAGCGGCGCCCGGGGCTAGCCTGAGGCCTGTATGCACACCATCGAGGCCGACTACCTGGTGGTCGGCGCCGGCGCCATGGGCATGGCGTTCATCGACACGCTGGTCACCGAGACCGCGTCGCAGGCCCGTGTCGTGGTGGTGGACCGCCATCACGCGCCGGGCGGGCACTGGACCATGGCGTATCCGTTCGTGCGGCTGCACCAACCCTCGGCGTTCTACGGCGTCAACTCCCTGCGCCTGGGCGGCGACAGCATCGACCAAATCGGTTGGAACCGCGGCCTTTACGAATTGGCGACGGCCGACGAGATCTGCGCCTACTACGACCGCGTCATGCGCACCCGGCTGCTGCCGACCGGGCGCGTGCGCTACTTCCCGGACAGCGAGTACCGCGGCGACGGGCGGTTTCGCACGCTGGCCGGCGCCGACCACACCGTCGAGGTGACCCGCCGCATCGTCGACGCCACCTACATGCACGTCAGCGTGCCGGCGATGCGCCCACCGCCCTACACCGTCGGCGACGGCGTCGACTGTGTGCCGCCCAACGAGCTGCCGCGCCGGCCCGGGTATCAGCGCTACGTCGTCGTCGGGGCCGGCAAGACCGGCATCGACACCTGCCTGTGGCTGCTGGGCCAGGGCGTCGAGCCGGACCGGCTGACCTGGATCATGCCCCGGGATTCCTGGCTGCTGGATCGCGCGACGATGCAGCCCGGCGCGTTGTTCGCCGAGCAGATCAAACACAGCTTCACCGCCCAGCTGCGCGCCATCAACGAAGCCGGTTCGGTGGCCGAGCTGTTTTCCCGGCTCGAGGGCGCCGGCCTGCTGCTGCGCATCGATCCGGCGGTGCGGCCCACCATGTACCGCTGCGCGACCGTCACCCGGCTCGAACTCGAGCAGCTGCGCCGGATCACCGACGTGGTGCGGCTGGCCACCTGCGCTCCGTCGAGCCGGGCGCGATGGAGCTCGACGGCGGCGCCGTCGCGGTCGACGGTCGCGCGCTCTACCTGGACTGCACCGCCGATGGCGCCGAAAAGCGGCCAGCCACACCGATTTTCACACCCGGGCGAATCACGCTGCAAAGCGTGCGCGGCTGTCAGCAGATTTTCTCCGCCGCGCTGATCGCCCACGTGGAGGCCGGCTACGGCGACGACGCGCGCCGAAACGAGCTCTGCGTGCCCCTGCCGCACCCCGACACCGACGTCGACTGGCTGCGGCTGGCGCTGGCCGACTACACCAATCAGCTGCGCTGGTTCGACGACCCGGAGTTGATGACGTGGTTGTCCGGCGCGCGGCTGGATTTGTTCGGGCATCTGATCGGCCACCTGCTGCCGTCGGCGTCGGCCAAACCCCGGGTGCGGGCGCGGATCCTGGGCATCGCCAAGTCGGTGTTCGCAGCCACCGCCGCCAGGCTGGGCGAACTGCTGGCTGCCGAGGCTGCACTCGCCGCGAGCTGACCCGTGTAACCCGAGCCGATACTTCATAGCGGTGAAGGAGGCAGGTGGCGGCACACAACGAACCCGTCGGCCCGCGACCGCTGCGCGCGGTGCCCGAGGGCGGCTACCCGGACTGGGAAGCCGTCTACTCCGACAACGCGGCCTGGGTGTATCGCACGCTGTTCGCCCGGGTCGGCAACCGGGCCGACGCCGAGGACCTCACCGCCGAGGTCTTCCTGGCCGCGTTGCGGCCGCTGCGGCTGACCGCCAGCGCCGCCGAGGTGCGCGCCTACCTGCGTGCCACCGCCCGCACGGTGCTGGCCGCGCACTGGCGCGAGACGTTGGGGCGGGAGATAACCTCGATCGAGGACATCGAACAACCGCCCGAGCACCCCGACGCGATCAGCACCGCCCCGCAGCGCGTCGCCCGGGTGCTGGACAGCCTGCCGGACCGCTATCGCCGCATCCTGGAATCGCGCTTCCTGCAAGGTAATTCGATCAAGGAGGCAGCCGCGGAACTCGGAATCAGCGTGGCCAACGCCAAGGTGCTGCAGCACCGTGCGCTGCGGCTGGCGGCACAGGTCAACGAGGGAGGCCGGCCATGAACGCGCGAGGGCTGCGGCGCTACGTCGACGACCTGTTGCGGGGCCGCCGGCCCCGGCCGTTCCTGCCCGACGATTTCGAGGCGGCCCAGCTGCGCACCGCGATCGAGCTGCGGGCGGCCCGGCCGGACTCCGAAGTGGCCGACGCGCCGCGCCCGGAATTCCTCGCCGATCTGCACCGGCGGCTGGCCGAGCAGATGTCCGGCGCGCCGACCCGACCGCGGCCCGGGCGCGGCAGCACCCGCCGCCAGGTGATCGTCGGCACCTCGGCGGCCGCCACCGCCGCGGTCGCCGCGGTGTCCATCGACCGCACCGTGATCGCCGGGCAGTCCGGCCCGGATCGCGCCCCGCAGACCGCGTCCGGGACGCTGGCCCCCAACCAGGGCAGCTGGCAGCGGGTCGCGGCCAGCTCGGAGGTGTCCGACGGCGTCCTGCGCGCCTTCGACCTGGGCGCGGTGAGCGGGTTCGTCCGCCGCGTCGACGGCAAGGTGCAGGCGATATCCGGGGTGTGCACGCATCAGGGATGCAAGCTGTGGTTCGACGCGCCCGACGACACGCTGCGCTGCCCCTGCCACACCACGTCGTTCTCGCCCAGCGGAAAGGTGCTCACCCACCAGCTGCCGATCGAGCCGAAACCGTTGCCGGCGTTGATGGTTCGCGAGGCCGACGGCGTCATCGAGGTGTTCGCCCCGGTGCGCCGCACCTGAGCCGTGTAACCCGCGGCCCTATCTGTGGGCATGACCCTTGCAAAATCGTTGACCGCGGCGCTGGCCGTCGCCGTGGCGGTGGCCGGCTGCTCGGCTCCGCGGCCCGCCGCGGGCGGCGGCACGTCCAGCACCCAGACGCCGGTCACCGCGGCGCCGGCGGCGGCCGGCCCCAATCAGGTCGTCATCGACGGCTTCGCGTTCGCGCCGGCCACCCTGACCGTGCCCGCCGGCACCACCGTCACCTGGATCAACCGCGACGAGGAACCTCACACGGTGGCCGCGAGCGACGGGTCGTTCCACTCACCGGGCATGGGCACCGGGGCCGTCTTCACCCACACCTTCTCCGCCGCGGGAACTTTCGACTACGTCTGCTCGATTCACCCGATGATGCGCGGCACCGTGGTGGTGACGGGATGAATCCGAACATGAGCCGCCGGCAGTTGATCCGGCACACGGCGTGGTTCGGGGCGGCGGTGGGGTTCGCCGTGACCGGGGGCGAGGTGATCTCCCACGTCGCCGGCCGGGCGGCCGCACAGCACACCCGCGCCCAGCCCACCCTGCGGTTCGCCCAGATCAGCGACAGCCACCTCGGTTTCACCGGCGCCCCCAACCCCGACGTGGCGGGCACCTTCGGCCGGGCCATCGACCAGGTCAACAACCTGGGCTACACCCCGGATTTCGTCATCCACACCGGCGATCTCACCCACCTGTCCACCCCCGAGCAGTTCGACCAGGCCAAGCAGATGATGAGCGCGCTCAAGACCCCGCACGTGTTCACCGTGCCCGGCGAGCACGATTCGGTCGACGACGCGGGGCAGAAGTACCGCAGCGTCTTCGGGGCGGGTTCGGCCGGTGACGGCTGGTACAGCCTCGACGTGGCCGGCGTGCACCTGATCGCGCTGGTCAACACGCTGAATCTGCGCAAGCTCGGGCACCTGGGCGCCGACCAGTTGGAGTTCGTCAAAAAGGACGTCGCCCGCCTGTCCAGCGACACTCCCATCATCGTGTTCAGCCACATCCCGTTGTTCGCGATGTACCCGCAATGGGGTTGGGGCACCGACGACGCCGCGCAGGCACTGAGTTATCTGCGCCGGTTCGCCTCCGTTACCTGCCTCAACGGCCATGTGCACCAACTGTTCTCCAAAACCGAGGACAACGTGACCTTTCACAGCGGCACCACCACCGCCTACCCGCTCCCGCACCCGGGCGACGGGCCGGCACCCAAGCCGGTCACCCTGCCCGCCGGCAGGCTGCGCGACGCGCTGGGCGTGCGCGAGGTCGCCTACAGCCGGGGCGACACCGTTCTGGCACTGAAAGAGCGGACCCTGCAATGACTTTGACGACAATAGCCACTCGGTTCGGCATCGCCGCGTCGTTGACGGTCAGCGCGCTCAGCCACGCCTACCTGTATGTGCATGGCTACCAACACATTCCGGGCATCGGGGTCGCGTTCCTGGTGCAGGCCAGCGTGTCGTTCGCCGTCGCGCTGCTGATCTGCGCCGGCGGGCCGGGCTGGCTGAGCTGGGCCGGCGCCGCGGTGGCCGGCGGCTCGCTGGCAGCGTTCGCGGCGTCACGTACGGTCGGGCTGTTCGGCTTCGCCGAGCGGGGCTGGGATCCGGCGCCGTACGCGGCGATCAGCGTGGCCGCCGAGGTGCTCACCGTGCTGCTGTGGTTGCCGGATGCCCGCGTTCGGCGGTGGTGGCCGCAGACCACTTCCGGCGCAGCCGGCGTTTGAGCGCCATTGACGGCTTTTCGATCAACCACCAGCTGGCCGCGGCCAGCGGCAGGGTGGCGGCCAGGGCGGTCAGGAAGAACACCGCCACCGGCAGCCGGGCGAGCCCGCACACCGCCAGCAGCTGCTGGACCGGAAACGCGTAGATGTAGACGCCGTAGGACAGGTCGGTGGCCAGCCGCAGCCGGCGGTTGCGCAGCAGGGCGCCGGACACGATGATCGCGTAGGCCAGCGGCAGCGCGGCCACCACCCGGTAGTCGGGCAGCCGGCTGGCCGCCGCCACGACGACGACGCACACCGCGACGAGCGACCATCGGGCCGGGATCACGTCCTTCCACTGGTAGACCACGGCCCCGGCGGCGAACATGATGGCCGAGCGCACCGCCAGCTGCGCGACGGTCCATTGCCCCGGGTAGGTCAGCGGCGGCACCAAGGCCGCCCCGACCACCGCCAGCGCCAACACCGCGACGGACATCCACCGGCGATCCGCCAGCCCGGCCACGCCGATGGCGGCGACGGCGAGGTAGCACGCCACCTCCCAGACCAGGGACCACAACGAGCCGTTCCAGACCCCCGGATGCGGTACGCCGCCGGGTGTTGCGCCGATGTTCAGGTGGACGTAGGCCACCGCGCTGTTCTTCGCGAGGTACTCCAGCGGCGCGCCGGAGGACAGCAGCGCGCCCACCGAGCCCCCCTGGATCGCCACGCTGAGCGGGGCCACCGCGAACGCGGTGACGATCAGGCACACGTAGTAGCCGGGCAGGATACGCAGGGCCCTCGCGGCGAGAAAGTCGCGCAGTCGCGGATCGTCTAGCCAGCTGCGGGTGATCAGGAACCCCGAGACCGCGAAGAACCCGTCCACCCCGACCGAGAAGAGAAGCTGCAGCGTCGCCGCCGGCGGCAACCGGTTGGTGATCGGCCAGCAATGCCACAGCATCACCTCGGCCGCCAGCAGCAGCCGCCACGCATTCAGCGCGTTGCGCCGCGGATCGAACACCTGCCCGAGGGTCATCGGCCTCCGCCTGTCCTATGCCCCCCGCACTATGGACGCCCCCCGCACTGGGGCGGCATATTACCGGCACCGGCCGAGCCGCGGCTAGAAGTGTCCCGGCGCCTCTGGGGCCGGGCGGTCGGCGAGCACGTCGGCCGGGGCGGGCTCGGCCTGCGACACCCGCGGGTCGCTTTCGGCGGCCCGCGGGCCGGTCCACTTGCGCTTGAGGCGGCGTTTGAGGGCCATCGACGGCTTCTCGATGAGGAACCAGCTGGCCGCCGCCAGCGGCAGCGTGGCCGCCACCGAGGCGAGGAAGAACAGGGCCGGATGCAACCGCGTCGCCAGCCCGCACACGGCCAGCAGCTGCTGGGTGGGGAAGGCGTAGATGTAGACGCCGTAGGACAGGTCGGTGCGCAGCACCAACCGCTCGCTCTTGAGCAGGGAACCGGTCACGATGACGGCGTAGGCCAGCGGGAGGGCACCGACCACCCGGTAGTCGGGCAGGAACCCGGCCGCGGCGACGATGGCGAGGGCGACCGCGACCAGCGACCAGCGGGCGGGGATGACGTCTCGCCACTGATACATGACCGCCCCGGCCGAGAACATGATGGCCGAGCGGACCGCGAGCTGCGGGATGGTCCACACCCCGGGAAATGTCAGCGGCGGCACGACCAATGCCCCCAACGTGGCCAGCACCAGAATCAACGGGGAAATCCAGCGACGGTAGCCCAGCCCCACCACGCCGATAGCGGCGACGACGAGGTAGCACAGCAGTTCCCAGATCAACGACCACATGGAACCGTTCCAGGCGTTGCCGCCCGGCACCCCGTGCAGCGTTCCGTCGATGCTCGGCTGCAGATAGACGATCGCGCTGTTTTTCAGGACGTACTCCAGCGGGGCGGCGGACCCGAGCAGCTTGGCGGGCGAGCCACCCTGGATCACCACACTGAGCGGGGCGAACACGAACGCCGTCACGATCAGGCAGATATAGAAGCCCGGCAGGATGCGCAGGGCGCGGGCGGTCAGATAGTCACGCAGCCGGGGGTCGCTGAGCCAGCTGCGGGTGATCAGGAAACCGGAGATCGCGAAGAACCCGTCCACACCCACCGAGAAGAACAGCTGCAGGATGGACTTGGGCGGCATGTGACCGGTGATCGGCCAGGAGTGGAACAGCATCACCTCGGCGGCCAGCACCAGCCGAAGCGCGTTGAGCGCGTTTCGCCGCGGATCGAATACCTGCCCGAGCTTCATCCGCCTCCGTTTCCGTGCCCACCGCGCGCCGTCGGCGCCATCGTATCGGCCGAAGGCGGCGAGCAGGGGACGCGGGCGACGGGGTGCCCGGCCGCGCCGCTACGCCACACCCGGGACCTCGGGCGGCAGCACCATCGCCGCCTGCTCGGCGGTGGCGGCGGCCTTCCTTTTCAACCGTGTCTTCAGCGCGCGGGCCGGCTTCTCCACCAGGAACCAGCTCGCCGCGGCCAGCGGCACGGTGGCCGCCGCGACGGCCAGGCAGAACACCACCGGGTTGAGGCTGAGCAGCCCGAGCACGGCCAGCAGCTGCTGCACCGGGTAGGCGTAGATGTACATGCCGTAGGACAGGTCGGTGCGAAACCACAACCGCCGGTTGTGCAGCAGGGAGCCGGACACGACGACGGCGTAGGCCAGCGGAAGGGCGGCCACCACCCGGTAGTCGGGCAGCTGGCCGGCGACCAGCACGATGACCACGCACACCGCCACCAGCGACCAGCGGGCCGGAATGACGTCGCGCCACTGGTACAGCAGCGCGCCCGCCGAGAACATGATGGCCGCCCGGCAGGCCAGGAAGACGAGGGCGGTCGCGACGTTGCCCTCCGGGTGGTGGAACACCTCAGGGAAGGTGACCGGCGGCAGGAACGACGCCCCGATCGCCGCCGCCACCAGAATCACCGGGGACACCCAGCGGCGGTTGGCGAGTCCGGCCACGCCGATCGCGGCCACGACCAGGTAGCACATCACCTCCCAGAACAGCGACCACAGCGAGGCGTTCCAGATGCCCGCGTTGGGGATGTCGTGCGGGGTGCCCCCGACGTCGGGTTTGAGCCACAACACCGCGATGTTCTTCAGCACGTACTCGAACGGCGCGTAGGAGAACAACAGCCTAGCCGGCGACCCGCCCTGGATCGCCACGCTGAGCGGGGCGAAGACGAACGCGGTCACGATCATGCAGACGTAGAAGCCGGGCAGGATGCGCAGCGCGCGGGCGGCCAGGTAGGCCCGCAGCTGCGGATTGCTCAGCCAGCTCGCGGTGATCAGGAAGCCCGAGATCGCGAAGAACCCGTCGACGCCGACGCAGAGCAACAGCTGCAGGACGGCCCGCACCGACGGGAGGTGACCGCGGATCGGGAAGGTGTGCCAGAAGATGACCTCGGCCGCGAGCGCCAACCGCCACGCGTTGAGTGCGTTGCTGCGCGGGTCGAACACCTGCCCGAGTTTCATCGACGTTTCCCGTCATCCGAAACGGGCATCATCGGCATCATCGGCGCCATCCTAACGTCACCGAACGCCGAATTGGGCCGGTTCACGCTACTGGGCCGATCAGGGCGCTGCAACCGCGGCGTTACTTGATACGTGTTGAATAAAACGGTCGGGTGGCGATCCCGGCTTGTGCGCACGGCGAGCGCCAACTGCGTTGCGGGATAACGGTTGCGGGCAATGCGGGTCGAGACGATCAGCGCGGCAAACCCTCGATGAATGCTTGCGTCTCCGCCCAGGTGGGCAGCAACCCCGAGGCGCGAACCTCCTCCAGGCTGGGGGCCGCGGCGTCGCGCTCGGACAGCGTGGGCGCGGCGCCGGCCACCAGCGGCCAGTCGATCCCCAACGCGGGATCGGTGGCGCAGATGGTGTGTTCGCGCCCCGGGTTGTATTCCGCCGAGCACAGGTACATCACCGTCGAATTGTCTTGCAGCGCAAGGAATCCGTGCCCCAGACCCTCGGAGATGTAGATCGTGCGGTGCTCGGCGTCGTCGAGCAGCACCGAATCCCATTGCCCGAACGTGGGCGAACCCACCCGGATGTCGACGACCACGTCGAACACCGAACCACGCACGCAGGTCACGTATTTGGCCTGGCTGGGCGGCACCTGGGCGAAGTGCAGGCCGCGCAGCACACCCGCCGCGGACACCGAGCAGTTGGCTTGCCGGACGTCGAGCCGATGACCGGCGAAGGAGCGAAACCCCTTGTCGGTCAGCCATTCAAAGAAATGGCCGCGGGCGTCGCCGTGCACGGTGGGGGTGATCTCCCAGGCGCCGGGGACTTTCAGTTCGCGGGCCGACACGTCACTGCCCGCGTTCTTCGTAGCGCGCTTCCGAGGCGTCTTTCAACGGCCGCCACCACGATTCGTTCGCGCGATACCAGTCGATGGTCTCACGCAGGCCCTCCTCGAAGTCGGTGTGCTTTGGCGCCCAACATAATTCGTCGTACAGCGTGGACGGGTCGATAGCGTAGCGCAGGTCGTGTCCGACGCGGTCGGTGACGTGGTCGAAGTCGTCGGGGTCGCGCCCCATCATCTGCAGCAACGTCCGCAGCACGGTCAGGTTGTCGCGTTCACCCTCCGAGCTGATCAGGTAGGTCCGGCCGATCTCGCCGGATTCCAGGATGCGGCGCACCGCGCTGTTGTGGTCGTCGACGTGGATCCAGTCGCGCACGTTGGCGCCGGTGCCGTACAGCTTGGGGCGGCGGCCGGTGAGCACGTTGGTGATCTGGCGCGGGATGAACTTCTCGACGTGCTGATACGGGCCGTAGTTGTTGGAGCAGTTGGAGATTGTCGCGCGCACCCCGTACGAGCGCACCCAGGCCCGCACCAGCATGTCGGCCGCCGCCTTGGTGGCCGAGTACGGGCTGGACGGGTTGTACGGCGTCGACTCGGTGAACCGGTTCGGGTCGTCGAGCTCGAGGTCGCCGTACACCTCGTCGGTGGAGATGTGGTGCAGCCGCACGCCGTGACGCCGCACCGCCTCCAGGATGGTGAAGGTGCCCACCACGTTGGTGTGCAGGAACGGCTCCGGGCCGGCCAGCGCGTTGTCGACGTGGCTCTCGGCGGCGAAGTGCACCACGGCGTCGGACTCGGCGACCAGCCGCGACACCAGCTCGGCGTCGGTGATGTCGCCGACCACCAGCCGGATGGAATCCTCGACGCCGGCCAGCGACTCGCGCCGGCCCGCGTAGGTCAGGGCGTCGAGCACCGTCACCGAGTCCTCGGGATGCTCGCGAACGGTGCTGTGCACGAAGTTGGCGCCGATGAAACCCGCGCCGCCGGTGACCAGTAACCGCATGACCCAAACCCTAACGGAGCCGATCGGTCAGTTCGTCCGAGTCAGCCCCAGAGCATCGGCCAATTCGGTCAGCGCGGGCAGCAGCGTCTCCTCGGAATCCCCGCCCAGCACCTGGATCGCCACGTGGTCGGCCCCGGCGTCCAGATGCTCCCGCAGTCGCGCCGCGACGGCCTGCGGGGTGCCGTAGCCGATCACCGCGTCGATCAGCCGGTCGCTGCCCGGTGGGCGCAGGTCGGCCTCGGTGAACCCCAGTCGCAGCCAGTTGTGCACGTAATTGCTCAGGCCCAGGTTGTGCTCGATGGCCTGCCGGCCGGCCGCCCGCGCCCGGTCCCGGTCGGTGGTGAGCACGACCTTGTGCGCGGGCGCCAAAAAGACCGAGCCGCCCACCAATTCGCGCGCCTTGGCGGTGTGTTCCGGGGTGGTCAGGAAGGGGTGCGCGCCGGCGCTGCGCTGAGCGGCCAGCCGCAGCATCCGCGGTCCCAGCGCGGCCAGCACCCGCCGGCTGGTCGGGATCACCGCCGCGTCGAGCTCGTCGAGGTAGGAGACCACCGCGTCGTACGGCTTGACGTATTCCCGGGTGTGCTCGCGGTGGCCGGCCCCGATGCCCAGCAAAAACCTTCCGGGGTGGCCGCTTTCGATCCGGTGGAACGACTCGGCGACGGCCGCGGCCGGCGCGGACCAGATGTTGACGATCCCGGTGGCCAGGTGCAGCGAGGTGGTGCCGGCCAGGGCGGGGTCCACCCAGGACAGCTCGGCGTCGGGTGACCCGCCGATCCAGGCGGCGCCGTAGCCCAGCGATTCGATCCGGGCGGCCAGTTCGGCGGTGATGGACCGGGTGGACAGCCACACGCCGAACGGGCCCAGGTCGGGCTTGAGCGAAACTCCCTCAGTCATCCGGCTCCCCCTGTGGTCAGGACGGTTTCAGTCCGAGCGGCCCCGCCAGTTCGGCCAGCGCCGAGACCAGGTTTTCATCCTTGGTCAGCACCTGCACGGGCACGTGGTCGGCGCCGGCGTCCAGATGCTCGCGCAGCCGCGCGGCGATCCGGTCCACGCTGCCATATGCCACCAGCGCGTCGACCAAGCGGTCGCTGCCCGGCCGGGTGATCTCGTCGTCGGTGAAACCCAGCCGCTTCCAGTTGTTTCGGTAGTTCGCGAGGTTGAAGTAGATGTCGAGCGCCTTGCGGCCGACCGCCCGGGCGTGCTCCGCGTCGGTGGTCAGCACCACCTTGTGCTCGGGCGCCAGGAAGGCCGACGGGCCGATGAGCTCGCGGGCCCGGGCGGTGTGCTCGGGCGTGGTCAGGTAGGGGTGCGCCCCGGCGGAGCGCTCGGCGGACAGCTTGAGCACCCGCGGCCCCAGCGCCGCCACCACCCGGCGGCCGGCCGGCACGCCGTACTCGTCGAGCCGGGTCAGGTAGTCGGCCAGCGCGTCGTAGGGCTTGCGGTATTCGGTGTGCGCCTCGGGATGCCCGACGCCGATGCCCAGCAGGAAGCGGCCCGGGTAGGCCGCCTCGATCCGGTGGAAGGATTCGGCCACCGGCCCGGCGGGCGCGGTCCAGATGTTGACGATGCCGGTGGCCACCTGCAGCGTCGTCGTCGCCTCCAGAAGGGGCTCCACCCAGGCCAGCTCGGCCGGCGGGGAACCGCCCACCCAGACGGCGCCGTAGCCGAGCGCCTCGATGTCCTTGGCTTGCTGGGGTGTGACGCCGCGTCCGAACGATCCGAACCGGCCGAGATCGGGCTTGCCTGCTGCTTGGGTCATGGTCGTGGCAACCGGCGTCCGCGGGCCGCTATTCCGGCCCCCGCCGGCCGGGGGTCTGCGCTCGTCAGGAGGATTTTGGTGGCGGCCGAAAACCAGGTATCGTAGAACGACGGTGCGGCATCCGCGCCGACTTTTTGTGTGTCCAGTCCTAGGAATTTCCTGTCACCGGCTCACGTTCCAAGTCGGTGTGCAATGGTGCGCCGACCTGGGCGCATACCCGAACGAGACTAAACGACGAGGATTTTTAACCAGTTATGGCCAAGAAGGACGGCGCCATAGAGGTCGAGGGCCGCGTGGTCGAGCCCCTGCCCAATGCGATGTTTCGCATTGAGCTGGAGAACGGTCACAAGGTGCTTGCCCACATCAGCGGCAAGATGCGGCAGCATTACATCCGCATCCTGCCCGAGGACCGGGTGGTCGTGGAGTTGTCTCCGTACGACCTGTCCCGGGGCCGCATCGTGTACCGCTACAAGTAACGACACAGAACAGGATCGAACAGCCGTGAAGGTCAACCCGAGCGTCAAGCCAATCTGTGACAAGTGCAGGGTGATCCGTCGGCATGGGCGGGTCATGGTGATCTGCTCCGATCCGCGCCACAAGCAGCGACAAGGCTGAGCCGCGGCCGGGTTCGCCCGGCCCCCGACACAACTGAATGCAGACCTCCCAGCACCACCGAGCTGCCTGGCGCGTCAAGCGCCAAAAAAGACGAATCAGCGCCGCTCGGACACGCCCGGACGGAGGCCGGGCCCCGCGAATCCCCCAGGGGAACCGGGAACGGGCTGGGATCAGACCTCCGCAGAGAAAAAGAGGAACGCCACCCATGGCTCGACTAGTCGGCGTCGATCTGCCGCGCGATAAGCGGATGGAGATCGCCCTGACCTACATCTACGGTGTCGGCCGCACCCGGTCGAACGAGATCCTGGCGGCCACCGGCATCGACCGGGACCTGCGCACCCGCGATCTCACCGATGACCAGCTGACCCACCTGCGCGATTACATCGAGGCCAACCTCAAGGTCGAGGGTGACCTGCGCCGCGAGGTCCAGGCCGACATCCGGCGCAAGATCGAGATCGGCTGCTACCAGGGCCTGCGGCACCGCCGCGGCCTGCCGGTGCGCGGCCAGCGGACCAAGACCAACGCGCGCACCCGCAAGGGCCCCAAGCGCACCATCGCCGGCAAGAAGAAGGCCAGGTAACCACCCATGCCACCAGCCAAGAAGGCAGCCGCTGCCCCCAAGAAGGGGCAGAAGACCCGCCGCCGGGAGAAGAAGAACGTCCCGCACGGCGCGGCCCACATCAAGAGCACGTTCAACAACACGATCGTGACGATCACCGACCCGCAGGGCAACGTCATCGCCTGGGCGTCGTCCGGTCACGTCGGGTTCAAGGGCTCGCGGAAGTCGACCCCGTTCGCCGCCCAGCTGGCCGCCGAGAACGCGGCCCGCAAGGCGCAGGAACACGGCGTGCGCAAGGTCGACGTGTTCGTCAAGGGCCCGGGCTCGGGCCGGGAGACGGCGATCCGGTCGCTGCAGGCCGCCGGGCTGGAGGTCGGCGCCATCTCCGACGTCACCCCCCAGCCGCACAACGGCGTCCGCCCCCCGAAGCGCAGAAGGGTCTAGCAGAAATCATGGCTCGTTACACCGGACCCGTTACCCGCAAGTCGCGCCGGCTGCGCACCGACCTCGTCGGTGGCGACCAGGCGTTCGAGAAGCGCCCCTACCCGCCCGGCCAGCACGGCCGCGCGCGGATCAAGGAGAGCGAATACCTGCTGCAGCTGCAGGAGAAGCAGAAGGCCCGCTTCACCTACGGCGTGATGGAAAAGCAGTTCCGCCGCTACTACGAAGAGGCCGTCCGCCAGCCCGGCAAGACGGGTGAGGAGTTGCTGCGGATCCTGGAAAGCCGCCTGGACAACGTCGTCTACCGGGCTGGCCTGGCCCGCACCCGCCGGATGGCGCGCCAGCTGGTCACCCACGGCCACTTCACGGTCAACGGCGTGCGCGTCGACGTGCCCAGCTATCGGGTGTCGCAGTACGACATCATCGACGTTCGCGAGCAGTCGCTGAACTCGGTGCCGTTCCAGATCGCGCGGGAGACTGCGGGCGACCGGCCCGTCCCGAGCTGGCTGCAGGTGGTGGGGGAGCGGCAGCGCATCCTCATCCACCAGCTGCCCGAGCGGGCGCAGATCGACGTGCCGCTCACCGAGCAGCTGATCGTCGAGTTCTACTCGAAGTAAGAACCCCTGCGCTGAACCCGGCGCAGGGTACTTAGCGGCATCAAATAGCGGGTGCCGAGAAGGAGAAGAAGAAACACCATGCTGATCTCTCAGCGACCCACCCTGTCGGAGGAAGTCCTCACCGACAACCGCTCCCAGTTCGTCATCGAGCCGCTGGAGCCGGGATTCGGCTACACCCTGGGCAATTCGTTGCGCCGCACGCTGCTGTCCTCGATCCCGGGGGCGGCCGTCACCAGCATCCGCATCGACGGCGTGCTGCACGAGTTCACCACCGTGCCCGGCGTCAAGGAAGACGTCACCGCGATCATCCTGAACCTCAAGAGCCTGGTGGTGTCCTCGGAGGAGGACGAGCCGGTCACCATGTATCTGCGCAAGCAGGGTCCCGGCGAGGTCACCGCGGGTGACATCGTGCCGCCCGCCGGCGTCACCGTGCACAACCCCGAGCTGCACATCGCCACGCTGAACGACAAGGGCAAGCTCGAGGTGGAGCTGGTCGTCGAGCGCGGCCGCGGCTACGTGCCGGCCGTGCAGAACCGCGCCTCGGGCGCCGAAATCGGCCGTATCCCAGTCGATTCCATCTACTCGCCGGTGCTCAAGGTCACCTACAAGGTGGACGCCACCCGTGTCGAGCAGCGCACCGACTTCGACAAGCTGATCCTGGACGTGGAGACCAAGAGCTCGATCACGCCGCGCGACGCGCTGGCGTCGGCGGGTAAGACCCTGGTCGAATTGTTCGGCCTGGCACGCGAACTCAACGTCGAGGCCGAGGGCATCGAGATCGGGCCGTCGCCGGCCGAGGCCGACCACATCGCGTCGTTCGCGCTGCCGATCGACGACCTGGACCTGACGGTGCGGTCCTACAACTGCCTCAAGCGCGAGGGTGTGCACACCGTCGGCGAGCTGGTCAGCCGCACCGAGTCCGACCTGCTCGACATCCGCAACTTCGGCCAGAAGTCCATCGACGAGGTGAAGGTCAAGCTGCACCAGCTGGGCCTGTCGCTCAAGGACAGCCCGCCGAGCTTCGACCCGTCGCAGGTCGCGGGTTACGACGTCGCCACCGGCACCTGGTCCACCGAGGCCGCCTACGACGACCAGGACTACGCGGAAACCGAACAGCTGTAACACGGCTTTGACCTAAGGAGCGTCAGCAATGCCCAAGCCCACCAAGGGGCCTCGCCTCGGCGGGTCGTCTTCGCACCAGAAGGCCCTTCTGGCCAACCTGGCCACCTCGCTGTTCGAGCACGGCCGGATCAAGACGACCGAGCCCAAGGCGCGTGCGCTGCGTCCGTATGCGGAGAAGCTGATCACGCACGCGAAAAAGGGTGCGCTGCACAACCGCCGCGAGGTGCTCAAGAAGATCCGCGACAAGGACGTGGTGCACGTCCTGTTCGAGGAGATCGGCCCGTTCTTTGCCGACCGCAACGGCGGCTACACCCGCATCATCAAGGTCGAGCCGCGCAAGGGCGACAACGCTCCGATGGCCGTGATCGAGCTGGTGCGGGAGAAGACGGTCACCTCGGAGGCCGACCGGGCGCGCCGGGTGAAGGCCTCGAAGAAGGCCCCGGAGGCCGCGGCGGCGGCGCCGCAGGCGGCGGTCGAGCCGGAAGCGGTCGAGACCGCGCCGGCGCCGGACGCACCGGAAGCCGCGCCGGAAGCGGAGGCCGCGGCGCCGCAGCCGGCGGACGAGGCCGAAGGGTCCAGCGAGGATTAGCGAGGACGTCCGTCTGCGGCTCGATATCGCCTATGACGGAACAGGTTTCGCGGGCTGGGCTACTCAGTCCGGCCAGCGGACCGTGGCCGGGGTGCTCGACGAGGCGCTGACGACCGTCTTCCGCACGCCGGTGCGGTTGCGCGCCGCGGGCCGCACCGACGCGGGGGTGCACGCCACCGGGCAGGTCGCTCATCTCGACGTGCCGGGCACCGCGCTGCCGAACGCCTACCCGCGCGCACCGCACGTCGGCGAAGCCGAATTCGGGCCGCTGCTGCGCCGGCTGGGCCGGTTCCTGCCCACCGATGTCCGCGTCGTCGACATCACCCGCGCGCCAGCGGGTTTCGACGCCCGGTTCTCGGCGCTGCGGCGCCACTACGTCTACCGGCTCTCGACGGCCCCGTGGGGTGTGCTGCCGCAGCAGGCCCGCTACGTCACCGCCTGGCCCCGCCCCCTGGATGTCGAGGCGATGGCCGCCGCGTCGCGAGACCTGTTGGGGCTGCACGACTTCGCCGCGTTCTGCCGTCACCGCGAGAACGCCACCACCATCCGCGACCTGCAGCGCCTGGACTGGACCCGCGACGGCGACCTGATCATTGCGAGGGTCAGCGCCGACGCGTTCTGCTGGTCGATGGTGCGCTCCCTGGTCGGGGCGCTGCTGGCGGTCGGGGAGAACCGGCGGCCGGTGTCCTGGTGTCGCGAATTGCTCAGCGCCACAAACCGATCCAGTGACTACGCCACCGCACCGGCGCACGGGCTGACCCTGGTCGGGGTCGACTACCCGCCGGATGACCAGCTGGCGGCGCGCAACCTGATCACCCGCGACGTGCGCTCGCGCTAGACCCGGGCGGCGACGAACCTGGCTGCCTGGTTGGTCAATCCGGGCACATAGCTCAGGTGCGACGCCCACTGGTAACCGCCCGAGCAGATCGGGTCGCCCGGGTTGCACAGGTCGATGGTCTTGCCGCTGAAATCCGGGGTCAGGGCGCTCATCAGGCGGCCGGCCCGGCCCGACGGATTCCCGAACAGGGCGACGGCGGCGACGTGATCGGCGGCCTGCGGCGGCAACGGGTTGCGAAAGCCCAGGCCCGGCACCGGTGCGGCGGTGACGATGTCGATGACGGCGGCGCCCTGCGAATACCCGCCCAGCACCAGTTTGGTGTTCGGGCAGTTGCCGGCCATCTGCTGGATGTGGTTGCTGGCGTCGTTGGCGCCGTCCGCGGCGGCCAGGAAGTCCTTGTTCGCCGGGTAGTTCACCCCGTATGCGCCAACGCTTTTGCGGGTCTGCTCACGCAACGAGCTGACGAACGCGCCGCCCACCTTCCCCACCCCGGGCGGCTCGTCCGTTCCCCGGGCGAACACCACTTCAACGCCCGGACACGATGCCGACGCGAGCGGAATCAATTGGGGGGCAATCAAAACCGCTGCGCCCGCGAGCAGCCCGACGCCCAGCCCCACAGGGATAAGCCTCACACAGCGATGTTAGGGGCGCGTTGGTCGCGGGCCGGTAACGATTCAGACGAGAGGTGCTTGCGAAGGCGGCGTGCTCGGCACGGCCGGGGCCGGCGCCGTGCCGGGGCCGGGGGCGTTGTCGTGGATCGAGGGACCCGAACCCGGCGGGGTCTGGCCGTACACCGGCGACTGCTGGCCGTAGCCGGGCGACTGCGGGCCCGCACCCGGCACCGACGGCCCGTAGCCGGGCACCGACTGGCCCGCGCCCATCAGCTTGGAGGCGACGAACGCCGCCGCCTGCGTGGTGTACACGGGGACGTAGCCCTCGGTGTGCCCGCTCCACTCGTTGCCGGGGCCGGCGTGGCAGATCGGGTCGTTGGGGTTGCACAGGTCGATGGCCTTGGAGCCCAGCAGCGCGCTCTGGCTGGGCAGCGTGCCGCCGGCGCGGTCGGCAACGTCGCCGAAGGTGGCCACGGCCGCGACGTGACTGGCCAGATCCGGGGTGATCGAGCTGCCCCAGTTGATGCCGCCGATAGGCACGCCGGCCACGATGTCCATCACCGAGGCGCCCTGCGAGTAGCCGCCCAACACGATCTTGGTGTTGGGGCACTTCTGCACCGCTTGCTTGATCCGGTTGATGGTGTCGTTGGCGCCGTCGCCGCCGTGCAGCTGCAGCTTGCTGGCGGCATAGTTGACCCCGTAGGTGTCGATGTTCAGCCCACTGGTCTGCTGGCGCAGCGACTCGACGAAGGCGTCGCCGACCCGGCCCATGCCGGGGGGCTCGTTGGTGCCGCGGGCGAAGATGACCTCGACGTCGGGGCAATCGTCGGCGGAGGCCACCGGGACCGCGGCCGGGGCGCCGAGCAGGCCGGCGGCGGTGATCAGCGCCGATGAGCCCAGACCGAGGAGTCGGCCGATCCGGTGAGTTTTCACCGGGCAATTTTACCCAAATCGCGGCCCGGCGAAACTCCCGCGACCTGTGGATAACCGCTTCGGCGGCGCCGCCCGGCGGCCTAGCCTGTGCGCAACGGATTCGCGGGGAAGGGGAGCAGTGCCGCGTCGGCCCACCACGTGGCTGCAGGTCAGCGCGTACCGGTACCTGTCGCGCCGGCTGGAATGCGCGTTGCTGGGCCAGGACCCGGCCGCGGCCGGCATGCGTGCCCGCGGCCAGCCCGCGGCGCTGGCGGCGGGGGCGGTGCTGACGGCGGCCGCGCTGGCCGCAGCGACGCTGCTGGGTTTGCTGCGGCCGCACGTCGCGCTGGACGGGGCGCGGGTCGTGCTGGCCCGGGATTCCGGTGCCCTGTTCGTCCGGGTCGGCGACACCTGGCATCCGGTGCTCAACCTGGCCTCGGCGCGGCTCATCGCCGCGTCGGCCGTCGATCCGCTCACCATCCGCCAGGCCGACCTGGACGGCAGCAAACGCGGTCCGCTGCTGGGCATTCCGGGCGCGCCCGCGTTCCTCGGCCGGCCGCTGGCAGCGGCGGACACGGCGTGGTCGTTGTGCGACAGCGACGGCGCCGGCGCAACCACGATCCTGCTCGGCCGCACGGACGCCGCCTCGATGCGCGTGCTGGGCGGCGGGCAGGCCATGCTGGTCGCGGCCGCCGCGGGTTCGCCGGCCTACCTGCTGCACGACGGCCACCGGGCCCGGGTGGACCTGGCCGACGCCGCGGTGGTGCGGACGCTGCGGCTCGAGGGCCGGGCGCCGCGGCTCGTCTCGCAGTCGTTGCTGGAGGCCGTGCCGGAGGCGGCGCCGATCGCGGTTCCGCGGATACCCGGCCTGGGCGGCGCGGCGCCGGGGCTGCCGGGATTCGCGATTGGCACTGTGCTTCGCATCATCCGCGCCGACGGTGACGAGTATTACGCGGTGCTGGCCGGCGGCGTGCAGCGCATCGGCCGGGTGGCCGCCGACCTGCTGCGGCTCAGCAACCCGCAGGGCGGCGCCGACGCCGTGACCGTCGCACCCGACGCACTGCGCACCGCCCCGGTGGTCGCGGCGCTGCCGGTGGCCGGCTTCCCCGACCGGGCGCCGGCCGTGTCGGAGCCGGCCGCCACGATCTGCGCCGGCTGGGGAGACGCCCGTTCCGTCGCGTTCCTGACCGGGGCGGCGGTTCCGGTGCTGCCCGGTCGGGCGCCGGTGACCCTGGCGCAGGCCGACGGCCGCGGACCCGCGCTGGACGCGGTGTACCTGCCGCCCGGCCGCAGCGCCTACGTACGGGCCGGTGCGAACGCCGGCACCCGCTACCTGATCACCGACACCGGGGTCCGGTTCGCCGTGCCCGACGACGACGCCGCGGCCGACCTGGGTCTGGGGCAGCCGAGCCCGGCGCCGTGGCCGCTGCTCACCCTGCTGCCGGCCGGGCCGGAGTTGAGCAGACCGAACGCCTCAGTCGCCCGCGACACCGTCGCGGGCGCGCCGTAGCCGGGCCCGGACCGCCCCGGCGGCCGCGGCGAGCGTCAGCGCGACAAGGCAGAACGCGGCTCCGCGCACCGCGATGTCCCGGGCGCGCGAATCACGGGCGGGCGCCGGCGGCGGCGCCGCGATCGGCACCGCCGCGGCTCTGGGGGCGGGCGGCGGCGCGCCCGTCTCCGCGCTGACCGCGGCGAGCGGGTCGACGGTGCCGTGCCCGACCAGGGGATCCCACCCGGCGGGCGGATGATGCGCCGTCGCCTCGATGCGCTGCATCACCTGGCGCGCGGTCAGCGCGGGGAAGCGGGCCCGGATCAGCGCGGCCAGCCCGCTCACCACCGGGGCGGCATAGCTGGTGCCGGACACCGGTTCGGGCGCCAGCGACGTCACCGCCTCGCCGGGCGCCGCGACGTCCACCCACGGGCCGGCCAGGCTGAACGTCGACGGGGCTCCGTCGGCGTTCACCGAACCGACGGTCAGCACGTAGTCGTCGTACCAGGCGGGGCTGACGGCGACGGTGATCGTCTGCCAGGTGGCATCCGGCCGCTGCGGCGGGCATTGCCCCGGGCCGCCGGTGTTGCCGGCGGCGGCCACCACGACCGCGTTCTTGACGTCGACGGCGTAGGCCAGCGCGGCGCCCAGCGCCCGGTCTTCGGGCGCCGAGACCACCGGCGCGCAGGCCACCGAGGAGATGTTGATCACCGACGCGCCGAGATCGGCCGCGGTGCGAACGGCTTTGGCCAGGGTGTCGACGTCGCCGACCCCGCCGCCCGACCGGTTGCCGGCGGGCCCGAACTTCGCGCTGGACTGGCGGATGCTGATCAGCGTCGCCTCCGGTGCGATGCCGCTGAATTCGTCGGACTTGGGATCGGCTGCGGCGGCGATGATTCCGGCGACCAGCGTGCCGTGCGCGTCGCAGTCCTGGATGCCGTCGCCGGTGGACACGTAGTCGCCGCCGGGCACCACTGCGGGCAGCCGGCGGTGCCGTGCGACCCCGGTGTCGATGACCGCGACGCGCTGGCCGGTGCCGCGGCTGAGCTGCCACACCGCCGACAGGTCCGACCCGCCCGCCGGGCCGCGCCGGCCCGGGCCCGAGTCGGCGGTCAGCGTCGCGCACACCTCGCGCTGCGCGGTCGGCCACGGCGGCGCCGGCCGGGCCGGCTTCGGCAACCACTTGTCGTCGACGGCCGGCGGCGAAACCGCGTGCGCGGGAGGGGTTTCGAACACCGGAAGCATCGTCAGCGCCGAAACCGCCAGCAGCCGCACGACCCTCACCCGAGCGTCAGTCCCCGAACCGTGCCGTACAGCCCGGCGATCCAGCAGGTGAGCGGCACCAGGGCGGCCAGCGCCAGCCACTCCAGCAGGTCGGCCGCCCGGCTCAGCACCGGCGAGCAGGTTCGGGCCGCGCAGCCGAGGTACAGCGCCGCGGCGACCAGCGTCGCCGTCGTCGCCGCCACCCAGGGGCCGGGCAGCGGTGCGCGCCAGGCCACGACAGCGAATGTCGTTGCGGTGGTGACGATTCCACCGGCGGCGAAGACCAGAGCCCGGGTGCCGTCACCGCCACGCGAGCGCAGCAGCAACAGCGCGCCGGTGCCGGTTCCGAACGCCAGGCAGCACAGCCGCGGCGCGCCGGCCAGCACGGTGACGGCGGCGGCAACGGTGGCCGACGACGACAACCCGGCCAGCAGGCCGGTCAACCACCGGTCGGCGCGGCGCGCGCGGGCGGACACCCACGCCTCGCCGGGCTCGGGACCGCCGGCTGGTGCGGTGGCCGGCCGGGGCGACAGCCCGGCCAGGGTGAGCGACGCGCGCGCCGCCATCCCGAGCAGGCACAGCGACACCAGCCCGGCCGCCGAGGCGACGGCCGGCAGCGGCGCGCCGCTGAGCACGCCGGCCAGCGCGGCGGCGGCGAGGATCACGCACCAGCAGGCGAGCGCGAGCAACCCGGCGCGCCGCAACCCGACAGCCCGATCGCCGACACCGCGGCGAGGCCCGCGGCCGCCGCGGCCAGCAACACGTGGGAAAGGCTCGGCACGCCGGGCACCGCCACGAAACCGGCCAGCCCCGCGAACGCGGTGGCGATCGCGCCGAGCGCCAGGGCGGCGCCCCGGTCCCGATAGCCGCGGTGCGCGACCGCGGCCGCCCCCAGCGTCAGCAGGGTGGTCGATACCAGCACCGCGACCGTACCGCCGGAATCGCGAACAACGCTGGCGCTGAACGTGTTTCGCACCAGCAGCAGCCCGCCCGTCGCGACGAAGGACGCGGCCGCCGCCGCGCCCGCGACCCGCCGGACCGCAGCACCCGGCCGGGCCGTCGCATCGAGCGCGGCCGACACGGTGTCGGCGATGTCGCGGTAGCGCGGTGCGGGCAGCGGCACGTCGATCCGGCTCAGCACCAGGATCGCGCCGTCGCCGATGTGGTTGTGCGCCAACGTCGTCGACGGATCCAGCGCGGCGGCGCCCGGGGCCGACAACCGGTAGCGCCCGGCGCCGCCGTCGCCGGCCCCGAGCATGTCGACGAGCGACGGAATCAGCTCCGCGACAGCGATTTCGGCGGGCAGGGACACGTCGACGGCCTGGGTTTCCCAGTGCACACTGACCCGGCACAGCCCGGTAGTCGATACGGCCAACGCCACTCTCCTTCGCTCGGATTGCGCAGAACATAGCCGGGTCTCGGCGCCCCGGTATTCGGCTGTCCACAGGTGAGTTGCCGCCGATTCCGGTGCTCCCTACCGTCGTCGGCCGGGAGGGGATGCGCGATGACCCAGGCCGACATCGTTGTCGAGGCTCCGCCGGAACTGCCGGCGCCGGAGTCGACGGGCCTGCCGGCCCGCCTGCTGCCGGTGGCGCTGTCGGTGGCCGGCATGGGCGTCATGACGGTCGTGTTCGCCTCGGGTGGCGCGGCGGGCCGCCAGCCCGCGTTCCTGGCGTTCCCGGCGGCGATGCTGGTTTCGACGGTGGCGGCGGCGCTGATCGGTCGGAGCCGCCGCGGGGGCGGCGGACTCGACGCCGATCGCGGCCGGTATCTGGAATACCTGAATCAGCTCGGGCGGTCCGTCTCCGAGATCGCCGCGGCGCAGTGCGCGTCCGCGCTGCGCGACCATCCCGATCCCGACACGCTGTGGACGCTGATCGGCGGCCCCCGAATGTGGCGGCGCCGACCAACCGACCCCGACTTCTGCGTCGTGCGGGTCGGGATGGGTGTCCTGCCGCTGGCCCGTCGCGTGGTGGCCCCGCCCGTGCCCGCCGAGGAGGTTCGCGATCCGGTCACCGCGACGGCGTTGCGCCGCTTCCTGCATACCCATGCGACGGTGCCGGGCCCGGTCACCGTCGACCTGGGTGCGGGTTCGCCGGTGATGATCGACGGCGATGTCGGTGCCGCGCGTGCCGTGCTGCGCGCCGTGGTCTGCCAGCTCGCCGTGCTGCATGCGCCCGATCGGGTGGGCATCGCGGCCGTGGTCGGCGACGGCGATCGCGCGCACTGGGATTGGCTGAAATGGCTGCCGCACAACCGGCATCCCACACACGACGATGCGCTGGGCCCGATGCGGATGGTGTATTCGACTGCGGCGCAAGCACAACAGGCACTTGCCGGCCTGCCGGTGGCGCGGCTGGTGCTGGTCGCCGAGCGGGCCGTCGCACCGATCGCCGGTGCCACCGTGATCGCGATCGGCGCGGGTGACGACGGCGCGCCGGTGACGATCCGCACCGCCGCCGGCACGGTGTCGCCGTCGCGCCCGGACCGGATGACCGCCGCTGACGCCCTGACGTGTGCGCGCAGGCTGGCCGGGCAGCGGGTGACCGCCGGCGATGGCGACGGCGGCTGGCCGGGACTGGTCGGGCTGGCCGATGTGAGTGGTTTCGACCCGGCGACGCTGTGGGGCCGGCAAACCGGGCGCGACCGGCTCCGAGCTCCGCTCGGCGTCGCCGCCGACGGCACGCCGGTCGAGCTCGACATCAAAGAGCCCGCCGAACACGGGATGGGCCCGCACGGGCTGTGTGTCGGCGCCACCGGTTCGGGCAAGTCGGAGCTCCTGCGCACGATCGCGCTGGGCATGATGGCCCGCAACTCGCCGGATGTGCTCAACCTGCTGCTCGTCGACTTCAAGGGCGGCGCAACGTTTCTCGACTACGCGAACGCCCCGCACGTCGCCGCGGTGATCACCAACCTCGCCGACGACGCCCCGCTGGTGGCCCGGATGCGAGCCGCGCTGGCCGGGGAGATGAACCGCCGCCAGGAGGCGCTGCGAACGGCGGGCTGCGACAGCGTCGCCGCCTACCAACGCGCGCGCCGGAGCGCCGCCGCGCTGCCGGCGCTGCCCACCCTGTTCGTGATCGTCGACGAGTTCTCCGAATTGCTCAGCCAGCAACCGGATTTCGCCGACACCTTCGTGGCGATCGGCCGGCTCGGCCGGTCGCTGGGCATCCACCTGCTGCTGGCCAGCCAACGCCTGGACGAGGGCCGGCTGCGCGGACTGGACGCGCACCTGTCCTACCGGCTGTGCCTGAAAACCCTGTCCGAAGCCGAATCCCGCGCCGTGCTGGGCAATCTCGACGCCTACCACCTGCCCACCGATCCCGGCGCCGGCTACCTGCGGGTCGGCGCCGGCGCACCGATCCGCTTCCAGGCCGCTCTGGTGTCCGGGCCGCTGCGCCCGGACACCGCCCCGCGGCCGCCGGCAATGGTGCGGGTGTTTGGCACCCGGGTGGTCGGCCCGGTCAGCCGCCCGGTCGAGGCGGCCCACCCGTCCGGGCGCAGCATCTCCGCTGCGGCGCTGGACCGGCTGGCCGGCCACGGCCCGGCCGCGCACCGGGTGTGGCTGCCCCCGCTGGGCCGGCCGCCGGAACTGCGCACCCTGCTGGGCGGCGCCGCGGACCTGACCGTGCCCGTCGGCCTTGTCGACCGCCCCTTCGAGCAATGCCGGACCCCGCTGATCGTCGACCTGTCCGGTGCCGCAGGCAATGTCGCGGTCGTCGGCGCACCGCGATCGGGCAAGTCGACGGCGCTGCGCACCCTGATCACCGCCCTGGCGGCGACGCACGATCCGGCCCGCGTGCAGTTCTACTGCCTGGACTTCGGCGGCGGTGCCCTGTCGTCGCTGCACACGCTGCCGCACGTCGGCGCGGTCGCCGGCCGGGCCGAACCGCGCCGCGTCGGGCGGATCGTCGCCGAATGCGAGGCGGTGGTGGGCCGCCGCGAAGCGTTCTTCGGCGAGCACGCCATCGCCTCGATCGCCGACTACCGGCAGCGGCGCCCCGGCAGCGATCCGTTCGGCGACGTCTTTCTGGTGATCGACGGCTGGGCCGTGCTGCGCCGCGACTTCGAGACGCTGGAGGCATCGATCATCGCCCTTGCCGGACAAGGTCTTTCGTTCGGTGTGCACCTGGTGTTGTCGGCGTCGCGCTGGGCCGACATCAGACCCGCGCTGCGCGATCAGATCGGCACCCGCATCGAGCTGCGGCTCGGCGACCCGGCCGACTCCGAGATCGACCGCAGGGCCGCCGCGCACGTGCCGCGCGACAGCCCGGGCCGCGGCCTGTCCCACGACGGGCTGCACATGGTGATCGCCTCACCCGTCGCCGACGTCGCCGCAGGCGAATCGGTGGCGCCGCCGATACCGCTGCTGCCGGCGCGGGTGGACCTCGACGCCGTGCGGCGCGGATCCGGCGACGAATTCGCCGGCCGCCCGCTGCTCGGCCTGCAGGAACGCCAACTGCAGCCTCTGGCAATCGATTTCGCGCGGGAATCGCACCTGCTGATCCTCGGCGCCAACGGCTGCGGCAAGACCGCCGCGCTGCGCACCCTGTGCCGCGAACTCGTCCGGACCAACACCGCCGCGCAAGCCCAGCTGGTGATCGTCGACTTCCGGCGGGCGCTGCTCGGCATCGTCGAGTCCGAACAGCTGCGCGGATACGCCATGTCGCCGGCCGCGCTGACCGCGCTGTTGCCCGGCCTGCTCGACCTGCTGAGCGGCCGGATGCCGCCTCCCGACGCCAGCCAGGCCCAGCTGCGGGCAGGGTCGTGGTGGAGCGGGCCGGACGTCTACGTCGTGGTCGACGACTACGACCTGGTGGCCTCGCCGTCCGGCAACCTGCTGGCGCCGCTCGTCGAATTCCTGCCGTACGCAAGCGAATTGGGTTTGCACCTGATCATCGCGCGGCGCAGCGGCGGCGCCGAGCGGGCGATGTTCGAGCCGCTGCTGGCGGGCCTGCGTGACCTCGGCTGCATGTCGCTGACGATGAGCGAGGCGGCGCCGTTCGCTGCCGCCCGCCGCTGCCCCGGCCGCGGCGTGCTGACCACCCGGGCCGGCGCCGACGAACTCGTCCAGGTGGCCTGGAGCCCATCGTGAGTCCACACCGGGCCGTGGTCGAGACCGGACCCGCCACGATCCGCCGATTGTGTTGCGGCACAAGAACACCGGCGGACCGGGAGGTGATCGAGGCGGCGCTGGACGCGATCGACGACCCCGTCGCGCTGGTGGGGGAGCGGCCGGTGGCCGTCGAGGCGTTGTGGAAAACCGCGCTGCGGTCCGCGTGCTGTGCTTGCGACGGCGCGGTCGTCGTGCATCCGTCCTGGTGGCCGCCGGCGCGGGTGCGGACGGTGAGCGCGGCCGCCGCGACCCTGGCCGGCGAGGCGCGCGCCCGGCCCCGGTCATGGCTGCTGGCCCGCGCGTCCCGCGCCGCGCCGGAGGACACCGTCGTGGTCGAGGTCGCCGAGCGGGTGGTGGCCATCTGCAAGCCTGCACCCGCGACCGTCACGGCCGTCCCGCGCACCGCCCCGCCGCGATCGGTGGCCGACGGCGTCGCCCGTGCCGTCGCGAGCCTGGCGCCGGCGGTCGTGCTGATCGACCTCCCGGACCCGATCGCCGGGGCGGCCGAGCTGGGCCCGCTCGTCGCCGACGCGCTGCGCGGGCGGATCCGCGCAGAGATGGTGCACATCAACGACATTCGGCTGGCCCGGCTGGCGTGCTCGGCGTCGGACGGTGACGACGCCCCCGCGGGCCCCGACCGCAGCGCGGCGGCGCCCGCCCGATCGCGGCCGCGCCTACTGAGCGGGCTCGGCGCGGCCGCCGTCATCGCCGCCGCGGCGGCCCCGCTCGCCATCACGGCCGCGCCGGATCGGGCCCGGCCCATGCCCGGGGCGTCCCTGGTCGAAGGGCGGGTGGCGCTGTCGGTGCCCAACGATTGGCCGACGCAACGGCTGGTCGGCGGACCGGGTTCGGCGCGGGTGCAGGTCACCTCGCCGACGGATCCCGAAGTGGCCCTGCACATCACCCAGTCGCCGGTCGTCGGTGAGACGCTCGGCGACACCGCGCGACGGTTGAAACAGGCGATCGACGCCGCACCCGCCGGGGTGTTCGTCGACTTCGACCCGACCGCAACCAGCGTCGGCCGCCCCGCGGTGACCTACCGCGAGATCCGCCCCGCCCACCAGGTGCGTTGGACGGTGCTGCTGGACGGCCCGGTGCGGATCAGCATCGGATGCCAGAGCCGGCCCGGCGCCGAGCACGCCGTCCGGGAGGCCTGCGAGCTGGCGGTGCGATCCGCCCACGCGATCGGATGACGAAAATTCCGCGGAACCGATCGAGCGCCCTGGGGGTCGAATCAGGTATGGCCACATCCAACACAGTGAGCACCGACTTCGACCTGATGCGCTCGGTGGCGGGCACCACCGACGCCCGCAACGAGGAGATCAGGGCGATGCTGCAGGCCTTCATCGGACGGATGAGCGGCGTGCCGCCCGCAGCATGGGGTGGGCTCGCGGCCGCCCGCTTCAAAGAGGTGATCGACCGCTGGAACGCCGAGTCGGTGCGGCTCTACCACGCGCTGCACGCCATCGCCGAGACCATCCGGCACAACGCGGCCACCCTGCAGGAGGCCGGGCAAAACCATGCAGACCACATCGCCGCCGCCGGCGGCAACCTGTAAGGGGGAGAGGATTCCGTGGACCCGACGCTGTCCTACAACTTCGGCGAAATCGAACACTCGGTGCGCCAGGAGATCCACACCACCTCGGCCCGCTTCAACGCCGCGCTGGACGAGCTGAGAGCGCGAATAGCCCCGCTGCAGCAGCTGTGGACCAGCGAGGCCGCCACCGCCTACCAGGCCGAGCAGCTGAAATGGCACCGGTCGGCGACGGCGCTCAACGAGATCTTGGTCCAGCTCGGCGACGCGGTCCGCGACGGGGCGGAGGAGGTGGCCGACGCCGACCGTCGGGCGGCCGGGGTCTGGGCGCGCTAGCGGCGCGCCCGTCAACGTCTGTGTGGTCCCGACGGAGGAGAGCCGTCGGGACCACACAGCCGTTTTGACCTGCGGGGACACCCGTCGGTAAGCTGCTCGGTTGGCGTGCGGTACGCCGGGGCCTCGGGTCAATGTCGGTCGCCGAGATCTCACCCCACCGCAAACGCCTGATCGGCACCCGGCTCGACCCGGGATCCACCTCGAGAAGAGAAGGTAAGCGCTGTGCCCACTTACGCGCCAAAGGCGGGTGACACCACCAGGTCGTGGTACGTCATCGACGCCACGGACGTGGTGCTTGGCCGTCTTGCCGTCGCGGCAGCCAACCTGCTGCGCGGCAAGCACAAGCCGACGTTCGCCCCCAACGTCGACGGCGGTGACTTCGTCATCGTCGTCAACGCCGACAAGGTCGCCTTCAGCGGCCAGAAGCTGGACAAGAAGCTGGCTTACCGCCACTCGGGGTACCCCGGCGGTCTGCGCAGCCGCACCATCGGCGAGCTGATGCAAAAGCACCCGGACCGGGTCGTGGCGGACGCGATCGTCGGCATGCTGCCCAAGAACAAGCTCAGCCGCCAGATCCAGCGCAAGCTCCGCGTCTACGCCGGACCGGAGCACCCGCACACCGCCCAGCAGCCCATTCCGTACGAGATCAAGCAGGTGGCCCAGTGACCGAAACGACCGAGGCCCTGGAGAACCCGGACAACCCGGACGCCGAGACCGCAGCCGCCGAGGTGACCGAGGCCCCGGTCGAGGCCGTCCCGGCGGAGTCCTACGTGTTCGAGCGGCCTATCCAGACCGTCGGTCGCCGCAAGGAGGCCGTGGTGCGGGTGCGGCTGGTGCCGGGCACCGGCAAGTTCAACCTCAACGGCCGCACCCTGGAGGGCTACTTCCCCAACAAGGTGCACCAGCAGCTGATCAAGGCCCCGCTGGTCACCGTGGACCGGGTGGACAGCTTCGACATCTACGCCCACCTGCACGGCGGCGGCCCCTCGGGGCAGGCCGGTGCGCTGCGGCTGGGCATCGCCCGGGCGCTGATCCTGGCCTCGCCGGACGACCGGCCCGCGCTGAAGAAGGCCGGCTTCCTGACCCGGGACCCGCGCGCCACCGAGCGCAAGAAGTACGGGCTGAAGAAGGCCCGCAAGGCGCCTCAGTACAGCAAGCGCTGATCAGCGGTCGCTTTCCGGCCACAACTTGGCATCGTCGATGGACAAGTTGTGGCCGGTTGCGGCGTGTCTGCGCCCGGACGCACCCCGTTTCGGCCACAGTTTCGGCCACAAGGAAACGGGCACGTTAGGTGCTAGCCCGTCAACTGTGAGAGGTTTGTCCGCATGGGTCGACTATTCGGCACCGACGGCGTGCGCGGGGTCGCCAATCGCGAGTTGACCGCTGAGCTGGCGCTGGCGCTGGGCGCCGCGGCGGCGCGGCAGCTGGCCAGCGGGTCCGCGCCGGGCCGGCGGGTCGCGGTGATCGGCCGCGATCCACGCGCCAGCGGCGAGATGCTGGAGGCCGCGGTGATCGCCGGGCTGACCAGTCAAGGCGTCGACGCGCTGCGGGTGGGGGTGCTGCCCACCCCCGCGGTGGCCTACCTGACCGGCGCCTACGACGCCGACTTCGGGGTGATGATCTCGGCGTCGCACAACCCGATGCCCGACAACGGCATCAAGATCTTCGGCCCCGGCGGCCACAAGCTCGACGACGGCACCGAGGACCGGATCGAAGCCCTGGTCGGGGACGCCGGGCCGCGGCCGGTCGGCGCGGGCATCGGCCGGGTGATCGACGCCGAGGACGCCGCCGACCGCTACCTGCGCCACCTGAGCAAGGCCAGCACGCTGCGCCTGGACGGGCTGACCGTGGTGGTCGACTGCGCGCACGGCGCGGCCTCCGCCGTGGCCCCGCGCGCCTACCGCGCGGCCGGCGCGCGGGTGATCGCGATCAACGCCGACCCCAACGGGCTCAACATCAACGACAACTGCGGGTCGACGCATCTGGATTCGCTGCGCGCCGCCGTCGTCGCCCACCGCGCCGACCTGGGCCTGGCGCACGACGGGGACGCCGACCGCTGCCTGGCCGTCGACGCCGACGGCAACTTGGTCGACGGCGACCACATCATGGTGGTGCTCGCGCTGGCGATGCGTGAGGCCGGCGAGCTGGCGTCCGACACGTTGGTGACCACCGTGATGAGCAACCTGGGACTGCACCTGGCGATGAGGTCGGCCGGAATCACGGTGCGCACCACCGGTGTCGGCGACCGCTACGTGGTCGAGGAGCTGCGCGCCGGTGACTACAGCCTGGGCGGTGAGCAGTCCGGGCACATCGTGATGCCCGCGCTGGGCTCGACCGGCGACGGCATCGTCACCGGGCTGCGGTTGATGACGCGCATGGCGCAGACCGGCTCGCCGCTGTCCGATCTGGCGTCGGCGATGCAGACGCTGCCCCAGGTGCTGATCAACGTGACGGTCGCCGACAAGGCCACCGCCGCCACCGCACCGTCGGTGCAGACCGCCGTCGGCCAGGCCGCGGCCGAACTGGGCGACACCGGCCGAATCCTGTTGCGCCCGAGCGGAACCGAGCCGATGATCCGCGTCATGGTGGAAGCACCCGAGAAAGACATCGCGCAGCGACTCGCCACCCGGGTCGCCGAGGCGGTCAGCGCCGCGCGCTGAGGCGCACCCGAACGGAACCCCGACGCGCCCGCGGGCGTCGGATTAGGCATGAAATCCCTTGGGGCAACACGGCCCGGCGCCGTTGCCCGTACCCAGATCGACGTGGCCGCCGCGCAGCGGGTGGCCAACCAATTCGCCGTGGCGGCCGAATTCCTCGACCGCGCGGTGACCGATCACCTGGCCCGGCTGGCGTTCGGCGGCGCGGTCGCCGGGCGGGCGCACACCGAGCGCGGCGACGCTCTGCACGTCGAGTTGCAGCGGCTGGCCGGGCAGGTGTCGCAATGGTCGCGGGCATCCGGTGAGATCGCCGCCGCGCTGCGGTCCAGCGCCGAGCGCTACGCCGACGCCGAGCTGTACGCCGCGGCGCGGATCGCGTAGCTCATGGCCGACCGGTTGGACGTCGCCGGGCGCCTCGCCCAGGGCCGGGCCGGCGTCGAGCACACCCAGACCTACGTGCAGGCCTGCCATGCGCTGGGCTACCAACATCCCGACCTGACGGCGCATCCCGCGCAGGTCCGCGAATGGTATGCGGGCGAGGACGGTCTCGACCTGCGCGCGCTCGACCGCGACTGCGCCGAGCTGCGGGCGGCGGGCGTGGTGGCAGCCGAGGCGCTGCGGCTGCAGCGCGCCCAGGTGGCCGAGCTGGCCGTGGCGTGGACGGGTGCGGGCGGCGAGGCGGCGGTGCAGCTGCTGCAGCGGCACTGCGACACCGCGGAGGCGCTCGCCACCGAGCTGCGCGCCGCCGCGCAGCGGTGTGAGTCGCTGCGCGACAACCTGTGGTATCTCATCGATGCCAAGGCGGCGACGGCCATCGCCGTGGATGACCGCACCCGCGCGCAGCGGCCGGAATGGCTGGCCGCCGCCGCCGCGGTGGCGGCGGGACAGCCGGACCGCGATGACGCCTACAATGTCATCCGTCAGCAGGTTATCCCCTACGTGGACAACGATATTCGCAACGAGTGGCTGCCGGCGATGCGCTCGGCCACCGACGGGGTGCAGACGTCCTACGCCATGGTGGTCGACAGGATGGCCGCCGCGCCCGCGGCGCGGTTCGAGTTCCCCGGTGATCTCGGGTCGGGATTGGTCCCGGTGCCGGCCACCCGGCCGCTGGTTGCCGCGCCCATGCCGCCGTTGGATGCCGAGCCCACGCTGCCGGATGCCGCGCCGACGCTGCCGTTGGATGCCGCGCCGACGCTGCCGGCCGCCGTGTCCGAACCCGCTGCTGCCGCAACGCTTCCCGCGGCCACCCCAACCCCCGCGGCCGCCCCAACCCCCGCGGCCGCCCCGCCCGCCACGGCCGCCCCAGCCGCGGACTGGGGCGCCGCGCTCGGCGACGTCGCCGGGATGCCCGCGGGTGACCTCGGTGGGCTCGCCGAAAGTGGGCTGGGCGGCGGACTCGGAAGTGGGCTCGGCGGGGGTGGGGGTCTGCTCGGGCTGGCCGGGAAGATCGTCGACGCGATGGGTGGTCTGCTCGGGTCGGTGGGCGACGGCCTGGACGGAGCGGACCCGTTCGGCGACCAGGATCCCTTGGACGACAACGCTTTTCACGGCGATCCTTTTCACGCCGATGACCCCGCCGACGCCAAGGACGCCGGCGATGACGCTGACGAGACGGCCGCCGACGAACCCGGCGCGCCGGATCGCCCGCGCCCGCCGGCGAAGCCGAACCGAACGGCGAGCCCGCTCCGAGCGGCGAGGCCGCGCCGACCGGTGAGCCGGCCCAACCCGTCGCGGCCACACCACCGGCCGCGCCGCCGCCGGGCGCGCCACCGCCGGCGCGCCACCGGCCGAGCCGCCGGCCGACCCGGGCCCGGCCCTGCCGCGGCCCAGCCCGCGCCGGAGCCGGGATCGACGCCGTGTCAGATTGCCGCAGACCAGCTTCCGCAGGCCGGACAGTGACCGGTCACGGCCGCAACTGCAGCGCCTGCTCGACGAAGCCCAGGGCCTCGTCCCGGTCGGCGGCCAGCGGGCTCAACAACAGCGTCGTCACCCCGGACTCGGCGAACGCGGCCATCCGTTCGGCGACGTATCCGCGCGGGCCCACCAGCGACATGCCCCGCACCAGCTCGTCGGGCACCAGGTCGATGGCCTGCTGTTTGCGGCCGGACAGGTACAGCTCCTGGATCCGGTCCGCGACCTCGCCGAACCCGTACCGGGTGGCCAGATTGTGGTAGAAATTGCGGCCTTTGGCGCCCATCCCGCCGATGTAGAGAGCCAGCTGCGGCTTGACCCAGGCCAGCCGCTGGTCGACGTCGTCGCCGATCGCCAGCGACGCGTGCACCATCACATCGAGTGGGCCCAGCGCCGGATCACGCTTGGCGGCACCGGCCGCCAACGCCCCACCCCAGATGGACCCGGCCTTGTCCGGAAGATAGAAAACCGGCTGCCAACCCTCGGCGATCTCGGCGGTGAGCTCCACATTCTTGGGCCCCAGCGCGGCAATGCTGATCGGAATCCGTTCGCGCACCGGATGATTGATCAGGTGCAGCGGCTTGCCCAGGCCCGTGCCGCGGTCCGGGGGCAGCGGCAGCTGGTAGTGCCTGCCGGCGTACTGCACGCGTTCGCGCCGCCACACCATGCGGCAGATCTCCACGATCTCGCGGGTGCGGCCGATCGGCGCGTCGAACGGGACGCCGTGGAACCCCTCGATCACCTGCGGGCCCGACGTGCCGATGCCCAGGCGGAATCGCCCGTCGGACACGTAATCCAGCCCCGCGGCCGTCATCGCCAGCAGCGACGGCGTGCGGATGTAGAGCGGCAGCACCCCGGACGCCAGCTCGACGGTGCGGGTCTTGGCGGCCAGATAGCCCAGCTGGCTGATGGCGTCGAAGGAATACGCCTCGGCCACCACCGCGACCTCGATGCCGGCCTTCTCGAGTTCGACCACGCGGTCCACGGCCTCGTGAAAGCCACCCGAATAGTTAAGAGCGATCCCGATCCGCATCAAAGATGCTTACCACGCCGCCACCTCACTTCAGCAGGGCGACGATCTTCTCTTCCAGCGGCACGGCGCCGGCCTCGGGATCGGGGGCCGCCGTCCCGGGCAGCTGCACGTGCGGATCGGCGAAGTCGCGGTACTTCTTGTCGCCGCCCAACGTGTAGAGCAGGTATCCGGTCAGCAGCGCCCGGACCGATCGCTGGGTGCGCCGGTGCGCGCCGGCGAGGCCCACGACCTTGGTCAGCCGCCGGCCCTCGACCAGCCCACCCGGTTCGGCCTTGTTGATGACACGCACGGTGGCGGCGTCCCACACCTCGGCGAGCGCCAGCGCGTTGGAGTTCAGCGTCTTCGCGTCACCCGGCGCGGTGAAGATCACGCCCGGCACCCGCAGCGTCGCCGCCGGCTGCTCGGCCGGCGGGCTGGTCACGCTGGGAAAGACCGCCGCCACCGCCGCGGGGTTGGCCGGCATTCCCGCCGCGGCGAACACCGCCGCCGAGGCGCCGAAACCGTGCCCGGCCACCCCCAGCTTGGCCGGATGCACGCTGATCTTGCCCGGCCCCAACCGCACCCCCGACACGATGTCCAGGGCAGTGCCCAGGTCGAAGGCGAAGTTCAGCACCGACGGCGCCAACCCCCGCTGGGTGTCGGGGGCGGCGGCCACGATGCCCCACGACGCCAGATGCTCCAGCAGGTTCGCATAGCGGGCGGCGCCGGTGAGCCAGTCGTGGCCGAACGCCACTCCGGGCAGATTCAGCCCCTCCTCGGGCGTGTACACCACCCCGGGCAGTCCGGCAAAGGCCAGGTCACCCCGCAAAACCCGGTGCGGACCACGGCGGTGAAGCGCTGCGACGAGCTTGCGGATGCGGGCCACGCGTCGACGTTAGCGCATCGCATCCCGGCGCCGGGGAAACGCGGCCCGGCCCCCGCTCAGGCCCTGACCTCGATGATCCCCACCCGCCACAGCACCGCGTACAACTGGTGCAGCGGGATGGCCAGCAGGCGGGTGGTCATGTCCATCAACGGGTTGCCCGAGTCCGCCGGCGCGGGCCGCGGCGGGCGGGCCGCCCGGGCCGCCGGCACCCGGGTGGCGGTCACCACATCGTCGCACCGAATTGCGGTCATGATTGCCTCCTCGTGGCGCCCGGCGGCCGGTCGGAGAAAGTCAATTCTTCTCCGGCTGAATTGGTGGCTCGGCAAAAGACATGGCTTCGGTAGCCGGAATTATCCGGTCCATTTCCGGTAAAGCCCTGAATCCGAATGGTTGACCACGGTTTCGTGGCCGGCACGCTGCGGAATCGCGATCGGGCGGGCTTCAAGCAGCTCGTCCTTTCCGGTTGCCTCGGTACTCGCCGACGGTGCTTTCCCCTCGAATGTTAGAAACACGCACCGCGAACCCGATGAAGCGAACGAAAACGTCACAAAGACATCAGGTGAAAACATTTTCCCGTCGGCAGCGACGGTCATGACGGCCGCGGCGGCGCCGGCGGGCGCCCGCGGACTGGCGGCCCGGCCCTGCGCCTGCACTACCCTGAGCAGAATGTGCGGAATCGTCGGCTACGTCGGGCAGCAGCCCGCCTGCGCGGTCGTCATGGCCGCGCTGCGCCGCATGGAGTACCGCGGTTACGACTCCTCGGGAGTCGCGTTGGTCAACGGCGACGGCACCCTGACGGTGAGCCGCCGCGCCGGCCGGCTGGCCAACCTCGAGGAGGCGGTGGCGCAGCTGCCGCCGTCGGCGCTGACCGGCACCACCGGCCTGGGCCACACCCGGTGGGCCACCCACGGCCGGCCCACCGACCGCAACGCGCACCCGCACCGCGACGCCGCCGGCAAGATCGCCGTGGTGCACAACGGCATCATCGAGAACTACGCCGGCCTGCGCCACGAGCTGGAGGCCGACGGCGTGGAGTTCGCCAGCGACACCGACACCGAGGTCGCCGTGCACCTGGTGGCGCAGGCCTACCGGCACGGCCCGACGGCCGGCGACTTCGCCGCCTCGGTGCTCGCCGTGCTGCGCCGCCTCGACGGCCACTTCACCCTGGTGTTCGCCAACGCCGACGAACCCGGCACCATCGTCGCCGCCCGCCGCTCCACCCCGCTGGTGATCGGCATCGGCGACGGCGAGATGTTCGTCGGCTCCGACGTGGCGGCGTTCATCCCGCATACCCGCAACGCCATCGAGCTCGGCCAGGACCAGGCCGTGGTGCTCACCGCGGACGGCTACCGCATCACCGACTTCGACGGCAACGACGACCTGGGGCCCGGGGCGTACCGCGAATTCCACATCGACTGGGATCTGGCCGCCGCCGAGAAGGGCGGCTACGAGTACTTCATGCTCAAGGAGATCGCCGAGCAGCCCGCCGCGGTGGCCGACACGCTGCTCGGCCATTTCGTCGACGGCCGCATCGTGCTCGACGAGCAGCGGCTGTCCGATCAGGAACTGCGCGAGGTCGACAAGGTGTTCGTGGTGGCCTGCGGCACCGCCTACCACTCCGGGCTGCTGGCCAAGTACGCGATCGAGCACTGGACGCGGCTGCCGGTGGAAGTGGAGCTGGCCAGCGAATTCCGTTACCGCGACCCGGTTTTGGACCGCAGCACCCTGGTGGTCGCCATCTCGCAGTCCGGCGAGACCGCCGACACCCTGGAGGCGGTGCGGCACGCCAAGGAGCAGAAGGCCAAGGTGCTGGCGATCTGCAACACCAACGGCAGCCAGATCCCGCGCGAATGCGACGCCGTGCTCTACACCCGCGCCGGCCCGGAGATCGGCGTCGCCTCCACGAAGACGTTCCTGGCCCAGATCACCGCCAACTACCTGGTCGGCCTGGCGCTGGCGCAGGCCCGCGGCACCAAATACCCCGACGAGGTCGAGCGGGAATACCACGAGCTGGAAGCCATGCCGGACCTGGTGGCGCGGGTGCTGGCGACGATCAAGCCGGTGGCCGCGCTGGCCCAGCGGTTCGCCCAGTCGCCGACCGTGCTGTTCCTGGGCCGCCACGTCGGCTACCCGGTGGCGCTGGAAGGCGCGCTCAAACTCAAGGAACTGGCCTACATGCACGCCGAGGGATTCGCCGCCGGCGAGCTCAAGCACGGGCCCATCGCGCTGATCGAGGACGACCTGCCGGTCATCGTCATCATGCCGTCGCCCAAAGGGTCGGCCGTGCTGCACGCCAAGCTGCTGTCCAACATCCGCGAAATCCAGGCCCGCGGCGCGATCACCATCGTGATCGCTGAGGAGGGCGACGACACGGTGCGGCCGTACGCCGATCACTTGATCGAAATCCCCTCGGTGTCAACGCTTCTGCAGCCGCTGCTGTCGACCATCCCGCTGCAGGTGTTCGCTGCGTCGGTGGCCCAGGCCCGCGGCTACGACGTGGACAAGCCGCGAAACCTGGCCAAGTCCGTCACGGTGGAATAGCCGGGCAACGGCTTCACCCGGATAAGCCGCGCATCCGCGGTCGATCGATTACATTGCCCTGGGACAGCATTTCGGCGCCAGTGAGCAAGGCGCCCATGCCCGTTCGGGAGGAAGTATGCGATCGGCCGGCATGAGATACGGCGTCGTTGGCCTGGTGGTGCTTGTCCTGGCCGCATACATCGGCTCGGTCGTGCTGTACGCGCAAAGCGGCACCGGCCGCCGGATCGACGAGGCCAACCCGACGATGGACGGGGACCGGCCGTCGGCGACGATCAACGTCGAAGACATCCAGTCGAACAACAGCGTGCTCGCCGTCAACCTGGCCTTCAATCCGGGGTCGGCACTGCTGGATCCGAAGACCCACCACCTCAAGGAGGATCTGAGCCTGCGGGTCCGCTCCTCGGCGATGCCGTCCCGGCACACCTGGACCAAGGGCATGCTGCCCGGCCTGATGGCCGTCCCGCTGACCATCGCCGGCCAGATCGAGCGCTGGCCGTTCGACCAATACCACTCGGGCCCGCTGGAAGTCGAGATCTTCTACGGCCCGGACACCGACCGGGACCCCGACCACGTCCCCGTCACCTTCGTCGACCACCTGTCCGGCTGGCAGCTCACCGCGACCCGGCCCCAGGCCGACGGCCCCTACCGGCTGCACGTGCGGCGCTCGATGAGCACCGCGGCGTTCGCCATCGTCATCCTCGGCGTGCTGATCGCGATCGCCAGCCTGGCCCTGTTCGTGGCGATCCAGACCACCCGGGACCGGCGGCCGTTCCAGCCGCCGATGACGACGTGGTACGCGGCGATGCTGTTCGCGGTGGTGCCGCTGCGCAACGCGCTGCCCGGTTCGCCGCCGTTCGGCAGCTGGGTCGACATCACCGTGGTGATCTGGGTGCTGGTCGCGTTGGCGATCTCGATGGTGCTCTACATCGGCTGCTGGTGGCGGCATTTGAACCCGCCGCCGGCCGCCGCGCCGGCCCAGCCGGCCCCCGCGACGACAGGCGGCTGACGAGCGGCGGCGTGTTCGCCCCCGAAGTCGTACGCATGACATGCCACGCATGCCAAGGTTGATGTCGTGGGGCAGGCATCGGTGCGGGGGCGAGTGCGCGGCATGACGCGGGCGGTGTGGCACTTCGTCATCAGTGCCCCGCTGACCTACGGCTGGCTGTTGGTGCTGATGATCACCACCATCATCCAGAACCAGCTCACCGGCCGGCAGCTGCATTCGGTACTGCTGCACCGCTCCACCAACATTCACGAGCTGGGCCGGGATCCGCTGGACGTCCTGTTTTCCAGCCTGCTGTGGATCGACGGCAAGAACTTCGAGCCCTACCTGTTGCTGTTCACCCTGTTCCTGGCGCCGGCCGAACACTGGCTCGGTCAGCTGCGCTGGCTCACCGTGGGGTTGAGCTCGCACATCCTGGCCACCTACATCAGCGAGGGCATTCTCTACTTCGCCATCGAGAAACACGACGCGTCGGAGCGGCTGGTGCACGCCCGCGACATCGGGGTGAGCTACTTCCTGGTCGGGGTGATGGCGGTGCTGACCTTCCACATCGCCCGGCCGTGGCGGTGGGGCTATCTCGGGGTGCTGTTCCTCATCTTCGGTTTCCCGCTGCTCACCATGGACCGCGTCGAGCTGAACTTCACCGCGATCGGGCATTTCACCTCGATCCTGATCGGCCTGTGCTTCTACCCGATGACCCGCGCCAAGGGCGGGCGGCAGCTCAGCCCGGCGCGGCTGCGCACCATGCTGCGCCGGCGCGTGGCGCCGCCGGCCCGGCCCGACGTCGACTCCGGCCGGTAACGACGACTCCGGCCGGTAACGAAAGGTGCCGCGCGCCAAGCACGTGCACGTAATCTGGCTCTGATGCGGCATTACTACAGCGTGGACGCGATCCGTGCGGCCGAGGCGCCGCTGCTGGCCAGCCTGCCCGACGGCGCCCTGATGCGCCGGGCGGCCTTCGGATTGGCCACCGAGATCGCCGCCGAGTTGACCGCCCGCACCGGCGGGGTGGCCGGGCGGCGGGTGTGCGCGGTCGTCGGCTCCGGCGACAACGGCGGTGACGCGCTGTGGGCGGCCACCTTCCTGCGCCGGCGCGGCGCCGCCGCGGACGCCATCCTGCTCAACCCCGAGCGCGCCCACCGCAAGGGCCTGGCCACATTCGGAAAGGCCGGTGGTCGCATCGTCGAAAGCGTTTCGCCGACAACGGATCTCGTCATCGACGGGGTGGTGGGCATCTCCGGCTCGGGGGCGCTGCGGCCCGCGGCGGCCGAGGTGTTCGCCGCCGTCGACGACGCGGGAATTCCGGTGGTGGCCGTCGACATCCCCAGCGGCATCGACGCGGCGACCGGGGCGACAAGCGGCCCCGCCGTGCACGCGGTGCTGACCGTCACCTTCGGCGGGCTCAAACCCGTGCACGCGCTCGGCGACTGCGGACGGGTGAAGCTGATCGACATCGGGCTCGACCTGCCGCAGACCGACGTGCTGGGGTTCGAGGCCGCCGACGTGGCCGCCCGCTGGCCGGTGCCCGGGCCGCACGACGACAAGTACACCCAGGGCGTCACCGGCGTGATGGCCGGCTCGGCCACCTATCCCGGCGCGGCCGTGCTGTGCACCGGCGCGGCCGTCGCGGCCACCTCCGGGATGGTCCGCTACGCCGGCAGCGCGCACCGGGAGGTGCTCGCGCACTGGCCCGAGGTGATCGCGTCGCCCACCCCGGCGTCGGCCGGGCGGGTGCAGTCCTGGGTGGTCGGCCCGGGGCTGGGCACCGACGACGCCGGGGCCGCCGCGCTGTGGTTCGCCCTGGAAACCGACCTGCCGGTGATCGTCGACGCCGACGGGCTGACCATGCTGGCGGCCCACCCCGAGCTGGTGGCCAACCGGGCGGCGCCGACGGTGCTGACCCCGCACGCCGGGGAATTCGCCCGCCTGGCGGGCAGCCCGCCCGGCGACGACCGCGTCGGCGCCACCCGCAGACTGGCCGACACCCTGGGTGTCACCGTGCTGCTGAAGGGCAATGTCACCGTCATCGCCGACCCCGGCGGCCCCGTCTACCTCAACCCGGCCGGCCAATCCTGGGCGGCCACCGCCGGCTCCGGCGACGTGCTGTCCGGGATGATCGGCGCGCTGCTCGCCTCCGGATTACCGGCCGGCGAGGCCGCCGCGGCCGCGGCCTTCGTGCACGCCCGCGCCGCGGCGCTTTCGGCCGCCGACCCCGGCCCCGGCGAGGCGCCCACCTCCTCGTCGCGCATGGTTCCGCACATCCGGGCCGCCCTGGCCGCCCTGTAGACCTATAGAGAGGAATTCCCCAGTGCCCCAACATCCTTCGCTGCCCGCGCATGCCATTGCCCCGGCCTACACCGGCCGGCTGTTCACCGCGCCGGTGCCCGCGCTGCGGATGCCCGACGAGTCGATGGATCCCGACGCCGCCTACCGGTTCATCCACGACGAGCTGATGCTCGACGGCAGCTCCCGGCTGAACCTGGCCACCTTCGTCACCACCTGGATGGACCCCGAGGCCGGGCGGTTGATGGCCGAGACGTTCGACAAGAACATGATCGACAAGGACGAATACCCGGCCACCGCGGCCATCGAGCAGCGCTGCGTGTGCATGGTCGCCGACCTGTTCCACGCCGAAGGTCTGAACGACGCCGACCCGTACAGCGCCTGCGGGGTGTCCACCATCGGGTCCAGCGAGGCGGTGATGTTGGGCGGGCTGGCGATGAAGTGGCGGTGGCGCGCCAAGACCAAGGACTGGAAGAAGCGCACCCCGAACCTGGTGATGGGCTCCAACGTCCAGGTGGTCTGGGAGAAGTTCTGCCGCTACTTCGACGTCGAGCCCCGCTACCTGCCGATGGAGGAGGGCCGCTACGTCATCACCCCCGAACAGGTCGTCGACGCCGTCGACGAGGACACCATCGGCGTGGTGGCCATCCTGGGCACCACCTACACCGGCGAGCTGGAACCGGTCGCCGACATCTGCGGCGCGCTGGACAAGCTGGCCCTCAAACCAGCATCAGCCGGCGGCGTGGACGTCCCGGTGCACGTCGACGCCGCCAGCGGCGGGTTCGTGGTGCCGTTCCTGCACCCCGAGCTCAAGTGGGACTTCCGGCTGCCCCGGGTGGTGTCGATCAACGTCAGCGGGCACAAGTACGGGCTGACCTATCCCGGCGTCGGCTTCGTGGTGTGGCGCAGCAAGGAGTACCTGCCCGACGAGCTGGTGTTCCGGGTCAACTACCTGGGCGGCGACATGCCGACCTTCACGCTGAACTTCTCGCGCCCCGGCAACCAGGTGGTCGGCCAGTACTACAACTTCCTGCGGCTGGGCCGCGAGGGCTATACCAAGGTGATGCAGACGCTGTCCGGCACGGCGCGCTGGCTGGGCGAGCAGCTGCGGGTCAGCGAGCACTGCGAGCTGATCTCGGACGGCTCGGCGATCCCGGTGGTCGCCTTCCGGCTGGCCAAGGACCGCGGCTACACCGAGTTCGACGTCTCCCATGAGCTGCGCACCTACGGCTGGCAGGTGCCCGCCTACACCATGCCCGACAACGCCACCGACGTCTCGGTGCTGCGCATCGTGGTGCGTGAGGGGCTGTCGGCCGACCTGGCCCGGGCGCTGCACGACGACGCCGTCTCGGCGCTGACCTCGCTGGACAAGGTCAAGCCGGGCGGCCACTACGACGCCCAGCACTTCGCGCACTGAGACTTTGCGCCGAGCGTGCAGCCACGGCGAGTTTTTCGCGATTTTTTCGCCATGAGTGCACGTTGGGCACTGGGAGAGAGCACGCGCGCGTTTCTGGGACAATGGCCGCCGTGGCCGTTACGCCGATATCCCTGACCCCGGGCGTCCTCGCCGAGGCGCTGGTCGACCTGGGCGCCATCGAGCACAACGTGCGGCTGCTGTGCGAGCAGGCCCGCGGCGCGCAGGTGATGGCCGTGGTCAAGGCCGACGGCTACGGCCACGGGGCCGTGCAGACGGCGCGTGCCGCGCTGGCCGCCGGGGCCGCCGAGCTGGGCGTGGCCACCGTCGACGAGGCGCTGGCGCTGCGCGCCGCGGGGATCAGCGCGCCGGTGCTGGCCTGGCTGCATCCGCCCGGCATCGACTTCCGGCCCGCGCTGCTGGCCGGCGTGCAGATCGGCCTGTCCTCGCAGCGCCAGCTCGACGAGCTGCTGACCGCGGTGCGCGACACCGGCCGGACCGCCACGGTCACCGTCAAGGTCGACACCGGGCTGAACCGCAACGGCGTGCCGCCGGCGCAGTACCCGTCGATGCTGACCGCGCTGCGCCGCGCCGTCGCCGAGGAGGCCATCGTGCCGCGCGGCCTGATGTCTCACATGGTGTACGCCGACCAACCCGCCAACCCGGTGAATGACGTTCAGGCGCAACGGTTCACCGACATGCTGGCCCAGGCGCGCGAGCAGGGGGTGCGCTTCGAGGTGGCCCACCTGTCGAATTCGTCGGCCACCATGTCGCGTCCCGACCTGGCCTTCGACATGGTGCGCCCCGGTATCGCGGTGTACGGCCTCAGCCCTGTCCCCGAGCTGGGCGACATGGGCCTGGTGCCCGCGATGACGGTGAAATGTACTGTGGCACTGGTGAAGTCGATACGTGCGGGGGAAAGCGTGTCATACGGACACACCTGGACGGCGCAGCGCGACACCAACCTGGCGCTGCTGCCGGTGGGCTACGCCGACGGCATCTTCCGGTCGCTGGGCGGGCGGCTGCAGGTGTCGATCAACGGCCGGCGGCGGCCGGGCGTCGGCCGGATCTGCATGGACCAGTTCGTCGTCGACCTGGGCCCGGGCCGCCCCGACGTGGCCGAGGGCGACGAGGCGATCCTGTTCGGGCCGGGCAGCAGCGGTGAACCCACCGCCCAGGATTGGGCCGATCTGCTCGGCACCATCCACTACGAAGTGGTGACCAGCCCCCGCGGGCGGATCACCAGGACCTACCGCGAGGCGCACACCGTTGAGTCCTGACCGAACCCGCAAGCGCCACAAGGGCAGGACCTGGCTTGCGGGGGGCGCGGGGGTGACCGCGGTCGCCACCATCGTCGGGGCCTCGGCCCGCCGGTCCATGACCCAGCGGGCCACCATCGAAGACCCTTACGCCGACGAGGATTTCAACACCTTCGACGGTGACCGCGCCCTGGTGGTGACCACACCCGACGGGGTGCCGCTGGCGGTCCGCGAAGCCGGCCCGCCCGACGCGCCGCTGACCATGGTGTTCGTCCACGGGTTCTGTCTGCAGATGGGCGCCTTCCATTTTCAGCGGACCCGGCTGCCCGAACAGCTGGGACCCGACGTGCGGATGGTCTTCTACGACCAGCGCGGGCACGGCAGATCCGGGGAGGCCGCACCCGAGAGCTACACGCTGACCCAGCTCGGCCGGGACCTGCAAACCGTGCTGCAGGTGGTGGCGCCGCGCGGGCTGGTGGTGCTGGTGGGCCACTCGATGGGCGGCATGACCGTGCTCTCACACGCCCGCCAGTTCCCCGAGCAGTACGGCCGCCGGATCGTCGGTGCCGCGCTGATTTCGTCTGCGGCCGAAGGGGTTTCGCGTTCGCCGCTGGGTGAGATCCTGAAAAACCCTGCGCTGGAGGCGGTTCGGGTTGCCGCCCGGTCGGCGCCCAAGCTGATGCACCGGGGCCGCAACGTGTCCCGCTCGCTGATCGGCCCGGTGTTGCGGGCCGCCTCCTTCAGCGACCTGCAGGTCAGCCGGAGCCTGGACGCGTTCTCCCAGCGGATGATGAACAGCACACCCATCCCGACCATGGTGGGCTTTCTGGACGCATTGGAACACCACGACGAAACCGCCGGGCTGTGGACGCTGCTGCGGGTCCCCACCCTGATCGCCTGCGGCGACCACGACCTGCTCACCCCGGACGAGTATTCCCGCAAGATGGCGGCCAGCCTGCCGCAGTCCGAGCTCGTCATCGTCGCCGGGGCCAGTCACCTGGCGCTGCTGGACAAGCCGGAGGCCATCAACGGTGGGCTGGTACGGCTGGTCCGCCGCGCCACCCCGAGCCGGGCCGCACTGGCGCTGCGGCGAATCGGGGAAAGGTTGTGGCGCCGTGGCTGAATCCGGCACCGCGACGCTGCCCACCGCGCAGGACACCGCCGCGCTCGGCGCGCGGCTGGCCGAGCAGCTGCGCGCCGGCGACGTGGTGGTGCTGTCCGGCCCGCTCGGTGCTGGAAAGACGGTGCTGGCCAAGGGAATTGCCGCGGCTATGGATGTCGACGGCCCGGTCACCTCGCCGTCCTATGTGCTGGCCCGGGTGCACCCGCCGCGGCGGCCCGGCGCGCCGACGATGATCCACGTCGACCTGTACCGGTTGCTCGACCACACCGGCAATCAGGGTGCCGACCTGCTCGGTGAGCTCGACTCGCTGGACCTGGACAGCGATTTGGACGACGCCGTCGTGGTGGCGGAGTGGGGTGAGGGCCTGGTCGAGCGTCTCGCGCCGCGGCACCTGGACATCCGGCTGGAGCGGGTCAGCGGATCCGACGTGCGGATCGCGACCTGGCGCTGGGCGGGCGGGGAGCCGTCATGAGCCCGCTGGTGCTGGCCCTGGACACCTCCACGCCGGCGGTGACCGCCGGCATCGTGCGCCGCGACGACCTGTCCGTGCTGGCCCAGCGGATCACCGTGGACGCCCGGGCGCACGCCGAACGGCTCACGCCGAATGTGCTTGCTGCCCTGCACGATTCGGGGCTGAATATGACGGATCTGGCGGCCGTCGTGGTGGGCTGCGGCCCGGGCCCGTTCACCGGCCTGAGGGCCGGGATGGCCACCGCCGCCGCCTACGGCCACGCGCTGGGCATCCCGGTGCATGGCGTGTGCAGCCTGGACGCCATCGGCGGGCAGACCACCGGCGACACGCTGGTGGTCACCGACGCGCGGCGCCGCGAGGTGTACTGGGCCCGCTACCGCGACGGGGTGCGCACCGATGGTCCGGCCGTCGCCGCCCCCGCCGACGTCGACCCGGGTGGGGCCGAGGCGGTGGCCGGCTCCCCGGAGCACGCGCGCCTGTTCGGCCTGCCGGTCACCGGACCCGCGCACCCGACGCCGGCCGGACTGGTTGCGGCAGTCGGCGATTGGTCGGTCCGGCCGCAGCCGCTGGTGCCGCTGTATCTGCGCCGCCCGGACGCCACACCGCGGGCGGCCCGGCCATGACCGCGGGCGGCGAACCGGTCACCGTCGGCGCCTTGACGCGGGCCGACGCACGGCGCTGCGCCGAACTGGAGGCGCAGCTCTTCGACGGCGACGACCCGTGGCCGGCCGCGGCGTTCCACCGCGAATTGGCCAGTGCGCACAACCATTACGTCGGCGCGCGGGTCGGCGACACACTGGTCGGCTACGCCGGCATCTCCCGGCTGGGCCGGGTTCCGCCGTACGAGTACGAGATCCACACCATCGGCGTGGACCCGGCATATCAGGGCCGGGGCATCGGCCGCCTGATGCTCGACCGGCTGCTCGAGTTCGCCGACGGCGGTGTGGTGTATCTGGAGGTGCGCACCGACAACGAGCCGGCCATCGGGTTGTATCGCAGCGTCGGGTTCGAGCAGATCGGCCTGCGCCGGCGCTATTACCGCATCAGCGGCGCCGACGCCTACACCATGCGCAGAAAGGCCCGGCAATGACGACCATCCTGGCGATCGAAACCTCTTGCGACGAAACGGGAGTCGGCATCGCGCGGCTGGACGCCGACGGTGCGGTGACCCTGCTGGCCGACGAGGTCGCCTCCAGCGTCGACGAGCACGTGCGGTTCGGCGGCGTGGTGCCCGAGATCGCGTCGCGCGCACACCTGGAGGCCCTGGGGCCCACCATGCGCCGCGCCCTGTCCGCCGCCGGCGTGACCAAACCCGACGTCGTCGCGGCCACCATCGGGCCCGGGCTGGCCGGTGCCCTGCTGGTGGGAGTCGCTGCGGCCAAAGCGTATTCGGCGGCCTGGGGGGTGCCGTTCTACGCCGTCAACCACCTGGGCGGGCACCTGGCCGCCGACGTCTACCAGCACGGGCCGCTGCCCGAGTGCGTCGCGCTGCTGGTCTCCGGCGGCCATACCCACCTGCTGCAGGTGCGCTCGCTCGGCGACCCGATCGTCGAGCTGGGCAGCACCGTCGACGACGCCGCGGGCGAGGCCTACGACAAGGTGGCGCGGCTGCTGGGGCTGGGCTACCCGGGCGGCCGGGTGCTCGACGAGCTGGCCCGCACCGGCGACCGGGAGGCGATCGTGTTCCCGCGCGGCATGACCGGCCCGCGTGACGCCCCGTACGCGTTCAGTTTCTCCGGGCTCAAGACGGCCGTGGCGCGGTACCTGGAAAGCCACCCGGACGCGGTGAACGCCGACGTCGCGGCCGGCTTCCAGGAGGCCGTGGCCGACGTGCTGACCCGCAAGGCGGTGCGCGCGGCCACCGACCTCGGCGTCGCCACCCTGCTGATCGCCGGAGGAGTGGCCGCCAACTCGCGGCTGCGCGAGCTGGCCGAGCAGCGCTGCGCGGCGGCCGGGCTGACGCTGCGCATCCCCCGGCCGGCGCTGTGCACCGACAACGGGGCGATGATCGCGTCGTTCGCCGCGCATCTGGTGGCCGCCGGGGCGCCGCCGTCGCCGTTGGACGTGCCCACCGATCCGGGCTTGCCGGTGGTGAAAGCGCAGGTCAGCTGATCGCCGACGGCGAACACACGAGAAGCAGCGGAGTGCCCTTGAGTGCTAGCACTCGCATGTATAGAGTGCTAGGTGGCAATCGACCAAGCCCGGTGTCGGCACCCGCGACGACGGCGCTCGGGCATGGACGAATGCCGAACACCTGATTATTCGGCATGTTCGGGGCGCGCCCCGGACCCGACCCAAACACTGGAGGGCTCCAATCGTGGCGAAGGTGAACATCAAGCCACTCGAGGACAAGATTCTCGTGCAGGCCAACGAGGCCGAGACCACGACCGCATCCGGTCTGGTCATTCCCGACACCGCCAAGGAGAAGCCGCAGGAAGGCACCGTCGTCGCCGTCGGTCCCGGCCGGTGGGACGACGACGGCGCGAAGCGCATTCCGCTGGACGTCTCGGAAGGCGACACCGTCATCTACAGCAAGTACGGCGGCACCGAGATCAAGTACAACGGCAAGGAGTACCTGATCCTGTCGGCGCGCGACGTGCTGGCTGTCGTCTCCAAGTAACAACCGTGTCCCGCCCCGGCGATCCCCGCGTCCCCACGCGGGTGATTTCCGGGGCGGCATGCGTTACAGCCCGGTTTGAAGGAGCCTGATGAGCAAGATCATTGAGTACGACGAGACCGCGCGCCGCGCCATCGAGGCCGGCGTCAACACGCTTGCCGATGCGGTCCGGGTGACGCTGGGTCCGCGGGGCCGGCATGTGGTGCTGGCCAAGGCATTCGGCGGGCCGGCCGTCACCAACGACGGCGTCACCGTCGCGCGGGAAATCGACCTGGAGGACCCGTTCGAGAACCTGGGCGCCCAGCTGGTGAAGTCGGTGGCGACCAAGACTAACGACGTCGCCGGCGACGGCACCACCACCGCGACTGTGCTGGCGCAGGCACTGGTGAAGGGCGGCCTGCGGCTGGTGGCGGCGGGCGCCAACCCCATCGAGCTCGGCGCCGGAATCTCCAAGGCCGCCGACGCGGTGTCCGAGGCGCTGCTGGCCTCGGCCACCCCGGTGTCCGGCAAGGACGCGATCGCCCAGGTGGCGACCGTGTCGTCGCGCGACCAGGTGCTCGGCGAGCTGGTCGGCGAGGCGATGACCAAGGTCGGGGTCGACGGCGTGGTCAGCGTCGAAGAGTCCTCGACGCTGAACACCGAGCTGGAGTTCACCGAGGGCGTCGGCTTCGACAAGGGCTTCCTGTCGGCCTACTTCGTCACCGACTTCGACGCCCAGCAGGCCGTGCTGGATGACCCGGTGATCCTGTTGCACCAGGAGAAAATCAGCTCGCTGCCCGACCTGCTGCCGATGCTGGAGAAGGTCGCCGAGTCGGGCAAGCCGCTGTTGATCATCGCCGAGGACATCGAGGGCGAGGCGCTGGCCACCCTCGTCGTCAACTCGATTCGCAAGACGCTGAAAGCCGTTGCGGTCAAGGCGCCGTTCTTCGGCGACCGGCGCAAGGCGTTCCTGGAGGACCTGGCCATCGTGACCGGCGGGCAGGTGATCAACCCCGACACCGGCCTGCTGCTGCGCGAGGTCGGCACCGAGGTGCTCGGCTCGGCCCGGCGGGTGGTGGTCAGCAAGGACGACACCATCATCGTCGACGGCGGCGGCGCCAAAGACGCCGTGGCCAACCGGATCAAGCAGCTGCGCGCCGAGATCGAGAAGACCGACTCCGACTGGGACCGCGAGAAGCTGCAGGAGCGGCTGGCCAAGCTGGCCGGCGGCGTGGCGGTGATCAAGGTCGGTGCGGCCACCGAGACCGCGCTCAAGGAACGCAAGGAAAGCGTCGAGGACGCGGTGGCCGCCGCCAAGGCCGCGGTCGAGGAGGGCATCGTCGCCGGCGGCGGGTCGGCGCTGCTGCAGGCCCGCAAGGCCCTCGACGAGCTGCGCGGATCGCTGAGCGGCGATCAGGCGCTGGGCGTCGACGTTTTCGCCGAGGCGCTGGGGGCGCCGCTGTACTGGATCGCCAGCAACGCCGGGCTGGACGGCGCGGTGGCCGTGCACAAGGTCGCCGAGCTGCCCGCCGGTCACGGGCTCAACGCCGAGAAGCTCAGCTACGGCGACCTGATCGCCGACGGCGTCATCGACCCGGTCAAGGTGACCCGCTCGGCGGTGCTCAACTCGGCCTCGGTGGCGCGGATGGTGCTCACCACCGAGACGGCGGTGGTCGACAAGCCGGCCGAGGAGGCCGACGACCACGGCCACGGTCATCACCATCACTAGGTCTGCCGAGCAGACGCAAACGCCCCCGACACCCCTTGCGTGCGGGGGCTTTTGCGTCTTCTCGTTCCCTACGGCGGACGTTTAGTCTCGCGGCATGGATCGCATCTGGCAGTGGGTGTGGGATCGGCACGGCGCGAAGTATCCCTGGGTCATCTGGGCATTCGGGTTCACATCGATGTTCGTGACCTATGCCCTTTGGTCGCTGGTCATCACCTGTTACGAGAGATCGAGTCACTATCTCGAAGCGGTCGTCGTCACCGGTGTGGGCGTTGTATTGCAGTCATTAGTGGTGCTGCCTGTTCGGCGACGATTTCGCTTGATGCGGCCGGTGTCGGCCAGTGACCAGGTCGATCGATTCCAAGCGCTCAACGAAACGTACGTGTGGGGTCGGACAGCGCGCATCAGACAGTTGTGGTTTGTACCCATTTGGGCTGCAACGTTTTTCGCGATTGTCGGTCACGTCCTGTGGAGTGGTGTAAGAGCGGTCGCGTGTCCGCGTGTGGCTCTGTGGTAGCCACTATGCCGTGAGAGCGGCTGTGGGGGCAATGGTTTCGGCACTTTGGTCACTGACGTCGAGCAGAGCGAGGCTGGTCTCGGAGAGGTAGCGCTTGTCGGCGACCTGCCATTCGTCGTGGGCCTCAACGAGTACCGAGCCGGCCAGCCGTAACAGCGCGGCGGGGTTGGGGAACACGCCGACGACGTCGGTGCGGCGTTTGATTTCCTTGTTCAATCGCTCCATTATCCGGCCCTCGGGGGCGGGTCAACCCGTCGGGGTGGGATGTTCATCGATCGAGGCGCTGGAGGTGGTCGGTAAGGGCGTGGGCGACGACGCGGTCGTGGCGGGCGGCTTCGTCGGTCCAGCCGCGGCACTCGGCGTCGGTTCTGAGGGCCTGGACGTCGGCGAGTTGGTCGGTGAGCGTGTCGCGGAATTCGGGGGCGGTGACGTAGTTGTCGCAGGTTTCGCAGATGTTGGCATAAGGGCACGCGCCCGCGGATTCGTGGCGAGCGCAGTATCCGTGTGCAACGCGGGTTTTCAGCATTTCACTGTGCAGCCAGCCGACCTTGTCGGGCAGGATCGGTTTGCCGACCGGGGTGAGGGTGAACTGGCGGCGCATCTTGCCCATCGCTTCGTCGTAGGCCGCGCGCAGGGTGGGCGAGGCCAGGGTGGCGTAGCGGATCGTCATTTGTGGAGTGACGTGCCCGAGTAAGGACATCAAGGCCTGCAGACTCATCCCGGCGTTGGCGAGTTCGGTGGCCCAGGTGTGGCGCAACTGATGTGGAGTGACCATCAGGACGCCGCCGTCGGGACGGTGCAACCCGGCGGATTCAGCGGCGGTGAGCAGCCCGTTGCGCAGCCGGGTGTAGCCCAGGCGGCGTCCGTGCCGGGTGAACAGAAAGTCGGTGAGCACGCCGGTGCGTGGGTGCGGCAGCGGCCGGTGCGTGCCGCGGAGGGCGACCCACTCGTCGAGCGCGGCGAGGGTCGCGGCGGAGAGCGGGACCATGCGTTCGGTGGCGAGCTTGCCCAGTGGCACCTTCAGCCAGGTTCCGGCCGGTCCGTAGTCGATGATGCTGCCCAGTTCGAGGTCGAGCAGTTCCCCCGCCCGCAGGCCGGCACCACGCAGCACGGTCAGGCCGATGCGGGCGAACGGATCCTGCAGGTGGGCAACGGCGTTCATCACTGCCGCGTCCACATCGGGTGCTAGCGCGCGTGGCAACGGCTGGTCGAGTTTGGGG